>NZ_JBIWGZ010000007.1:0-205317 GCF_044763875.1 Rummeliibacillus sp. NPDC094406 | reverse complement strand
CCATAAAAGTAAAGTTTGAAAGCTCATTAGCTTTGCTAGCGTATCATCTATAAGATGATATCTATTGTTTGTCCTTGTCACTAACATAAGTTAGTAAACAAAGTTTATTGATTAACGTCTTGCTTGTTCAGTTTTCAAGGTTCATATTGGAGCGGGTGAGGAGAATCGAACTCCCGACAACAGCTTGGAAGGCTGTGGTTTTACCACTAAACTACACCCGCATAAATATATAATATTAAAATGTTAATAATATGGTGCGCCCAGCAGAAGTCGAATCCACAACCTTCTGATCCGTAGTCAGACGCTCTATCCAGTTGAGCTATGGGCGCATATTATAAAATTTTCTTGGTGCGATCGAGAGGACTTGAACCTCCACCGAGTTACCTCGACTAGGCCCTCAACCTAGCGCGTCTGCCATTCCGCCACGACCGCATCTTTTCTTAACAAGTAAGTATTATTATAATATACCTTCTTTATCATGTCAAGAGATAAAATGGTGAGTCATGCAGGATTCGAACCAGCGACCCTCTGATTAAAAGTCAGATGCTCTACCAACTGAGCTAATGACTCGTAGCTGAAATAACAAAAAGAAAATGGCTGGGGTACCTGGATTCGAACCAGGGCATGACGGAATCAAAATCCGTTGCCTTACCGCTTGGCTATACCCCAATAAAATGGCGGTTCGGACGGGACTCGAACCCGCGACCTCCTGCGTGACAGGCAGGCATTCTAACCAGCTGAACTACCGAACCATTAAATGGTGACCCCTACGAGATTCGAACTCGTGTTACCGCCGTGAAAGGGCGGTGTCTTAACCGCTTGACCAAGGGGCCATGGCTCCGAAGGCAGGACTCGAACCTGCGACCCTCTGATTAACAGTCAGATGCTGCTACCAACTGAGCTACTTCGGAATAACCTTCATTTGTTTGTCGCTTCAATGTGTTATCACCTTGTCGACTTTTACTATTATAGAGAGTTATATTATATTCGTCAAGCGTTTTTCTAAAAAAACTTTAACTTTTCAAATTGAGTTGTCCAAGACACTTGCTACAACGGTATCTAGCTGTATTCATTCTAATCTTTCGATGATAATTCGTTCCACATTTAACGCATACATACGTATATCGTTTACTAATACTTCTTCTCTTACCTTGATCTAAATTAGAACAAAAGCGAGGCGCATTCGTTTTTTTCAAAAGCATTCTAAAATCGGCATCTCTATGCTGATATCCCTTTCCTTCTATATGAAGATGATAATGACATAGTTCATGACGTATAATTCCTTCTATTTCTTCAAGTCCATACTGTTCAAATGCTTTGGGGTTAATCTCAATATTATGGGATTGTAAAAGATAACGTCCACCTGTTGTACGAAGTCTTTTGTTGAAATAAGCCTGGTGCTGAAACGGTTTGCGAAACACTTGCTCTGAAATATCACTTACTATCTGCTGTAAATCACGGTCTGTCATAGTGTACCTCCTAACAAAAATTCAATACCTCACGACAGTGAAGTATTGAATTTCATATTAGATTTCTTTTTAATATAAAGACTTTGTTGAACAATACTGGTGATATTTCATCAATTTCGCCACAGGCGGACGCTTTCCGCAGGCGAAGCAACAAGCCTCCTCGTTCGCCTTCGCTCACTTGCAGGGTCTCGTCTGGCTCGCTTTCCCGCAGGAGTCGCCACCTTTAGCTCAAGTAGATTCAAAAAAAATCAACAATATCCTATAACAGAGCCAAACTAAATACCTTTTTCAAAAGTCTTAATATCACACTTTCATTAAGTATGACCAGTATTATTCATCAATTTGTTGTTCAGGTGGTAGCATTGTAAGAGAAATTCTACCTTTCCCGGCTTCTACTTTATCTACCCAAACCGTTACGATATCACCAAGCGCTACAACATCTAACGGATGCTTTACAAATCCTTTTTTCAGTTTTGAAATGTGTACAAGACCATCTTGTTTTACACCAATATCGACAAATGCTCCAAAATCAACGACATTTCGTACTGTACCTTGTAGCTCCATTCCTGGTTGTAAGTCTTCCATTTTAAGAACATCTTTTTTTAATAATGGTTGTGGGAAAGCATCACGAGGATCTCGTGAAGGTTTCATAAGTGAATCAACAACATCTTTTAGTGTTACTTCACCTACTCCCCACTCTTCGCTTAGTGCAGAAATATTTAGTTCTCCAATTGCTTGTTCGGCTTCCTGCAAACCAATTTGTTTCTTATCGATATGTGCAGCTTCTAAAATTAGTTTCGCTAAATCATAGCTTTCTGGATGGATTGCAGTAGCATCTAACGGATTTTTTGCTTTTGGAATTCGCAAAAACCCAATAGCTTGTTCATAAGTCTTAGCACCAAGTCTTGGGATTTTCTTTAGTTGTGTACGAGCTGTAAATTTTCCATTTTCACTACGAACTTTCACGATATTCTCAGCTACCGTCTTGGATAAACCTGAGACATATTGAAGTAAAGATGGCGATGCAGTATTAACATCTACTCCAACTTGGTTTACTGCTGTTTCTACTATAAATGTTAATGACTCCTCTAATTTCTTTTGTGAAACATCGTGTTGATATTGTCCTACACCTACTGCCTTAGGATCAATTTTCACAAGTTCTGCTAAAGGATCTTGTAAACGTCTCGCAATTGATACAGCACTTCGTTGTTCTACATGCAAGTCAGGAAATTCCCCGCGCGCTACTTCAGATGCCGAGTATACGCTAGCCCCTGCCTCACTCACAATAACATAAGCAGCATTGCTAATTGATTCCTTTAAGCATTCGGATACAAATTGTTCTGTCTCACGAGAAGCTGTACCGTTTCCTATTGCAATAATCGAAATTGGGTAGCGTTTTAAAATATCATTAAAGGTTTTTCTAGATTTTTCTATATCACCTTTTGCTGTATGCGGGTAGATGACGGAGATTTCAAGCATTTTACCTGTGTCATCTACAACTGCTAGTTTACAGCCTGTTCGATACGCCGGGTCTACCCCTAGCACATATTGTCCATTCATCGGTGGTTGCAACAATAAATTACGTAAATTTTCCGAGAAAATATGGATTGCTTGTGCTTCGGCTTTTTCAGTTAACTCATTGCGAATTTCTCGTTCAATTGATGGTTGAATTAAACGTTTATATGCATCTTCAATCGCTAACTCTACTTGCGAAACAGCAGGTGAGGAAGAAGCAGGTATCCATTCATTTCGCATAACCTGATGTACACGTTCTACCGGTACCTGAATACTTACTTTTAAAACCTCTTCTTTTTCACCACGATTAATAGCTAATATACGGTGCGGCACGATTTTATTAACAGGTTCTTCGTATTCATAGTACATTTCGAACACAGCTTTCTCATCAAGCTCTGCATTTTTAACAGCAGCTAGAATTTTACCTTGTTGCCATGATATCTTTCGGATTTTCTCACGAATTGCGGCATCATCTGCAAAGCGTTCTGCCAAAATATCACAAGCTCCTTGCAATGCTTCTTCAGTATTTTCCACTTTTTCACCCACAAAGGGCATTGCCAATTTTTGAAGGGGCGTTTTGTCAAATGCCGTTAATTGATCCGCTAATGGCTCTAAGCCTTTGTCTTTTGCAATTGTAGCTTTTGTGCGTCGTTTCTGTTTATATGGACGATATAAATCTTCAATCCGTTTTAAAATGGTTGCAACATTAATTTCTTTTGCTAATTCTTCCGTTAGTTTTCCTTGCTCATCAATTAAGCGAAGAACTTCCTGTTTGCGTTGCTCTAATTGTTGAATATAGTGATAACGGTCTTCGATTGCTTTTATTTGTACCTCATCTAACGAACCTGTTGCTTCTTTTCGATAGCGTGCTATAAACGGTACTGTATTAGAAGCTTCAAGTAATTGAATTACTTGTTCTACTTGATGTGTACGAATACCAATTTCTGTGGCGATTAACTGATGCATTTTTTTGTCATCCATAAGTTCACTACCTTTCTTTTGTCTATCCTATTTTATCATAGGAAGAATTTACATATCTTCTGAAAGCCAAAAAGGAATTGTCCAAAAACAGCTTTGGACAATTCCCTTTCTGATTAGTAAGTATCGATATCTTATAAGTGCTTTTCTACAATTATTAATTATTTCTTTGTGATATTAATCATTTTCCAATCGAAGCCACTTCTTAATAGTAATGGTAGTACCTTTTTTTAATTCCGTTTCTATTTCAAATTCATCCATCAATCGTCTAACACCTGGTAAACCAGCACCTAAACCTTGTGAAGTTGAAAACCCCTCTTGCATTACTTGCTGAATATCAGCTATTCCAGGGCCAGAATCCGAAGCAACAATACAAATCCCTTCAGAAAATCCCCCTATCATTCTTGCCACTTCAATTTTTCCTTGTTCAGCATATAAATAAATATTACGGGCTAGTTCACTGATGGCTGTCGTAATTCGTGCTTGATCTACTGCACCAAAACCAATCGATTTAGCCTCCTTGCGACCAAGCTGACGTGCGGCAACAATATCCCATTCTGTCAAAATATCTACAGAAGACCCTTCCATCCTAAATACGCCCCCAAATCACTTAAGTTTTCCAATATTTTTATCATTAATATACAATACGTCCATCGCCTTACTCACTATCTCATTCTAGAAAGAACTCCATAGCACAATAAAAATAAAATATTTTACACACACAATTGGTTAAACTTATATACTCTTTTTAAATTTTATGGATATGTGTAATATTTTCAATAAATAACATTTCATTATTAGTACCAAAAAGAAATAATCCCATATTATCTATTTTATTACTAACTTTTTCTAATTGTATAATATATTATCTAACTTTACACTGTTATTTTCGTAATATTTTTCTATAATAGGTTGGATATATATTCCTATAATTGGAATTTTAGATAAACAAAAACGCCAGAATAATTCATTCTGGCGTTTCAATATGTATGCTATTTAAAATTTTAAAAGACCCAAGCTAATTTCTAAAGCTTCTTCTACTTTTTCCATCAATGGCCCATCTAGTTGTGTGATTTTATCAGTCAATCTGGATTTATCGATTGTTCGTAATTGTTCCAATAAAATAACTGAATCTCTTTCAAACCCATATTTCTTCGCATCTATCTCTACATGAGTAGGTAGTTTTGCTTTTTGGATTTGAGCAGTTATTGCTGCAATAATTACTGTAGGACTGAAGCGATTTCCGATGTCATTTTGAATAACCAGTACGGGTCTAGTACCACCTTGCTCTGACCCGACTACTGGCGATAAATCTGCAAAAAAAACGTCACCACGTTTAACGTTCAAGTTTTCATCCTCCGCTTACGAGTCGCTCCACCATATGTTCCGCTTCATACTCAACATGTAAGCATTCACTACATATAGATAAGTTAATCTGTGACATTTCTACATATCCTTTAACCATTGCTTCTCGCATGTGATTTTTTTGATTTGTATGAATAGATCGTTTTGTTGGAATATAAACGCATTCATTCGTATTTTTTGTTATTTGTCTATAAGCTTGTTCAATGTTTTCAGAAACCATTCGTTCTGGTAATTGGATAAGGACTTCTTCCATTCTTCTTTGACTCACAGCCAACACCTCCACAAACAAATCACCTATTATACCTCTTAACTTACCTACTATCCTAACATTAAAATTAGGCGTTGAAAAGACAGTATCAGTAAGTATTTGACATAAGCGTTGATTTTTTTCTGAATTTGTCGACTTATAGGACAAACTACTATTTATAGCGTATTAATAACATTTAAAACCCCATCTATCATGCTACAGAAGTAACAATTTATTTATAAATTATTTATAAATTTTTGGCACTCTTTGTGAAAGCATACATGGTATTTCATAAACAATTGTGTGAAGTCGATTTGCCCATTCTTGGATATGAATTTCATCTTGTTGTTGTTTGCCGATTAAGACGACCTTTTCGCCAACTGCCATTTCTCTAGGTAATCTAACCATACATTGATCCATACAAATTCTTCCGATAATAGGTGCTCTAGTACCATCTATTAAAACTTCTTGCCCGGATAATCCACGAATAACCCCATCAGCATACCCAATAGGCATCGTGCCAATCCATTCATCTTGTTGCGCTACATATGTACCGCCATAACTGACTGTATCGCCTTTAGCAACTTTCTTCACATGCACTAATTCACTTTCTAACGCTAATGCTGGGTGTAATGCATATGGGAGACGTTTTTCGACAAATGTCGAAGGAGCAAGACCATACATAGATATTCCAAATCGTACGGCATCAAACTGAACGTCTTCTTTGACCAACGAAGCCGCCGTGTTTGCTGCATGTACTAAGCGAGGTCTTACTGGTAAACTTGCTACTAAACCTTTGAACACTTCTAACTGATGATCATACTTCGATGTATCTTCTTCATCTGCAGTTGCGAAATGAGTGAAAATACCATCTACTTCTATATTATTTGCCATAGTTATGGCATCATATACAGCTTTTAACTCTTTTTCTGTTCGTACACCAATACGACCCATCCCACTATCAACTTTTATGTGTACTTTTAAAGGATTGCTTAACTCTTTTGATGTAAAAGCAACTTCGTTAATCCAATCTGGTGAAAATACTGTGAGTGTAATATCAGCTTTAGCTGCGAATGGTGCAAAATTTACCGGGACAGCTCCTAATATCAATATGGGTGTTTTATCAATTGATGTCCTTAAATGTAATGCTTCTTCTGGTGTTGCAACTGCCAACATTGTTGCTCCTGCTTCTAATGCAGCTTTGGCAACTTGCACATCACCATGACCGTAAGCATTTGCTTTTACAACTGCAATTATTTCAACACTTGATTGCAAATGCTTACGTAGGTTTTCTATATTATATCGAATTGCCGATAAATCTATAATCGCTTTGGTAGGACGAAATTGAAGAAGTTCGTTCATGTTTACTAACCTTCTTATTTGTTTTTTTCTATTATCGTCCCTTCAAAAGCTTTGGTCAATCATTATGTTATTTTACTTCTCCATTTACCATTGAAGACGCTACCTGTATTAATTCATCCTTACTTAAATCATTTGAAGCGATAAAGAATGAAACCCCATCTGCTTCCCAGGTAATTGAATTATCAGTAATTGCTCCAATTGTAAATCCTAAATCTGCTGGGTCACCAGGTGAGAATACAGGGATATAAAGTTGATCAGCTTTCGTAACTTTTTCTTGGATGATTGTAAAGCTCTTATCTCCTTCAAATGATAAGATTTTACGAGTACCTGTATCCATTTGTAATGATTCTTCATCAGTTAATTTAACATTATCCCATTTTAATACAGGGTAATGTGTTTTAAAATCTTCAGAATCTATGTCTGCACCTGCATTTTCAGTAGCATCTGTAGCTGTTGCATTTGTATCTGAATCTGTATCTGCTGTAGTTGCAATTGTTTCTTCACTATTTGCTGCATTGCCTTCTTCATTTGTAGACTGTTTATCCGTTGCTTTATCATCTGTAGATTTATCATCTGTTGTTTTTTGTTCACTTGTAGTTGCTTTACTACCATCACCTTTATCTGTTCCTTCTGCTGATGTAACGTCTGATTTCGAATCTTTGTTATCAGCTTTTGTATCGCTTGTCTTTGTAAAATCCTCGATTGCATAATCAGAAGCCTTTTTAGCTACACCAAGCGTTATCTTTTTGAAAGTGATGCGAATTTGTTCTTCATTCGCTTCATTTAATACAATCACTTTCGTAGGCAATAATGTCTTTTTGTCTATATAAACTTGTTGAGTTGGGAGCATTTTAGAATGATTGTTACGTGTTTTTGCTTTGAAGATATACGCATTTTTTGTCTCTTTCATTTCTGCAGTTTTATCCGCAGCTAAATCGTCTGCCAAAGCATTAATTAAATATCCTTGGCTATTTTGTTTTGGCCAATCACTTTGGAATTTATATGTCTTTTTCAGAGATGGCGTAACAACAAATACTCCTTCTTCATTTCGTATAATCATTTGAGATGTTTCTTGACCTTCTTCTGATACTGCAACACGATAAAATTCAGGCTTTGTATGCCATACATTTACATCGTATTTTTTTGAGTCGCCACTCGTTTTGATCTCCATAACAGCCTTAACCTCATAACCCTTAGCGGCTGTCCACTTCTTGCTTGTCTTTTTCACAACATCCTCTTTTGAATTTGATCCACAAGCTACTAACAATAATACTGCCGTTATAAATACTAGTCCTAAAGTGAGAAATTTTCGCAAATCTCCATCCTTTCTCCATTTTCCATTAAAGTATCCTATGAACGAGCTTTAAAATTTATGCGAGCAGAACAACTTGAGCAGCCGCATATTCTTTTGAATGTGTGATACTTACAAAGCCTTGAACAAGTTCCTTTTTAAAATATAAAATCGGTTGACCCTTTTCATTAGGTAAAATTTCTATATCTTGTAAAGCACACTCCTTTCCAATTCCTGTCCCATTCGCTTTAGAATATGCTTCTTTAGCTGAAAATCTTCCTGCCAAAAATTCTAGTTGTCTTCTAGTCTTTAACTGATCGAAAATTTCTAGTTCTCGTGATGTTAAAATTTTTTCTTTGAATCGTGGGCTAAGGTCATTTGCTTTCATTATTCTTGATATTTCTACGATATCTAGTCCAATTCCTTTTATCATGTTTGCTTCTCCTTTCATTTTGCTGATAAAACAATGTATAATAATCATATTAAAATCGAGGTGAATACATGTTTAATCGTACAGAAAATCTTTCGCAATACATAAAACTATATCCTGTTATTTCGTCGTTAATTGCGATCAACGTTGTCGTTTATCTAATTGGTCTAATTCCACCACTAGGCGATAATATTCTTACTATGGGTGCATCTGTTAATTATTTAATTGCGGATGGTGAGTACTGGAGACTGTTTACATCTATGTTCATCCATGGAGGGTTCTTCCACTTACTTTTCAATATGTTCTCGTTATACGTATTCGGTCCGGAACTAGAACGTATTGCTGGTAAACTACGATTTTTTACAATTTACTTAGTCTCTGGTTTTATGGGAGATGCTGTTTCATTTTTAATACAACCGCCAAACTACGCAAGTATTGGCGCAAGCGGAGCCATCTTTGGTATTTTTGGAGCATTTGTTGCACTAGTTTACTATACACGTAAAACAATGCCACAACTGAAACAAATTATTATGCCAATTATTGTGATTTCCGTTATTATGACATTCTTACAACCCAACGTGAATGGTACTGCTCATATTGCAGGGCTTATTACTGGGCTTATTATCGGACTATTCGATTTCCATCCAAAGCGAGTTTTGAGATGGGTTAAAAAAAGATAATACATGAAAAGCTGTTGAGTATTCTAAAATCTCAACAGCTCATTTTATTTCTCGCCTTCAATTTATTTCATAGAATTCGGTTCATACCACTCAAAGACTTCCTCCATCTTCATCAAATCAAAATGCTTCATCTCAGCTATGCTACCCGATGAACCCGACATAATATGAACAGATAATGTCGCCAAGTCTTTCCGTTTTGCAAAATAACTTTGCGAGAGCTTTATCGCCTGTATTCTCCTTTTTAACGTCACAAAAGTAGTTCGGCTAATTCCTCTATAGACAATCATAAGCTGATGACCTCTTATTGCATAGCCTGCACTGCGATGCTGCCAAGAAGCGAGTAATAGAGCTAATGGAATGAGTAGAAACGTCCATAATCCATATGGAAATGCAAAATAACTAGCAACAGCAGCAACGGGTGTTAACCAATATACATACTTTAACATATAACGAAGTAATGCTTTTTTTGGCGCACGCTGTAGAGGGCCATCCCATTGCACTTCTGGAAATAATTTATTTAATAAAATCAATCCTTGCTGTTTTTTCACAAGTGGCAGCATAATAATTCTTTTCTCATCCTTTTCCCCTGAACTCCCAGCACTTTCTATCACAATGGTTGCATAGCCGAAAAGTTGTCTAAATGGATTTTCCACAATACGAATACCCTGAATTCGCTTCATCGGAATCGTGACTCTTTTTTTCTCCAATAACCCTTTCGAGATGAAAAGCTTATCTTCCTCTTTTTCCACGATAAATCCATAGTTATTTAAAAAGGTAATCGCAACAGATAACAACCATGAAATCAACAACACAATTAAAGATATAATACCAATTAATAACATACCAAACTTTATAAAAGCTTGAAACTCTCCGTAGATCTGTTCATATGGAATCCAATCATTAAATTGCGATGCAATTGCTGCTAACCCTGAAAATACAACTCCTATACCACTAGAAGTCGTCGCTAAAATTAATAAGTCCTTCGTTGACATACGATGAATAGTCAAGCGTGGTGCCTTCTGTTCCTTTTGATCGAAATTGTAGATAGCTTTTGCATCATCATCTGAATCATGTCTCACCACTTGGTTCAGATGAAGTTTAGCCTTTTTCATCTCTGTTTCAATCATCGTTGCCTGTTCACGTGTGATAGCAATCAAATCCGCTTCCGCCTCACCACTATCTGCTGCAGTTTCAACGCTCACTTTAACAAGTTTAAATGGGCGGTGAAGAATTCCCTCTTTATAATTTAAACTTTGAATACGTTCAAATGGAATATACCTCTTTTTCTTTACAAATAAACCATATTCAATTCTAAGCTCTTCATCCTCAAACCAATACACATACCGTTTCCATTTAATAAAAGAAAGGATGAAAATGATACATATGACTAGAAGTATAGCCCCCCCTGAAATGAGTGTTTTAATAAAATGCTCGCTATTGGGATTAAGTGAATAACGAAATCCTTTCCCTAAAAAAATAATAGCCATTGGTATTACAAAATTCTTCAAACTAGAAAGAAAACTAAGTACAACTGTAACAGGGTGTAAATGATTTACTTCTCTAGACATCATCTTCCGCCACCCTTGCCAATTCTGAAATATGTACTCGTAATTGATCTGCCTCTTCTACAGGTAACGCTGGAATAGTATGAGTCGTTGCTGCAGTAGAAATTGACATGCTAGATAAATTATAACGTTTTAAAATTGGTCCTTGAGCTGTGTCTACATGTTGCACACGCACCATCGGAACAAGCGTACGTTCAACAATAAATAGACCTCGCTGTATTTCAATTTCTTCCTCTCTCACTTCATAACGCCAATGATCCCAGCGGATTTTTGGAAATAAATATACACCAAAAAATATAAAAGCAATCCATATAACTATACAAATCGCATAAATCCATTTTGGGCCATCAAAGAAAAAGGTGAAAGCACATGCGGCAAACACAATAATAAATAAAATGGCTGATTCTATTACCGCATGAATACGCCACACTGTCAGACCTTTTTTTGAAATATGATATTTCGGTTGTGATGTCATACTCAAACTCCTTTATATATGAATATGTTCTATAAGCCAGGTCTAATGAACATGTTCATTCTAATGTACATTAATTTATGGCTATATTGATATCTTATATACGGTTTGAGCATCTAATAGTTTCAATTCCGCAAAAATTCTATCCAGCTACCGATGCTAGCTTTTACGCTAAGAAAATTTTCTAGCTCATGTGTAAGGTGCACTGTCACAATAACTATACTTTGCAAATTTTCAACAATCATTTTAACAACGCCAAATAATAATAAAAAAAGAGCATCTTCAAACCGATTGCTCGATTTAAAGATGCTCTAATTGTTTGAATACTAGTCTTCGCTACTACGACGAGGTTGACGACGACCGCCTTCACGACGTCCTCCGTCGCGGCGTCCTCCGTCGCGGCTTCCACCTTCACGACGAGTATTGCTACGATCTCCACCACGGCGTCCGCCGCGATCTCCTCGATCTCCTCGATCTCCGCGATTATTCCCACCGCGTCCACCACGATAACCTCCGCGATTTCCACCACGGCTGTTGCCGCCGCCATGGCCATGACCGCCTGAACGACGCATTGGCAACGGACGTTCTTCAGTGATTTTAACTGGTGTATCATCTGGTTCTTTAGTTAATGATTTAAGTGCTGCAGCTACTAAATCAACAGCATCATGGCTAGCTAATAAGTCTTCAGCCATACCACGGTAATCACTTATATGATTCTTTTCAACAAGTTCTTTCATTTGTTCAACTGCAAGAGCTTGTTGACCAACTAATGCTTCATCAGCAGTAGGTGGCTTTAATGGAGTCATACGTTTTTTCGTAGTTTCTTCTACGATACGTAAATAACCCATTTCACGAGGTGTTACGAATGTTACAGCAAGGCCTGATTTCCCAGCACGACCTGTACGTCCAATACGGTGAACGTAGCTTTCTGGATCTTGTGGAATATCGAAGTTGTAAACATGTGTAACGCCTGAAATATCTAAACCACGTGCAGCAACGTCAGTTGCAACTAGGATATCAATTTTATTTTCTTTAAATTGACGTAATACTGAAAGACGTTTTGCTTGGCTTAAATCACCATGAATACCTTCTGCAAGGTAACCACGAATATTAAGCGCATGTGCTAATTCATCAACACGGCGTTTTGTACGACCAAATACGATTGCTAATTCTGGTTGGTGAACATTGATTAGACGTGAAAGGACATCGAATTTTTCTCGTTCTTGTGCTTTTACAAAATATTGATCGATATTTTCAACTGTCATTTCTTTTGATTTGATTTTAACGATTTCAGGGTCTTTCATGAAAGTTTCAGCAATTTTGCGGATTGGTGCTGGCATAGTTGCTGAGAACAATAGTGTTTGGCGTTCTGTTGGAACGTTTTCTAAAATTGCATTGATATCATCAATGAAGCCCATATTCAACATTTCATCTGCTTCATCAAGTACAAGAGTTTCAACGTTTTCAAGTTTTAATGTGCGACGTTTAATATGATCTAGAATACGACCTGGAGTACCTACGATAATTTGTGGTTTGTTTTTAAGTGCACGAATTTGACGGCTAATATCTTGTCCACCGTAAACTGAAAGAATACGTGCGCGTTTATCGTAACCAATTTTATGAAGTTCTTCTGAGCTTTGAATCGCTAATTCACGAGTAGGGGCAATAATAAGAGCTTGTACTTCCGGTTTTTTAGGGTCAACTTTTTCAATCAGTGGAATACCAAAAGCGGCAGTTTTACCAGTACCAGTTTGCGCTTGACCAATGATATCGCGGCCTTCTAATGCGAATGTAATAGTACCTTCTTGGATTGGTGTTGCTTCTTCAAATCCCATACGTTTAAGGGATTTTTGTGTAGAAGCACTAATATTTAGTTCTGAAAAATTTGTCAAACTTCTCATTCTCCTTCTTTGCTTATGCATTTGACAAATGGTTACATTTTCAGATGAAAATAGGGCAAATCGAGCCTTATGTTAGGAACGTTTCCGTTACTTATTATATCTTTGCAAAAATGCAAAGGAATTTTATATAAAAAGGAAAGCCCGGTCTTTGCCGAGCGGTTCAATTCTCAAGTGATTCACACATGAAATATAGAATAAACCGTAATGTTCAAAAAAAAGTACTCTCCATCACTTTGGAGAGTCTTCACACAAAATGTATCCATTGCTTTCAATATTCTAACACGCGTAACCTATTCATGCAATGAATAACCATCATTCGAAATGTTCCGACTATTATTTGCAACTATTTAGAAAATCCAATGCTTTTTTAAACCACTTCTCTGCATCTTCGCAATAACAAATAAGATGTTTTCCTTCTGCTGAAGTAATCAGTTCTTTTTTTGTGCTTGCTACTTTATTATACAAATATGCTGCTGTTGTATACGGTACAAGTTCGTCTTTTTCACCTTGCACCAAACATAAAGGTACTGTAATTTTTTCATAATAAGGAGATACTTTACGAACCAGACGTGTAAACTCTTTTGCAGAGACCACTGGAACATCTATTAGTTTTCTTTCATATCGTTTAAAAAATTCATTTTCTTTATACTCCCCCTGTAGGACATCTATAAACAATCCATTTAAATCGATTACAAACTGTTTTGTACGAATATATCTTGCAGCGGGACTTAATAACACTAATGCTTTCACTTTATATCGTAAAGCTAGATACATTGCAATAATACCGCCCATGGAAAAACCAACGATGAAGATTTCATCCACTTCTTTATATAAATATTTATAAGCAATTTCTGCATCCATCAACCAATGTTCTGCTGTAAATAAATCTAGATTAAGCGTTTCACCATGCCCTGATAGCGTTGGTACATGAATTGTCCATTCAGTATTTTGCTCTAGATAATCACAAAAAGACTTGATCTCATAAGCACCACCTGTAAAACCATGCAGGCACAATACACCGATTTTCAAATTCATCCCCCCACCATATGATTCATCAAAAAAAGAGTACCTATAAGAAAACAGTTTCCCCTAGGTACTCTTATATTATGCTTTCAATTTGGCCTTGGCGTAATTGTGTCCAGATTTCGCTCAAAAAAATTACTATTTAATGAGTGAAAGCTTGCAATACACGTTCAAGTTCCATGCCTCGAGAACCCTTTAGTAGAATAATAGAGTTTTCATTTGCATTTAATCGGATTTTTTCGATAATCGCATCATAATTATCATCAACCCATAATAAATTCTCCGCTGGTACTTTCAATTGTAATTGATCATAGAGCCATTTCATACGTGGTCCATATAAACAAATTTGGTCTATATTCGCTGGGTCAATCGCATCTGCTAAATCTTCATGGAATTGTTTTTCCAACTCGCCGAGTTCCAACATATCTCCAAGCACTACCCATTTATCTTGTCGCATATTTGTTGTTTGCATAAATTGCAAAGCAGCTCGTACTGAAGTTGGCGCAGCATTATAAGCATCATTGACAAATAAAATGCCTTGGTCGCCATTTACTAATTGCATACGCATATTTGTTAAAGAAACCATTTTTAACGATTCACGAATTTGTTCATCAGATAAACCGACTTCATGAGCAATTAGAATTGCCACTAACGTATTTTTTACTTGATGACGTCCCAGTATAGGGATAAAGAAATCACCGTTCACAATTCCTTTTACAGTAAAAGTACTACCGTTTTCAGTAGCTTCAATTTTCTTAGCCATTAAATCATCCGTAGATTCTAATCCAAATGATGTTGCATCTAACTCTGCTTCCCCTGCTACTAATGGTTTTAATAACGGTTCATCTCCATCATAGAAGAACTTACCATCTGGTTGAAATCCTTGAACAATTTCGAATTTTGCTTTGGCAATACCTTCACGTGAACCAAGTGCAAGCATATGCGCTTCGCCGATATTTGTAATAACAGCATATTTTGGCTTCGCCATTTTTGTTAAGAATTCAATTTGTCCAAAGCCGTCCATACCCATTTCTAAAATGGCAAATTCAGTATCTTCATCTAAGGAAAGAATAGTAAGTGGCAATCCTAGTTGATTGTTATGGTTACCTTCCGTTTTTTGAACTTTAAAATATGGAGAAAGCGTACCTGCTACAAGGTCTTTCGTAGATGTTTTTCCATTTGAACCGGTAACTCCGATAAATGTTGCTTGATGTTCCGCGCGATAAGCATTTGCCATTTGTTGCAACGCTACTTCAGAATCGTCTACAAAAATTAACGGTACATTTTTAGGTGGATTTGGCTCATCCTTTTGCCATAAAGAAGCTGCTGCGCCATTTTCATATGCTTGTGCAACATATTGATGACCATTTGTCTTTTCTCCATGGAATGGAATGAATAAATCACCTTTTCTTAGCGTTCGCGTATTAATAGAAACACCTGTCACCACAATATCTTCATGGATATCTTGGTCACTATTTAGCCATTTTGCAATTTGTTGCAATGTTTTTTTCACAATAGATCACACTCAATCTCTTTTATTGGTATTGAAGTTGTTGTTTTTCGTCGTGGCGTTCGATTGCTAAAGTAATAAGTTCTTCGATTAAATCTCCATATGCTAAGCCAGTATTTTGCCATAAAATGGGATACATACTTACCGGTGTAAAGCCAGGCATTGTATTGACTTCATTAATATAAACTTCATCTTGTGCTGTAACGAAGAAATCTGCACGAACAAGTCCAGAACAATCTAAAATTTTAAATGCACGAATTGCCATGTCAGACATAGTGTTGATCACGCTATCTGTTACAGGTGCAGGGATCAATAAACCGGTTTTATCATCATTGTATTTTGAATCATAATCATAGAATTCTGTTACTGGTTTTATTTCCCCAGGTACAGAAACTTTTGGTTCATCATTACCAAGAACACCCATTTCAACTTCACGTGCAACGAGTCCTGTTTCAACGACAATTTTGCGGTCGTATTTTAAAGCAAGTTCGACTGCTTTTACAAGTTCCGCACGATTCGATGCTTTACTAATCCCAACACTTGAACCTAAGTTTGCAGGTTTTACGAACATTGGCCAAGTTAAATTTTCTTCCATTTTAGCAATCAAAGCATCTTGGTCTTTTTTCCATTCTTTTCGGATGAAGTACACATAAGGGACTTGTTTTAATCCTGCAACTTCAAATAATTGCTTCATCACAACCTTATCCATACCAGCAGATGATGCTAAAACACCATTACCGACATAAGGTAAATTCAACACTTCAAGTAAACCCTGTACTGTACCATCTTCACCGTTTGTACCATGAAGTAATGGAAAGATGACGTCGAACGGTTTTTCATTTTCTTCTAATAAAAAGCTAGAAATGTCATTTACTTTTGTTAATGTTGAATCTGTATTAAATTGTAATTCTGAAATGTTTTCAACAGGAACTGTTAATTGCGTTCCTCTTCTCCATTCACCATCGCGTGTGATGAAGATTGGAAATACATCATATTTATCAAAATGTAACGCTTGTATAACGGCCTTTGCAGTTGATAAAGACACATCGTGCTCTGCTGATTTACCACCGTATAATAAGCCTAATTTTTTCTTCATGGGTTCTAATTCCTCCAGATTTTTTCTATTCATAGTTTAGCATGAACCGTATGGTTTCATGAAATGATTTAAAAGTATGGATCATTCATTTATGCAATCATCAAATAACTTCCTAAAAAAATAACATTTCTATAATAGCACTCTGAAAAAATATTGCATTAAAAATAAAAAGATTCCTACTTATCATATGTAGGAATCTTTAATACGTTATAGATATCATCCATTAATAGGAAAAATAATATATAAGAGCTATTACTTATGAAGTTCTAAAACCTGATCAGGCTTTTTCTTTAAAATCACATTCAAATCATCCCAAATTTCATCAGGAAAATATTCATCAGAAATATTGCGTAATTCAATGACATAAGCAAGCTTTGGCTTTTCTATTTTATACATAGAAAACAAAACACCATCTTTTATATTCTCATGGAAATTCCCCATCATTTCTTCAGTAAATAAAGGTTTAAGGTTATTCGCTTTTCTCCTCCAAAAAGGTGTTAATCGTTCTTTTTCTTGAATAATGATATTAAATACTTGTGTTACTAATTTCTCTACATCTGCTAAATCACGGAAGTATATTTTAGAGATTTTTTCTTCTTCGCTTGAAAGATATACATACTTATTTTGTAATTGATGATAAAAGGGAGAACGGATTGGTTCTTTTTTATGACCAATATAGAGTAGTTCTGCTTGTTCTTGTGGTGTTAGAAGGTTTAACTTACGTTCATCAGAAAAATCGATCCAACATAAATCCTTTTTGGAATCCATCGCTTTTTTAACAAACTTTGGTATACCTTTCTCCTCTACGAACTCTAACCGTGTATGCATATTAAATGAACCATCTTCGTATTCATTTTTTAGCAGCAAAATATTTTGAAGCGGACCGACTGCAGAGACAAATTCACGGAAAGTTAAACCACTAAAAATCACAAATTGGTTTAATTCGTTCATATGTATATATAAGTGATGTAAAAAATCGTCAGCAGCTCGCATTTTTTTTGCCAAGTCGATCACCTCATTTCCAATATTATTATAAGATGTTATAGCGAAATTTGAAACATTTGTGATTGGATTTCGTCACAACTTTGTGCACGAGCATGATACAATAATATAGACTATAATATTTTAAAGTAAAAGCGGCTCGTTTATACTTAAACCTAGACGTCCTGACAGGCAAAAAAGTTTTCAAATAAGGGATTTCTTTAAGAAAAATTGCCTAAATGTGACGTTGTGTTGAAAAAACAATCGGGATTACATTCTGTAAACCCTCTAGGTTCTACCGCTTGAGCTGGACAAAACTTGTGTTAAATCTACTAATTTAGGTGACTATTATGAATTCAAAGAGAACTTTTTCCGACCGTTTTGACTGGACGCTCGCTTTCATAATGATGCTATTTTGTATTGTAAGTTTGTTGGCTATTGCTTCGGCACAAACATCAGGTCAGTATGGCATTAATTTCGTACCAAAACAACTTTTCTGGTACTTTGTAGGTGCTTGTATTGTGGCTTGTATGATGTATTTTGAGCCTGATCAATATAAGAAAATGGCATGGTATTTATATGGAGCTGGGATATTCGTCCTTCTTATTTTAATGATTGCTCCTGGTGGTGTTGGTCAAATCGCTGAACCCCGAAATGGCGCCAAAAGTTGGTTCCACTTAGGTTTTGCTGATATCCAACCGTCAGAATTCATGAAGACTTTCTTTATACTTGCACTCGCAAGAACTGTAAGTAAACACCATGAAGAATATACAATGAAATCATTAAAAACAGATTTTATCTTATTAGGTAAAATTCTTTTAGTATTATTGGTTCCATTATTATTTATAATGAAACAACCTGACTTGGGTACTGCATTGGTATTCTTTGCTATTACAGCAGCTATCATTATCGTAGCTGGGATTTCTTGGAAAATTATTTTACCAGTTGCTGGAACTGTTAGCGTAATCGGCGCGGCACTATTATGGATGGCTCTTTATGCGCAAGACTTTCTTTCTGAAAAACTTGGTTTTAGTCCATATCAATTCGCACGTATTTACTCTTGGTTAGATCCTTACTCTTATTCTACAGGAGATGGATACCATTTAATATCTTCATTGAATGCTATCGGATCAGGTGAAATCTTTGGTAAAGGATTCAAACATCGTGAAGTATATGTACCAGAAAACCATACCGATTTTATCTTCAGTGTAATCGGTGAAGAATATGGATTTATCGGGGCAAGTATCGTAATTTGTTTATTCTTCTTCTTGATTTTCCATCTAACAAAACTTACTTTACAGATGAAAGATCCATTCTGTACTTATGTTTGTGCAGGCATTATTGCAATGATTACATTCCACGTATTCGAAAATATCGGTATGACTACTCAATTATTGCCAATTACCGGAATTCCGCTTCCATTTATAAGTTATGGTGGTAGTTCAATGATGGGGAATGCTTTAGCATTAGGTTTAGTTTTCAGTATGAAATTCCATTACCGAACATATATGTTTGGTAATCATGATGATAACGACGATTTCTGACATAAAACTCCGCGTACTCGGCTAGTTTTATAGGCACATGGAGCTAAAAAAACAGCCCAAAGAGATAGTAAAGTCTCTTTGGGCTGTTTTTGTGTTTAGATTTAGAGGGGCCGCTTCAGCATTTAAATAAAAAACTTCGACTTTTTGGTCGAAGTTGAATGATGTTTTTAAATTAATTTTGAGTTTGTGGAGCTGATTTTGGTGGTGCTAATGCTTTTAGTAATTCTAAGCGAGACTTAGTAGTCGTTGCCTTAACGCCAAGTTTTGATAAATTCGCAATAATTTTTGTTACATCTACATCTCTTGACATACTTTCCACCTCTTCTATTTCTTATATTTATATGACGTAGCAACCGTCTATAGGTTGCCACTACTTTTAATAATAACCAAATAGTTCACTATGTATCCCTTATTATCATAACATTTTTTTACGTTTTAAATTTTTCAATATTGTTACATAAATAATATGGATATATATCATACTATATTCATTGTCAACTTACAATCATACTTTTGACTGGCATCATTATCTTATAGCAATATTTTATCGCTACACTATACAAAAGGACCTCCCTTTACTACAATTTCTTGCCTATATTATTCATACCACATTATTCACGGATTGAATGTTAATTTTTTATTAAATAATATTAAGCACTTCACATACCCCTATAAGGTATGTTATAGTATAAACAAAAGGAGGCGAGCGTCTATGACTGAAGAATGTATCAACCCTTCTTGTCGTAAAAGTCACCATCCCGAACATGTCAAAAAGGATTTAACTACTCGTTTAAATCGTATTGAAGGCCAAATTCGTGGTATTAAAGGCATGGTCGAGAAGGATATATATTGCGACGATATTATCACTCAATTATCCGCTACACAATCTGCGTTAAACAGCGTTGCCAAAGTTTTACTTGATGGTCATTTAAAAGGCTGTGTAAAAGATCGATTAACTGAAGGCGACGATGCTGTACTAGATGAGCTAATTACAACCATACAAAAACTAATGAGAAAATAAGGAGTGTTTCAACATGACTGAAAAAATTCAATTAAAAGTAGAAGGCATGTCTTGTGGACATTGTGTCAAAGCAGTAGAAAATGGTGTTGGTGAATTAAACGGTGTTGAAACTGTCAATGTAAACTTAGAACAAGGTTTAGTAGATGTAGCCTTTGACGATTTAAAAGTAACGACTGAAAACATTAAAGAAGCAATTGAAGAAGAAGGCTACGTAGTAAAATAATTTTTAATGACTGCATTTTTGCAGTTATTTTTCGCATAATTTTATACCCCACATAGGTATATAAAGGAGTTGTTTATTAATGGCAACTATTAACTCTAAAAACAAAGAAATAACACTTGATATCCAAGGAATGACTTGTGCTGCATGTTCAGCTCGTATTGAACGTGGCCTCAATAAACTAGAAGGCGTGGAACAAGCAACTATTAACTTAGCTCTTGAAACTGGGCATGTTTCCTTTGATAGTGCACAACTTAACGAAGATGCACTTATAGCAAAAATTCAAAAACTTGGCTATGATGCTGTCGTTCATCAAGAAAATAATGAAAAAGATCACCGCGAACTAGAAATTGAACGAAAAACACGTGTATTCATCATCTCAGCAATATTTTCTTTACCATTATTGTGGACTATGTTTGCACATTTTTCATTCACAAAGGGTGTTTATGTTCCTGATTTTTTGATGAATCCATATGTTCAGTGGGCTCTTGCTACCATAGTGCAGTTTGGTATTGGTTGGCAATTTTATAAAGGCGCCTATTATGCGCTTCGCAATAAAAGTGCCAATATGGATGTTCTTGTTGCATTAGGAACATCTGCTGCCTATTTTTACAGTGTTTATATAGTACTCAAAAACCGTGAACACATTGGTATGCATCATCTCGATTTATATTTCGAAACGAGCGCAATATTAATCACATTAATCTTACTTGGTAAGTTATTTGAAGCACGTGCGAAGGGCCATTCATCCGATGCCATTAAAAAATTAATCAAATTACAACCTAAAACTGCATTTGTCGAACGAAATGGTACACCATTGGAAGTTCCGATTCGCGAAGTACAATTAGAAGATATTTTAATTATTAAACCTGGTGCGTCTATTCCAGTAGATGCAGTAGTTATTTCTGGAAATTCTGCTGTTAATGAGTCCATGCTAACAGGCGAAAGCTTACCCGTAGATAAATCTACTGGTGACACTGTCTATGCAGCCACGTTAAATGAAAACGGGACATTACGAATACAAGCAAAAAAAGTTGGGAAAGATACCGTTCTTTCAAATATCATCCGTGTTGTTGAAGAAGCACAGGCTTCTAAGGCCCCTATTCAACGACTAGCTGATCAGATTTCAGCTATCTTCGTTCCTGTTGTTGTCACTTTAGCTGTTATCACTTTCATCACTAGCTATTTCTTTTTTACAGATGGCAACTTTACACACTCACTTGAAAGAATGATTGCTGTTCTTGTGATTGCCTGTCCATGTGCACTTGGATTGGCGACACCAACATCTATAATGGCAGGCTCAGGTCGTGCAGCAGAAAATGGAGTTCTCTTCAAAACAGCCGAAGCACTGGAACAAACCAATACGATTGACACAATCGTATTCGATAAAACTGGCACGATTACAAAGGGTACACCTGTTGTTACAAATTTTTTAGTGCTTAATAAGTACGAGAAAAACGACATCATTCCCCTTATTGCTGCAGCAGAAAGGAATTCTGAGCATCCAGTCGCAACTGCTATTACAACGTACGGGAAAGATTATGGCGTATTGCCTACTGTTCAAACATTTAAAGCTATCCCAGGAAAAGGAATTGAAGCAACCGTTGAAAACAAACAAATTATAATTGGAACAAGAAAATTATTTACAAATTACGATATTACTATTAATTGCGATAGCAATTTTGAAGATGAAGGTAAAACAGTTATGTATGCAGCCATTGATCATCAACATGTTGCAACAATTGCAGTGGCAGATGAAGTGAAAGAAACTTCTAAAGATGCCATTCATAAACTTCAAAAAATGGGTATCGAAACAATTATGTTGACAGGTGATCAAGCTAAAACAGCCGCTTCTATTGCAAAACAAGTAGGGATTAGCAATGTGATTGCTGGCGTATTACCAACCGAAAAAGCTGCAGAAGTAGAAAGACTTCAAAAGGAAAATCGCCATGTTGCCATGGTTGGGGACGGACTTAATGATGCACCAGCACTTGCGAAAGCTGAAATCGGTATTGCAATGGGAACAGGTACAGATGTTGCCATTGAAGCTGCAGATATTACCGTTATGAAAGGCGATCTCTTAAAAGTAGTTGATGCTGTTAAAATGAGTCGATTAACTGTTCGTAATATTAAACAAAATCTGTTCTGGGCACTTGCCTATAACTCTATTGGTATTCCAATCGCTGCATCTGGATTACTAGCGCCTTGGCTAGCAGGTGCAGCAATGGCATTTAGCTCTGTATCAGTTGTATTAAATGCTCTACGATTACAACGAGTTCGATTATAAAGTGAAACTTTCATCAGTGGGGCCATCCCCACCTACCTTCTTCGTTTGATCTCTCAATCTGTGGTCACTAAAAAAATAAAAATAGATGTAAATTTATGATAAAAATCTGAGATAGCTATCTTCGTTGAAGTGGAATTAGCGGAGACTCCTGTGGGAAAACGAGCTAGACGAGACCCCACAGCGCAGCGAGGAGGCTCGTAAGTTCGCCCACGGAAAGCGGAGCTAATTCCACTTCATTCAACAGCAGATATATACTATAAATATTTGTATTACTTCACTTTTTCAGTGGTCTTCCTCAATCTTGAGGTGGGGTCTTACTGCCCGTTAATGTGGGATAAAAAATGGGGCATATCTTTTTTGATATGCCCCATTTTTCTATATAATTTTTTATTTAAGAATACCATGAAGTTCAGTTAATTCGAATAATCGATCTCCGTGGCGTAAAGCATAACTAAATTCAACAGTTGTATCTTGTTTAGTACCATTTACTGTACTTTTAGCTTTATATTCTTCCATATTTACAGATTCAACTTCAACATTAGCATGTCCAAGTGATTCTAATACTTGATTTACTTTAAATATACGTGCAGGCACCAAATCAATTAGTAAAGGAATATCTAAGTCAAGAATGGATTGTGTACCTTCGTTTGTTTTAATAGTAGCGATTGCTGTAATTTCCATCGTTACGATTCCTCCTTTATCTTAATCACTTTTATTATAGCACTATACAAATTCAGCGAATAAAAGCCTCAATATTGAGTGAATAATAACGACTAAATAGCGAAACTGTATCATTGTCGAGACCCAATTGAAATAAGAATAACTTGAAATGGGCATATTTAGATATACAATTTTCGCTACAACGTTTCATTTTTGACACTTTCTATTTGCCAAATATAAAACTTTAGTATTAAACTATCTTTCGTTCTATACTATTCGTATAAAACATATTTTAAGTTTGCCCCCTTCTTTTTATTGTGTGTTACTTCACTCGCTCAAGGGTAAACTGTATTTGATTACATTCGTATACAGAAAGCAGGGTTATTATGAAAAAATCCATCATCTTGTTGATGTCAGTTCAATTTTTTGTGTACCTAGGATTTGGCTTAATTATCCCCATTTTGCCAGAGGTGGTTGTTCAACAAGGTTTTGCTAAAATGCATGTTGGTGGCTTGTTAACAATTTACTCTCTTGCAAGTTTCTTTACTGCTCCTTTCTGGGGAATGTTAAGCGACAAAATGGGACGAAAAAAACTAATTTTAATAGGGCTACTCGGATTCTGTGTTAGCTTCTTAATGATTTCATTATTTATGAAATCATTAACAATGCTTTATATTTCCCGAATTATCGGTGGGTTATTCTCAGGTGCTTTATATACTGCAGTTACTGGATTTATAGGTGATATGTCTACAGAGGAAAATCGCAATAAGTATATGGGCTTTATGGGGATGTCAATTGGTCTTGGTTTTATCTTTGGGCCTGCATTAGGAGGTTTACTAGGAAAAATAAGTTTAAGTACACCATTTACAGTTTCAAGTATTTTAATCTTCCTACTATTCATCTATGCAATGATCGTTTTAAAGGAACCAGAACGTCATGCAGATACACAAAAACGATCTATTGTCCCAAAAGGTGCTTCTACACTATTTAAATATCGTGTACGTTATTTATTCTTCTTCTCCTTTTTGGTGACGTTTTTACTTGCTGGTGTAGAATCCACACTGCAATTATTCCAAATGGATAAGATTAACATCACAGCTACACAATTAGGTTCTCTATTCCTATTTAGTGGATTTGTAGATTTCATGATTCAAGGTGGTCTTGTACGCCATATTAAGGATGGTACAGAGGTTAAATGGCTTATTGGTGCGCAAGTCGTTACTGCACTCGGCTTATTCATGTTCCCATTTACAAAAAGTTTAGCATTTGCTGGTCTTGCACTTTGCGTATTCACCGCAGGAAATGCATTAGCACGTACATTAAATACTTCCCTTTCTTCTAAAGAAGCTGGTGGGAAATACGGAACTGCAGCTGGTCTTGCCTATTCCATGGATAACATGGGGCGCATCATTGGACCATTATTCTTTACATGGATCTTAACAAAACAAGCAAATGTCGTATATGAAATTTCAGGTACATTAGCATTATTAAGTATCCTTATTCTTTTACTATTCAAATCAAGCAAAAAAACATTACGCCAGCAAAACGAAGCGTAATGTTCTAATGACAGTTCAGCATTCTTTATGTGTGCTGAACTTTTTCTTTTAAGTCCGTTTTAGCGTCTGTCAATTCAGGATAAATTTGTTTTATGATTGATGAACGCATCATATATGATGTAATTGCTAATAATGCGATACAAGATCCCAATAAAATCCATTGTGGTTCGACATGATCAAATAATATGCCAAAGATAATTGTTCCTAAAGGCATCATCCCCATTGCCATTGCCTCCAATATTCCAAGCACTCGACCTCGATAGGACTCTTCCACTTCAGTTTGCATCATGACACCGATTGGAGTATTCACAAAGACTCCAAACACCGAAAAACTAAAGAAAATCATAATATAAAAAGTTACGTTTACACTATAGGTAAAGGCTATC
This sequence comes from Rummeliibacillus sp. NPDC094406, assembly GCF_044763875.1. Taxonomy (NCBI): domain Bacteria; kingdom Bacillati; phylum Bacillota; class Bacilli; order Caryophanales; family Caryophanaceae; genus Rummeliibacillus; species Rummeliibacillus sp. NPDC094406. The sequence goes on along the minus strand of NZ_JBIWGZ010000007.1, from coordinate 179,758 downwards.
CATAAAGGAATTGCTGTTAAACCTAATGTTATAGCCATCAATAAAATAAATCGTTTAGATTGTAATAAAGGATATTTTGCCTGTTTTCTTGTAGAAAGAAAAATTGAAGTAACTAACATTCCAACAGCCCCAGCTGATTGAATTACACCTACATGCTGGGATTTTATCTTCAACACTTCGACTAAGATAAATGTACCGCCAACACTGAGTACTGAGAAAAAGAAATTAACCCATAAAGCAACCAATAGTATTGTGGAAACTGCTTTCTTTGATTTTGCATATTGGAAGCCCTCTTTTAAACTTTGGAACATTCCAGTTTCTACTTCCGTTTCATCTCCTTTTTTACTATATAGCTTGAAGTCCATTGTTGCTTCTAATAAGAACGCAAGCAAATATGCTACCATATGCACCATTAAAAAGACTTCAATGGAAACAAAACCATACATCATACCACCAATTGCCGGGCCTCCTATTGCAGCGATTGACATGGACATTTGGTTAAATGACATCGCTTTTTGAATTCGTTCCTCATTTACTAAACAAGCAATGGATGATGAAAAAGTTACACTGTTAAACGTAGAAGTTATTGCATAAAGTGCGGTTACTACGTAAATAGATGTAACGGTAATTCCAGATATATAACCATATATTAATAACCCACCCATTAACAATACAGTAACAGCTTGTGACGTTAAGATAATCACCTTTTTCGAATATCGATCAGCTAATGAGCCTGCTATTGATGACAAAATGACGCGTGGCAAAATCGAACAAATCAAATTAACCGCAAAACTTGTAGCAGAACCCGTCATTTTCAAAATGTAAAGACTAATGCCAAATGCTAACACATTGGAACCTAATATTGAAATAATCTTGCTAATTGTAAATGTCCATAAGTGATATGTCGCTTTTTTCAACCTTAATGCCTCTTCCATTTCTCTCTCCACTCCTTCTTATTGTTTAATCCGATTAAAAAGTTTAATTTTATTAAACAAATAATATCATGCATAAGGCTTCCTTTGCAAGCGAAAGTTTAATATAATTAAACAAAAGAAAAGAGGTGTTTCCATGGATACTCTTGGCAACAGAATACGTACATTACGAAAACAAAAAAAAATGACCTTGGCAGCACTTGCTGGTAATCATATTACAAAAGGTATGTTAAGTCTTATTGAAAATGATAAAGCAAACCCTTCTATGGAAACCTTACAATATATAGCTGACCAACTACAGGTTGACGTTAGTTCTTTATTAGAAGAAGTAAGTGTTGTGGAATTGCGTAAAACATTAGAGAAAGTCGAAGAGATTTATAATGACAATACAAACTTTGAAGATGGTCCACGTCTCGAAATTGCCCATTTAATAAAACCGTATATAGAGGAATTACCAGTTTGTTATGAGTCGGGAAAATTATTATTTTACTATGCGGATGTGCTGTCTGATTTAAAAATGGACAACTGGGAACAAAGTTTAGAGAGAGGTCTAGCTATGTTCAAAGAGATGAACATGATGAATGAATGGATGAAAATGGGGATTCTCCGATTTTCGATTTATTTTAATGATCATAATTATGAACAGGCTTTAAATGTAGGATTAGCTACTGAGGAAGAGGCAAAATCCAAACACTATATGATCGATACGATCACAACACTGGATTTGCTCTACTATATTGCTGTAACTTATTTAGGAATAGGTGAACGCAAAAAGGGAATAGACTATTTACAAAAAGGATTACAATTATCGAAGAAAAATCGATTATTTTATAAAATAGATGATATTTATCGTGTTGCCTGTTATCAAGCAATAATGGATGGTGATGATGATGATCGAACCTATTATTTCAATAAATTAGAACAATATGCTACTTTTGCTGAGGACAAACTATCGTACTCTTACATGTTCCTAATACAAATTCATTACTATAATTCTTTTGCACACGATTACGAAAGAGCATCTAAAATACTTGAACAGTATGCCAAACTTGAGGTTGAAGATTTTATAAATACAACCTATTTCTACCTTTTTGAAAAAGGAAAGAATTTATATTATTTATCCCTTATTGATGAAGCCCTACAAGAATTAGAAAAATTTAAAGAAGTCCCTCCCTATTTGCATCATCCTTATGATTTATCAATGCTTGCAGAAGTCTATTCTTATAAAGCTCTTTGCTATGAACAAAAAGGACATCTCTCTAAAGCATTGGAGGAAGCAAAAAAAGGCGTTGATTTTATTGCACCATTTATCGATACCCCTTACAAAAAATTTATAAATCAAACATACGACATGCTTTGCCAAAAAGCAGATCAAATATAATAGTCTTATTTTCAGCAAAAAGCCCTCGCTCCTTTTCGCCAATAGGAACGGGGGCTTTCGTATCCGATTAAATTTCAGCTAAATCTTGAGCTTCTTTAGAGTTATAAACATCTTTGTCTAATTCTCCTGTAATACGAGCAGTTGTAACACCTGCAACCATAGCATCATTAACATTTAGTGCTGTACGCCCCATATCAATCAGCGGTTCAACAGAGATTAATACACCCGCTAAAGCTACTGGTAGGTTCATAGAGGAAAGTACAATAATGGCTGCGAAAGTTGCACCGCCACCAACACCTGCAACACCAAATGAACTGATTGCTACCACAAGGATTAACGTTGCGATAAATCCTGGATCTAATGGATTAATGCCAGCACTTGGAGCAATCATAATAGCTAGCATTGCGGGATACACCCCAGCACAACCATTTTGACCAATTGAAACACCAAAAGATCCTGCAAAGTTTGCGATACCTTCAGAAACACCCAAACGTTTTGTTTGAGTTTGAATATTAAGTGGTAATGTACCTGCACTTGAACGAGAAGTAAATGCAAATAATAATGTAGGAGCTACTTTCTTAATATAAGTGATTGGGCTCATACCTGTTAATGCAATGATAATCATATGAACTACAAACATTACTGCTAGTGCCACATATGAAGCTATAACAAATTTACCTAAATTGTAAATCGCACCGAAATCTGATGTAGCAATCGTTGAGGTCATAATTGCTAAAATACCGAATGGAGTCAATCGTAAGACAATTTTAACAACTTGCATCACAAGTGCATAAATTGCATCAATACCAGTTTTAATCAAGTCTGCAGTTTTTTCATCTTTTCGTCTTACTCCTAAATATGCGAAACCTAAAAACGCTGCGAAAATAACAACAGCAATTGTTGATGATGATCGAGCACCAGTTAAATCTAAAAATGGATTTGCTGGCAATAAGTCTAATATTTGTTGAGGCATTGTTTTATCGCCCATGTCTTGTGTTTTTTGAACGATTTCAGCTGCACGTGCATGTTCTGCATCACCTTGCACAAGTTGAGTTGCATCTAAATGGAATCCTAATGCTGAAGCAATTCCGACAGATGCAGCAATTGCTGTAGTCCCTACTAACATAAACAAAATAAGCGTTGCCATTTTGCCAAAGCTTTTACCTACTACCACTTTAGTAAATGCTGAAATAATTGAAATAAATACTAATGGCATTGCTACCATCTGTAGAAGTTTTACATATCCTGAACCTGCAATGCTAAACCAATCTACAGATTTCATGACGATTTCTGATGTTGGTCCGTATGTGAAATGTAATATTAAGCCGAAAACAATACCCAGCCCTAAACCTGTGAATACTCGTTTAGAAAATGAAACATGTTTTTTATTCATCATTATGAGTAAACCAATGAGCATTACAAAAACTACTACATTGAGAACAATCAAAAATATATTCATAATATTTCCCCCTAATTAATTTTCTATAAAAAATACAATTATTAGATTATACTAATAAATCCTATTGGTCAAGTAGGTTTTTAATTACAACAAAAAAATTAAATTTCTATTAATATGTAGTAATGCTTGTAATTCTTTCTTAATAACTGTTATATACGTTATACTTAAGAAAAGATTATGGAAGAAGGTGAATAAATGGATACGGCCGCTTTATTATCTATAAGTATTTCCACAAGTTTGGTTTTAAATATTTTCCTTGCTGCCATTATTATTTTTTTAGAAAGAAAAGATCCTAGTTCCACATGGGCTTGGATTCTTGTACTATTCTTTTTACCTGTTGTAGGATTTATTTTGTACTTACTGTTAGGACGCCAGCTTCGTAAAAAACATCTCTTCCGATGGGAAGGCCGAAAGAAAATAGGGATTGATAAACTAATTGATTATCAAATGGATGCCATCCGTGAAGGTACTTTTGACTATCGATTAGATGATGCAGCACACTATGAAGATTTAATCTACATGAATTTAACAACAAATCACGCAGTACTTACACAAGATAATGAAATCATGATTTATAGTGATGGTAGAGATAAATTCAAAAAACTAATAAAAGATATTGATGCTGCAAAACACCATATTCATATTCAGTACTACATCTTTAAGCTGGATCATTTAGGTACACGCATTTTACAATCATTGATAAAAAAAGCGAAACAAGGTGTGAAAGTTCGCCTTTTATATGATGAAATGGGTTCAAGGGGTGTACATAAAAAACAATTCAAAGAACTAATAGAAGCCGGTGGAGAAGTAGAGGTCTTCTTTCCTTCTATACTTCCTCTTATTAACCCTCGTATGAACTATCGAAATCACCGTAAACTTGTCATTGTTGATGGACGTATCGGTTATATCGGTGGATTTAATGTAGGTGATGAGTATCTAGGCTTAAAAAAAAGGTTTGGCTATTGGCGAGATACACATTTACGAATTGAAGGTAGTTCAGTTCACCCAATGCAAACACGCTTTCTATTGGATTGGAACCAAGCTTCTAATACAAAAGATATTCAGTACTCTGATCATTACTTTCCTACTATTGCTCGTAAGGGTGAAGTCGGTATACAGATCGTATCAAGTGGCCCAGATTCTGAATGGGAACAAATTAAAAATGGTTATCTAAAATTAATTGGTATGGCGAAAAAATATATCTATATTCAAACACCATATTTTATTCCAGACGATAGTTTTATGGATGCCGTTCGTATTGCTTGCTTATCAGGAATTGATGTTCGAATCATGATTCCTAATAAACCTGATCATATGTTTGTTTATTGGGCAACGTATTCTTATGTTGGTCAATTGATTAATGCAGGAGCTAAAATTTATATTTACGAAAATGGTTTTTTGCATACAAAGATGATTGTCATCGATGATGAAGCATCTACTGTCGGTACAGCAAATATTGATTTCCGTAGCTTTAAACTTAACTTTGAGGTAAATGCATTCATATACCACCGTGACACTTCACATCAACTAGCAGAACTGTTTGAAGAAGATATGTTATTATCAACCGAACTTACACCAGAATTATATGCAAACCGTTCACGCATTATTAAAATGAAAGAGTCAATTTCTCGCTTACTTTCTCCGATTCTATAAAAGAATAGGAAAATCTGCATGAACAATTACACGTTCACCTTTGTTTTTCACATATACCAGAAAATTAGTATAGAACCCGTTTAATCGGATATAAAACAAAAAGCTTAAAGTACGTAATGATTTCCGTACTTTAAGCTTTTTCATTATCATCATTATTTACTAATGCCTAAATACTCTTCTAATGTTTCATTTTTTTCATAAATTTCTGTAGCAATCTTTTTGCCAACATAACGGAAATGCCAAGATTCGTGCATATAACCTGTTTTATCTTCTTTCCCCTCTGGGTAACGCATGATAAAACCATAATTATGGGCATTTTTTGCAATCCATTTGCCCGCTTCGGTATCTCCAAATTTATTGTCAGCAAAATCTTCTTCGCTTCCAACTTCTCCAATATCAAAAGCTAAGCCTGTTTGATGTTCAGAATACCCCGGACGTGCACTGTAAGTATCGGCAGCTTTTTTACCATCCCGTTTCACATATGCATCATACAACTCTACTTGTCTATCATAAGAGCGATATGTACTAAAGGCATTAAATTTAAAGCCATCTAATAAAGCTGCTGCATTTAACTCTTCAAAAGCTTCACGGGCTTCAACATTTTCTCCTGGTGCAAAATCAGCTGGTAATGGATATTGTTTACTAGCCACCAGAATACCTTGAATATACGTCGCTTTCTTAGGCAACTTTTGATCCTCTATATAACCGCCCGCATCCACCTTTTGCTCCTTCTCAGTAGTTGTAGCAGCAGTCGTATCATGTGTCACTGCTTTTTGTTCGTTTTTAGTAGGATGGTCTTCCGTTTTTTGACCACCACAACCTGCTAATAGACTACCAGAAATAGCAACAATCGATGCGAGAGCAATTGGAAATCTATAATATTTTTTTTTACTCACTTTTATACACCTCTATCAAACTTTTAACATAAACATTATTTCTATATCTATAAAATACAAAAATCAAATAACCAATACTACGGTCACTTAACTATACAAAAAAACGATATCATACATCAAGATGCATTGATACCGTTTTATACTAAAAAATAATCATAACTAATACAACTAGAGTAGCAATTCCGAAAAAAGTTGCCATAGCTTTCATCCATTTTGCTTCTTTCTCATAACCTTGTCTTGCCATATCTTTTGCACGGAATGTATTTGTAATGGTAAACATTAGTGATATGAACAGAACAGCTAGGTTAAAGTTTTGTTTAATGACAAAAAAGACGGCAAGTATACTCGTAATCGTTACAAGTACACCTGATATTATTTTTAAGTTCATGTAATAATCCTCCTTATCCAGCTCCACACGACAGGTAGGCTTTTTTCCCTTATTAGGGCTTGTAATCTTTAAAATAAAAAATCGAGACAAAGTTTGCCCCGATTTAGTTTAAACCTATTTTTTTGGTTTATTCTTCGTTGATTTTGCAGCTTGTTTTTCTGCTGGCGTTAGTTTTCTATTCTCTACTGGTGCATTTGCAGCTTCTTTTACTGCTTTTTCAGGGTGTTTTGAATAGAATTTACGGCCTAGGTATGTTTGGAAAATTAAAAGGGCACCACTGACTGACCAGTATAGTGGTAATGCCGCCATACTAGAGTACGAGATGAACATAATCATAATTGGTGAAATGTACATCATCATCTTCATTTGACCTTTTTGTTGCTCCGGTACCGTCCATAATGATACTTGTGCTTGGACAAAATAAACTATACCAGCAATTATCGTCATCACAACATCTGGTTGACCTAGTTTAAACCATAAGAAGTGATGCGCTTGAACTTCACTAGAATACAAAATCGAATAATACAAGCCCATGATAATCGGCATTTGAATAAGAACAGGAAGACAGCCCATATTCATAGGGTTGACATTATGCTTTTTATACAAGCCCATCATTTCTTGTTGCAATGCCATTTGTTCTTCTTTTGTTTTTGCTGCTTTTAATTTCTTTTGGATTTCGTCCATTTCTGGCTTCAATTTATCCATTTTTTCTTTCATGCCTTGTTGATTCTTATAGTTTTTAAGCATGAATGGCATCAATATTAAACGAACAAGAACAGTTATTGTGATAATAGCTGCACCGTAATTACCGGCAAATACATCATTACCGATGAAATCTAACAGGAACTCCATTGGTTTTACAAAAGTACTATAAAAAAAGCCTTCTTGGTTCTTCACTGAATCACAGCCAGCTAGCACAAATGGCACTAAACCAAGCATCGAGATTAACCCAAGTTTCTTCTTCAATATTTTCACCTACAATTTCTCAAGCTATATTGAAGTATACATTATTTAAAGGATACTAATCAAATCAAAGTCATGCAAAGCATAAATTATATGTAATTATTTTCATTATAAAAGTCTTTCAGGTAATTGGAAGCGAAAATATTCGTAATCTGGACGATCTCTAAAGTGCTTTGGTGTGATGCCAACGTATTTTTTAAAGATGCGAGTATAGTAGCTTTGGTTGCAGAAATGAAACTGTTCCGAAATATCAGAAATACTTTTATTAGTATGTCGCAAATAATATTGAGATTCTTCTACTCTACGAACATTTAAGTACTCTACTAATGTAATACCTACATGTTCTTTAAAAATACGAGATAAGTGACTTGTACTAATAGAAAAGTACAGTGCAATATCTTCTACTGATAGATCTGTTTCAACCTCATCATCGATGTACATAATAACTTTATTGACTGTTTGGTGCTTATATGAAGGTTGTTTTCTTTCTGAGATGACATAAATGTAGAATTCAATTAATTCATCTGCAAATTGTAAATATTCTGCATCATTTAAGCGATCGTCAATCATCTCTACGCATGCAACATTAAAAGCAAAAACTTTCTTAGATGGCGCTTGATTCTCAATCAATTTTCTTGTAACAACGGATGATAAGATAACAAAATAATGTCTGATTGCTCTAAAAAACTGTTTTCCCGAACGCACTGATAATATATCAAGTAATTCGCGCAACGAATCTTTCGCAGCTTTTGCTTCCAATTGATATACTTCTCGCAATAATTGAGCCTCAATATCGAAGAATCTCTCTATGCCCTCGTAGTGATTCATCGTCTCAATTTCTTGGAAATACCTTTTAGAAATAGCCTCTGAAATGGAATATTGTTGTTGTAGCATAAACTCCCCATCTTTCTATAAAGTCACATACTTTTTTATTACATTATTCTTACTATATAACGAAAATGGTAATATGAAAATAGTTTTATTACCCAGATATAAATAAATTTTACGTATTTTTGTAATGGGACCTTATTCTCAATAAATATACAATTGGAAAATGGATTTTATGCAAAAAAAGTATTATTTTTATCAAATAAATGAAAAATTAAAAATATGTTCTTTATGAAATATTTATCTTTATTTTTGGAATGTATCAAACTATAGTATTAATATGGACAAATTCTGTCACATTTTATGTATGAACCTATACAATTATTAGCTATACTTAATTTAATAATTAATCTATAGTAATATGTTGTGAAAGAACTTTTAAGAATGGAAAGAAACGAGGTAGGAATTAATGGATCCACGATCTATCGAGGAATTGATACAAGTTATAAAGGAATTCTTCCCTGATAACACTTCAATCGTTATTTCAGATACAAAAAAATATTTATATTATCAACCAAGTAAGAAAATTGACTTGAAGATAAAACCCGGTGACGAAATACCAGAAGGTTCTGCAACTCAAAAAGCAATTGACTATGGACAAAAAATAAATTCTTTCATTGAGCCTGAAGTATTCGGTATTCCTTATTATGGAATGAGTATTCCATTAATGGAAGAAGGGGAAACAAAGGGTGCCATCACAGCAATATTCCCACAAAAACCATCTCCTTTCTTAACAAATTACATCACGATTAAAATTGACGACTGTTGGTACCCAGTAAAACATAATGAAGTCATTTATTTAGAAACTCAACTTCGTAAAACATTCGTCAAAACTATGCAAAAAGAAGGTTACCATCGTTTAAATTTAAGTGATCTTGAGTTATTCTTATCTCCTGATACTTTTATTCGATGCCACCGTTCATATATCGTGAACATTGACTTTATCGAAGAAATTCAACCAGATTCACATTCTACATTCCTACTAATTATGAAGGACGGCACACGAATTCCTGTTAGCCAACGCTATGCAAGTTATTTCCGCCGCTCTTTAGGATTCTAGGAATAATTTCTGCTGATATTATAAAGGAGTTGACCAAAACTATTTTGGTACAACTCCTTTTCTCTTTTACTCGACAAATTTCTACCTGATTCGTTTTTTAAACCCTTTCATGCGCTTATAAACAAAATGTGACAATTCGGTGATAATATTAAAATTGGTTATATAATTATTCTAATAACTTATACTCCAAGTAGAATCTTTTTACAGAATTGATATAAAATTTTCCGTTAAATAGAAGGAGAGATTTCCGTGACAGTAAAAATAGAAGAAAGACTTCGTAATTCCGAACTTGCAAAAAAAGTAATGTCAGCTGATGAAGCTGCCCTAATCATTAAAGATGGAATGACACTTGGCCTAAGTGGATTCACTCGCGCTGGTGATGCGAAAGCTATCCCTATGGCACTAGTAGAACGTGCAAAATCAGAAGACTTTAAAGTAAATGTATTCACAGGTGCTTCTTTAGGTTCAGACATTGATGCTTTAATGTCTGATGCCGGTATCGTTAACAAACGCTTACCATTCCAACTAGATCGTACAATGCGTGGTCATATTAACAAAGCAGATATGCTATTTGTTGACCAACATTTATCAGTAACTGCTGAATATTTACGTCAAAATGCTATTAATAAAATTGACGTTGCTGTTGTTGAAGCAGTAGCTGTAACAGAAGATGGTATGTTAATCCCAACAACTTCTGTTGGTAACTCACCTATTTACATTCAAAATGCTGATAAAGTTATTATCGAATTAAACTTAGCTTCTTATCCGCAACTAGAAGGTATGCACGATATCTATGTACCAGAAGCACAAGGTGAACGTGGTCCAATTCCATTAATCCATGCTTCAGATCGTATCGGTACAATCGGTATTCCTTTAGATTTAGATAAAGTGGCTGCAGTTGTAATTACAGATCAACCAGATTCACCAACTACAATCACACCAATTGACCCAGAAACCCAACAAATCGCAGACAACATTCTTGATTTCTTCCGTAATGAGATTAAAGAAGAACGTTTAACTGAAACATTAGCTCCACTTCAATCAGGTGTTGGTTCTGTTGCCAATGCTGTACTTGGTGGTATGGCAAACTCTGAATTCAAAGATTTAGAAGTATATTCTGAAGTACTTCAAGATGCAGTATTCGACTTAATCGATGCTGGCAAAGTTAAATTTGCTTCAGGTTGTGCAACTTCATTGACAGCTGAAAAAATGGAATCTGTATACGGTAACTTAGACAAATACAAAGACAAACTTGTATTACGTCCTCAAGAAATTTCGAACCACCCAGAATTAGTTCGTCGTATGGGCTTAATCGCGATGAATACAGCTCTTGAGTTCGATATTTACGGAAACGTAAACTCTACTCACGTATCAGGCACAAAAATGATGAACGGTATTGGTGGTTCAGGTGACTTCGCTCGTGCTGCTCGTATTTCCATCTTCATTACAAAATCATATGCAAAAGATGGTAAAATCTCATCAGTCGTTCCATTCGCATCACACGTTGATCACTCAGAACATGATGTTGACGTTGTTGTAACAGAACAAGGTCTTGCAGACTTACGTGGTTTAGCTCCTCGTGAACGTGCAGAACTTATCATTGAAAACTGTGTACACCCTAAATTCAAACCTGTTCTTCGTGCATATTTCGAAGAAGCAAAAGAACGTGGTGGACAAACTCCTCACGTTTTAGAAAAAGCATTATTATTCCACACAAACTTAGCAAAATACGGAACAATGCTTCCTGAAGAAAACTAAGAGTAACTATCAATCGTTAAAGAACGATATAATGTAAAAAGACTCAGCAATTATGCTGAGTCTTTTTTTGAATTTAATGTTCTTAGTTTTGATCATTTGGTGGTTTTACACCATTCAAATGTTCATGTTGTTCTTCGTTTTCATAATGAATTGCAGTTGCAGAACCTTCATAAATCATTTTGGTATCATCATCATTATAAGTATGATGTGCATTTGCATAGCCATCCGCTGTTGTTGTATTAATTGCATCTCCAGCTACTTCAACAGATGAATCAGAGAGTTTGTCTATAAACTCATTTAGTTTGTTCTTTGTGCAACTAAATGCTTCTACTGCCTTATCACGATTTTCCTTTTTACGAAAATACGCATATGCACCTGCTGCAAGTCCTGCTATTAATAAAGATTTGCCTTTTGCCATCTTCATCATTCCCTCCCATTTTACCGTTCTAAAATAACTATACCCCATTTTTTAGAAAATACACATTTTCATGCGATATTATAATTATTTGTCACATTTACACACCATATTAATATGTGGTAAGCATTCAAACTCATATGGTTCAGAAATTGCTTCAAAGCCAAAGTTACCATAAAAGTTTTGAAGATACGCCTGTGCTTGTATAAACAAATCATATTCAGACCATTCTCTATCAGTTACCGCAATGACTCTTTTTAATAGTTCTTGTGCTAGACCTGTACCACGAGCTTCTGGTAGAACAATTGCACGACCAAATGATGCCATGTTTTCATATTTTTCATTTGGAGGAACGGCTCTTGCATATGCAATAAGTTTACCGTCTTCTTCATATGTAATATGAATACTATTTTGGTCATGATTATCTAAATCTTCATAATAAGCTTCTTGTTCAACAACAAAGACATTAATCCGTAATTGAATAATTTTGTATAATTCTTCAGTCGATAGTTCTTCAAAGCGTTGTTCTTTCCATGCCACTTTGCATCACTCTCTAGCACCATTATTCCACAAATACTATTTCTTTTCGAATAAAATACGTTACATCAATCGTTTAACTAAAAAACTGCTTACGACACTAAATACATGCTAATGCTAAGTAGTTCTATGACTATTGCCAATGTTATTTATCTGCTATCATTAAAAGAAACGATGTATGTATTTAATGGAAGTGTGGTTATGCTCAATGAATGAGGCACATCATTCAAATAAACAAACAAAAGGAACTTTAACAAGAGAGAAGATTGTCCAAACTGCCCGCAACCTTTTTTATAAAAAAGGCTACCATGCTACTTCTACCTCAATCATCGCAAAAGAGGTTGGGGTATCTGAAGCAGCTTTGTATAAATACTTTAAAGGAAAGATGGAGCTATTATTAGCAACTGTCGAACCAAAGTGGTTAGATTTCCAAGAAGAAAACCATTACCATGATTTATCTGATCATGAACTTTTGCATGTATGGACTGAAGAGCTTTTAGACAACGTTTTTTACAATCGTCCACAATATACAATACTATTCAATGAATCCGCTATACACCCAGAACTTTCAGAACAATATATTGCCAACATTCATAGAATGTCCTTTGCAGATCAGGAACTTATAAAACGAATGGATGAAGAAAGTTTACCTAAACTCGATTTAATACTATTTCAAGTAGGTATTATCGGCGCATTGCTCGCAATGATCACGCATAAGCGTATTTATGATCATACTCTCCATTTAGATGAATTCCCTGCAGATATTCGACATACCATTATCGGTATTGTTGAAGGAAAGTTATTCAAATAAGTGAAACTTCCATCAGTGGGGTTTTCTTCATCCCCCACAAAAAAAGAACTCAGTTTAATTTCGCCACGTCCTGTGGCAACAACTGAGTGTCCAACATCCTGTTTGACCGAACCAATCGGGCTTTTACGGGCATTATCCCCCACCTATCATCTTTGCTTTTCTCTCAATCTTGAGGTGGGGGTATTACTGCCCGTTAATGCGGGATAAAATCTTTCGAAGTTATTACCTTTGCTGGATAAAAAAAAAGGAGTTCTCCTTAGCAACAGCTTTAGCGAGAACTCCTTTCGTATTATATTACAGATTGTTCACTATAAGATGAGTCAGATTCTTCTACCTTCGGCTTACGTACGAAACAAATAATTGCAGCAATGTAATAGATGAGAGAGGTAGGTGAAAGAATACCCGCAAAAACAGCGGCAATAATAAACATAGCTCCTGCCAAATTTGCCGTTTTATCTTTTGCCCTCGCGACTTGCACCATAGCTATAATCCCCACTATAAAGCTTATGATAAAGCATATAATAATAAACCATGCAGTAGGTCCAAAAAAGTTTATTATTGACAGCATGCTATCAGAAAAACTTTGCATGTCTACATCTTGAAATTGTGGATCTTCTGATAATTGCTTTTCGAATTCTGCAATGAATTCATCTTGCGCTTGGGTATTATTTTGGAATTCATTAACAAAAATCAGCATAATGCCCATAAATCCAATTGCAATTATATTGAAAAATGAGCCAATAACTCCAGATACGATTTCAATTGTTCTTTTCACTCAATCACCTCTATTTTATTGTTATAGCTTACTATACGTGACTCACTCTGAAAAGTTTCAAAATTTTTCATTTCCCCAAAAAGGCCGTCTTATAAGTGATTTTCTATACTTAAAAGACAGCCATTTTAGATTCTTCTATTCTATCTGGACACAGTAGCTAACCACCACTGCTTTTAAACCTAAGCTTTTACATCATCATATTCGTGTGATGTTTCAAAAGCTTTTACAACATATGAACATACCGCATCAATTTTATATTCATTTTCACGAGCATAAGCTGCAGCTCGGTCTAGTAATTGCTTAGCAATGCCTTGACCACGTAATGAACCATCAACATAAGTGTGGTCTACTACCATGACATCCCCTAACTGTGTCCAAATAATTTCTGCTACTACTTGCCCATCTTTTTTATTTTCGAAAGCATATTCTTCATGACCTCTATTACTTAATTGAAATTCCATTTAATAACACCCCCATATTTTAAAATATAGTTTAGCACATTTTATTCTTGTAATGATAGTAGACGTAATTTTACTTCAAGTATTTTACGCCGTGATTTCAATTGCAATATAACTCATTCGATTCAGAATTACGGATGCGTTATATAAAAGCGAAACGAGCATTTCCACTTTTAAATTTAAAATCCTTACATAGCATAAGCTACATAAGGATTTATTAAACCAGTATTAGCCAAAAATGCTACTAATACCATCAATTATTTTTTGGAAGAAGTTTTTCACACTCGCCCAGAAGCCTGAATCACTTTTTATATCTTCATTTATCTTGCCTAATTGGTCTTTGATATGCCCACTTAAATCATCCAATTGTGTAGACCATTTACTAAAGTCAATATCAAGTTTACTAATTTTATCCATAAGATCGATTAACAGTTGACGGTCTTTATCGCTTAAATTGATTTCTAATTTTTTTAGTTGTTCATCGACGATTTTTTCAACGTCTGCTTTTGTAGCAGGGTTTTGTTCTGCGATTTGCTTTTTAATATCTGTTAATAGTTGACTAACTTTTTCGTTATCGACCCCAGAATTTTGGGCAATGTCAGTAGCAACTGATAATTCTTGGTTTGCTACATCTGTACGATCTTTGTCTAATTTTTTTCCTGTTGTTACTTCGTATGCTTTGTAGATACCAGCTAACGCTGAATGACCCGTTACTTTTTTAGGCGCTGCAACTTCAACAGTTGCATCTTCAATGCCCGCTGTTAACATCGCGTTAGAGTACATATCTGCTGTTACTTCAGTAATGTTCTCGGGTGTCACGATATTAATGACTAAACCCGAACCAGCATCTTTCGGTGTAATTTTAGCTGATGAATAAAGGCGTGCACTAGAATTTCCATTTTCAATATATTTGGCAATGTCTGCACCAGTAATTGTGATTTCTTGAATATCAGAATTATTTGTAACACCTAAACTATTTTTTACGCTTGCTTTTTCGCTTTCTGATAGACTTCCACCGTAGACTACGATTGGAACACCTAATTTTTCATTAACGACTTCATCTGACGATTGCGATGAATTAGTACTCGCATAGCTTGTTGTTGGCGCAACTACTGCTGTTGTTAAACACATAGCTGCTACCACAGCAAAGATTTGTTTTTTCATTAATTCATTTCCTCCTTAAACCCTTTGTTACTTATTTGTATACAGTTTATGCTGACTATTTGCTATTAATTTTGAATATACGTATAAGACCCTCAATAATAATACGTCAAAAAGAGCAAAAAGTTTCTGAAAGTAGCTAAAACTTTCTCCTTTTGCTCTTTAGTTCACTTATTTAATTACAGTCCAGCCGTCTTCTTGTTCGATACGATCGGCTTTCATCAAAGTACCCAATGCACGTTTAAATGCACCTTTACTCATATGGAACATTTCTTTAATTTCATCAGGTGAAGATTTATCACCAAATGGCATTTTACCGCCAACTTCTTGAAGATACTTAAAGATTTGCTCGGCATCATCCGATAATCGTTCGTATTTACGTGGAAGCATAGAAGCATTAATAGTACCATCTTCTTTTACTTCAATAACACGTACATTAACATCTGAGCCTAGACGAGGTTCTGCTTCACGTTCAGATTCATGAACGAAAATACGATATGGTTTATCTACACCGAGTAAGAATGTTCCAACTGGCAATACACGATAAGGGCGAGCCAAAACATTCTTATTAAATAGTTCTGGTTCTGCATCTTCATACATTTCTAATACTTTTTCTTCCGTAATAAGACGACCAAATAGTCCGCCTTCACGGTCTGTACGTAATGTGATATAAAGGTGTTGTCCAGGTTCTGGCCAAAGCGGTTTTAATTTTGGTAAATCTTCAGCAGGGACTAGTACTTCTCTTGAAGTACCGATATCCATATAAGCACCTTCACGATCTTTTACATGTAGTACACGTGCCCATCCATATTCGTCTTTACGAATATGCGGAATAGCTGTTGTTGCAGATAGATTTCCTCTACGATCTGCATACAAAAACACTTCTATTTTGTCATTAACCTTTAACGGCTCTGTTACTTCAGAAGCATTTAACGGAATATTTAATTCATCGTTTGTTAAAATATACTTAGATTCTTGTTGTTCTTTTACTACTAATTTTACTACGTCACCTGATTGTAATTCTGCCATATTTCTTGCTCCTTTCATATGACATGTATTATTCACCTGTATGAGCTTTTAGCTCTTCCAATTTGTGAATAAAATCGGGGTTCTCTTCTAAAACTTGTATGAGATCAGCAATGCATTCAATGGAATTCCAGCTCAAATGATGCTCGATTCCTTCTACATCATTGTATATTAGTTCTTCATCCACACCAATAAGTCTTAAAAACTGCTCCAATAAGCTATGTCTCTCTACTAATCGTTTTCCTAACTTTAAGCCTTTTGCGGTTAAAGTTAAGCCTCTATAGCGTTC
Source organism: Rummeliibacillus sp. NPDC094406 (assembly GCF_044763875.1). Classification (NCBI taxonomy): domain Bacteria; kingdom Bacillati; phylum Bacillota; class Bacilli; order Caryophanales; family Caryophanaceae; genus Rummeliibacillus; species Rummeliibacillus sp. NPDC094406. The sequence goes on along the minus strand of NZ_JBIWGZ010000007.1, from coordinate 162,908 downwards.
GTATATTAAATAACCATCTTTATCAAGTTTCTGAACCATTTTGGTAACAGAGGAAGGAAGAACTGACAATGCTTCTGCGATGTCCGATACACGTGCATAACCTTTCTGGTCAATTAGTAAATAGATTTGTTCGATGTGATCTTCCATACTCGGTGTCGGCATCTCAATTCCCTCTCTTTCGATATCCTATCTCTCTAGTTTACTACATGAAACTACAAAACGTAACAATAAGCACAAAACAGTTGAATTTTATTCATAAATAAATGAGATGGGTTCTCGCTGAAAACAAGTTTTGCATCAATAATTTTCCATTTTAAACAGTGTTATTGAATCTTAGCATAAATACAGGTATCACGAAGCGTTATTCCATCAGCTGATCTACTATCTTGTTTTAATATACCTTCTAATTCAAATTGTGCACGACTTGCTACAGCCCGACTTCTAATATTATCACTATCACAGCGAATTTCCAGACGTTTAGCTCTTAATTCTTCAAAGGCAAATTGAGAAATTCTTTGAACAGCTTCCGTCATATAGCCTTTTCCTTCAAATCGTGCGTCTAACCAATAACCAATTTCAAATTTTGGAATTGTCCAATCGATATTATGTAATCCTGTAGAACCGACAAATTCTCCACTATCCTTCAGAAATACATGTAATCTTAAATCTTTTCTTGTGACAAAATCACCAATTGCCTGACGAATTTTTTCTCTCGTTGCTTCTTTTTCAGGCAATGTCTGTGCCCATTTCATAAAAGGCTTTAATGTTTTGGCAGAATGTACGATTGCTTCCCAAACAGTATCTACATCTTCCATAATAGGTATTCTAATGATTAACCTTTCTGACTCAAAGCTACTTGGAAAATCCCAATTCTCTTTATAATTGATCGTATCAATTTTGACCTCGTCATCCCAGCTAACCGGTGTTGTTTTTCCTTCTAAATAGTCTTGGCGTGTAATACCATAAGTAATGGCATCGTAATATGCATTTTCCTTAGGGACATACCAAGCTTGTCGTAAATGCGCTTCTTTTACAAAACCAGCATTTTCAAATGTCTTACGCATGGCAATATTATCTTGTCTAGTATGACCTTCTAAGCGTATTTTATTGTTCGGCAATGAAAAAACATATTCACTTACTAATTTTAAAGCTTTGGTACCATAACCTACTCCTCGCCATTTTCCGGCTATACGTAAGTCAAATAGAGGAATGTCATCTTGCAGGTCATATATTTTCACCATTCCCACTTGTAGGTCGTCATCGTTAACAAGCCAAAATGTTTTAGATTCATCTGATTCATAGCCACCTTCATCAATTGCCTTTTCAATAATATCTCGAACAGGATGGGAATTTTCATGGTATGGCCATACGTTTGTTGTCATAAACTCAATAAGTTGCTCTTGTTCTTCCATTGTCCATTCGATTAATTTCACAATTGTTAACCCCCGATTGCATTGGTATTATTTTTGAATGCGAATTAAGCGTAGTGAATTTAGCACGACTAACAATGTTGCACCCATATCTGCAAAAATCGCAATCCATAATGTTAACCACCCTGGAATGATTAGTAGTAATGCTAAAATTTTCAACCCTAATGCAAACATAATATTTTCTTTAATAATTCGCAACGTTTTTCGACTAAGTCTTATTGTATAAGGCAACTTTCCAAGGTCATCAGCCATTAAAGCGACATCTGCTGTTTCAAGTGCTGTATCTGTCCCAGCTCCCCCCATAGCAATACCTACAGACGCTGCCGCCAATGCTGGAGCATCATTCACTCCATCTCCAACCATTGCTACAAAACCATATTGCTCTTGTAATTCTTTCATTGCTTCTAATTTATCTTCTGGTAATAAGTCTGCTTTAATATCTGTTAAATGCAATTGTTTTGCAATGGTTTCTGCTGTTGGTTTTGCGTCACCTGTTAACATGACTGTATTCTTGATTCCAATTGATTGTAAATCCTGCAATACATATCTACTGTTTGAGCGAACCTGATCAGCAATTGCAATGATTCCGAATAAAGTGGTTTTAGAAGCTGCTACAACAACTGATTTCCCTTCATATTGTAGTGATTCAACCTCTTTTAGAATATCTTTTGGTATGTCAGTTAATTCTTGAATCCATTGCACGCTTCCAACAAAAATTTGTTGATGATTTACTGTTGCGTACGCACCTTTACCAGTTACAGATTGAAAATCTATGCCTTTTTCTATGATAATCGAAGCATTTTCTGCATAATTTAAAATCGCTTTTGCTAAAGGGTGCTGCGAGCTATGTTCAACGCCTGCCACTAATCGAATCAAAAGCTCTTCTGAAGTGCCTTGTAAGGCTAATATGTTTGTCACTTCTGGTACACCCTTTGTTAGAGTGCCTGTTTTATCAAATGCGATGGCTTGGATATGTCCAAGCTGTTCAAGATGTATGCCACCTTTAATCAGCACCCCTTGTCTTGCTGCATTGCCAATCGCAGTAACAATAGCTACAGGTGTAGAAATGACTAAAGCACACGGACAGCCAACAACTAGTACTGCTAGCCCTTGATAAATCCAGTGATGCCAATCACCGTCAATCAGTGGAGGTACAATTGCTACAATTATTGCAATAAGAATAATTACAGGAGTGTAATATTTCGCAAATTTATCTACAAATTTTTGAGAAGGTGCTTTTTCTGCTTGGGCTTCTTCTACTAAAGTAATGATTTTCGCAATTGTTGTATCTTTCACGTGTTTTGTGACGTTAACTTCAAGAACGCCTTCTTCATTTAATGTACCTGCGAAAACTTCATCTCCAACCGCTTTTTTGACTGGAATAGATTCGCCCGTAATAGGTGCTTGGTTCACTGTTGACATTCCACCAACGATTTCGCCATCCATAGCAATTTTTTGTCCTGGCTTCACGATAAGGACATCTCCAATTTGTACATCTTCTGTAGCTAATTCGACCAGTTCACCATTGCGACGAACAAGCGCTGTAGCTGGTGCAATATTTATTAACTGCCGAATGGACTGTCTTGCCTTATTCATAGAATAGCCCTCAAGTGCCTCACTAACTGCAAAGAGAAAAACGACAACGGCTCCCTCTTTCCATTCACCAATAACGACCGCACCGATTACCGCAATGGTCATTAATGTTTTCATATCAAATTCAAAATGGAATAAGTTTTTAAACCCATCTTTGAAAATAGTAAAGCCACCTATCACAATGGCGATAAAGAATAGACCAATTGTTGCTATGTGATCCTCACCTTGCAATACACTCATCAAGTAACCTGCAATTACAAATAATAACGAAATACCAGCTAGGATATTTTCTTTTTTCATATAAAACGGAATATGCACTTCTTCTCTGGATGAAGCGGGCACTACTTTTATGCCATCAAATGCTCCCGCTTCACATAGTTGTTCAATTGAAGCATCACCCTTCACAGTCAGCTTAGCTGCTCCAAAATTTAATTGTACCTCTTCTACTGTAGGAATACTTTGTACATTTTTTTCGAATTTCATTGCACAATTAGCACAGGACAAATTTTGTAATCGATATTCTTGAGTGTTAGTTTTTTTCATTGCATGCGCCTTCTTTCGAATGTTCATAAGCAATTTCAACTAGCTGTTTAACATGGGAATCCGCTAATGCGTAATATACCATCTTACCTTTCCGATGTGAATTTGCTAAACCATGGTCCTTTAAGTACCTTAAATGATGTGATGCTGTTGCATTTGATGATCTAATAACGTTTGCTACATCACAGACACAAAGTGAATCCTCAATAGTTAGAGCATAAGTTATTTTGAGTCTTGTTTCATCTGCTAATGCTTTAAAAAATTGAGCTAAATCTGTTAACTCAGGCATTTGATTTTGAACTCTTTCAACTGCTTCTTCATTTACTTTTGTAATTTCACACATTTCTTTATCCATATTTCTTCACTTCCTTCATTCAAATGTATGTTTGAGTGTTTTTGATAGTCTTAGTATAATTGTTTTCCAAATGTTATTCAAATATCCGTTTGATTGTTAAAAAGAATTGAGAAAGAGTAACTAATTAGGTATATTGGTAAAAATAGCAAAAGGGGTGGTTCTATGAAAAAGGGGCACTGGAATTTGATTACAGATGTTCCGAATGTTCATGTTGGACATGTTACGTTATACGAAAAAATAAACGAAGAGGATACGATTTGCACAGGGGTAACGGCCATTTTGCCACATGATGGCAATCTATTTGAACAAAAGGTTCCTGCAGCAAGCTTTGTGCTAAATGGTTTTGGCAAAACTGTTGGACTTGTTCAAGTGGAAGAATTGGGTGTTGTGGAGTCTCCTATTATGCTTACCAATACATTTAGTGTGGCAGCTGTTTTAGAGGGCACTTTAGATTATATGCTCGAGCAAAATCCGAGCATTGGTGATTCAACTAGTTCTCTTAATATTATTATTGGTGAATGTAACGATAGTCATTTAAATAGCATGCGACTTCGTGCAGTGAAGCCTCAACACGCTATATCTGCTATACATAATGCGAAACAGGCACCATTCAAACAAGGGGCTGTTGGGGCTGGAAAAGGGATGATTTGTTACGAACAAAAAGGTGGTATCGGGTCATCTTCAAGAATTGCCGAGCGAGACGGTGAACGTTTTACAGTAGGAGTGTTGTCACTCACGAATTTTGGCAATGCTGGTGAATGTCGTTTTGCAAACTGGCAGCAAGATTCTCCTATCGAAAAACCTGATGGCTCTGTTATCATTGTCGTTGCAACTGATGCACTAGTTAGCGATCGCCAATTAAAACGTCTTGCAAAAAGAGCTGCTATTGGACTTGGACGCACAGGCACACACATTCATAATGGCAGTGGCGATATTATTATCGCTTTTTCAACGGCTTATACAATCCCACATCAATCAGCTTCATCGATTGGCGAACCTGTAGCATTTGTACGAGATGATTCAAAATTAATGAATGATCTTTTCCAAGCAACCATTGAAGCCACTGAAGAATCTATTTACCAATCTTTATTGCATGCTGAAACGACTGTTGGACGAAAAAATCGTGTTGTAAAGAAAGCTGAATTTGATAAAAAAAAGATTGGCTCATAGCCAATCTTTTTTCATATTATTTGCCATCCCAGTGTTACCAGGATAATCCCTGCAAATAGTGTTAAAACCGGATACAAGAATACACCACGGCCATCTTTTTCTTGTATCAATTTAACCGTATCAAATGCAAATGTGGAAAACGTCGTAAATGCTCCTAAAAAGCCAGTAGCAAAGAAAGCTGTGGATAACTGTTGGTCTACTGCGATATGAAGTGATAACCCTATTAACAATGAACCAACACTATTCACGATAAATGTCGCTACGTAATATGGCTGTTCTTTATGCTCCATCCATAAAACTACGCCATAACGTGCCGCAGCACCTATTCCACCACCTATAGCAAGTACAAGCCAAATCATCACCGCTCACCTGCTTTCTTTTTAGGCGCAGCTAGTAAAAAGCCAAACGATGCTAATACAATACATACTACAGTCATCATGATGGCATAAACAATCGCCATTACTACATTTTCTTGCATTAATTTAAACCAGCTTGCTGAAAATGTGGAAAACGTTGTGAATGCACCGAGCATTCCAGTCGTCAAAAATAGCTTCCAACCTGCATACTGTGGAAAACGTGTGAATAAACCATTAAACACACCCATAACGAAACTACCTAAACCATTTGCTATCCACAGCATCCATTCAGTTGGCACGTTAAGAATGACACCATAACGCATCAAGGTGCCCAACATTCCACCTAGTACTACTGCTATCATATTTTTTAACACTTAATGCACCTTCAATTTAACCTGATTTAACGAGCAGTAAAAACTCCACTATCCATGACTTACTCCAAGGTTATGTTGATAAACAGTAGATCAACTACCCGTAAAAGCCCGCTTGGTTTAACTAACACACAAGATGGTGAGGAGTGTACCCGTTTCAAGTTAATTTTCTTATTACTTTGCTTTCAATATTAGTATATAACCGTTTGATATCTTACCATTGATCACAGTTTCATGATATGTTCCTTTCACCCAATCGTCAACTTGATCATGATACCACTTGGATCTTAAATGCCCGCTTTGCCCTGGTCCAACGATATGATAGGCCTTCGATAAGTCACTTAAATCGGCTACAAATCGCCAGGATGCACCATGATTAACGATACCCGATTTATCTGGGGCAGCTGCCCGAACAGTCACCTTTGAACCCGATACTGGTTTTTTCTCTGAATCTAGTAGATAAGCTAAAATTGGAGAAGCAGAGGATAAAGGATGTTTGAATACAACTTGATGATAATCTCCCCACCGCCATTTTGTTAGATCATCTCCATAGGATTCTTTTATTTCATTTACTGTTTCTTGCAAAGCTTTCGTTACAAGTTCATCGATGCCGCCAGCCTTATCAACAAATTCCCCTGGTTTTCCTTTATATGCTTGGCGTAACAATTCATCTGCAATATTATATTTTCCAGGCATCATATCATAAACATCCGCAGGCATGGATTTCTTAAAGAGTTGCTTTTGAATATTAAGCATCCATAGATGGTAAACAAGTGGTGCACCTTCGGAAATAGAATCTTGGTAATCCCATTCTTTCATTAATTTCATAACATCCTTTAACTTTCCTTGCTTTTCAACAGAGTGAATCATATTAGGCAAAAATTCTTCCGCATATAAATTCTCCGTATCTAACTGCATTTTCTCCATATCTTCTACAGTGAAATCGTCTTTTTCCTCTAACATCCTTACGATTCGCTCAAAGCGATATGGCTGCGCCCAAAAATCCGTAATATGATATGGATATCCACTACCTACTACCTTATTATTAGCTGTAGCGATATAACCGTTATCTGGATTAATGACTGTCGGTAATTTATCAAAATCAATATACCCTTTCCAACCATAATCAGCTGAATAACCTGGTACAGGGAATTGACCATCTCCTCTTTTGCGAATCGGAATAAGCCCATTTGCTTTATAAGCAATTATTCCATCTTTTGCTGAAGCAAACACAAAGTTTTGAGCAGGTGCCTTGAAATCTTGTAGAGCTTTTTCAAATTCAGTCCAATTTGTAGCCCGGTCCATATTCAAAATTGCTTGTAATTCCTGGGTTGACTGTAAAGCCGTCCACTGCATCGAAAAGACAGCTGTTGGCTTTTCCTTTTTGAATGCCAGATTTGAAATAACAGGTCCATGTCTCGTAACAATGACTTTATAATCTACAGGCTTCTGACCCTTTACTTTAATCTTTTCTTTCCGTACTTTTGCTTGCTCCCATTTGTTTTCATATTTGAATTGAGTCGGATTATCGGGATTTGGCATTTCAATATATAAATCCTGAACATCCGGACCTACATTTGTAACGCCCCAAGCAATATCTTCATTATGTCCTAATATAATCCCTGGAATGCCTGCGAAAATAACTCCGCTTACATTTTGCGTTGGAGAAGTAAGATGCATTTGATACCACACGGAAGGTGTGCTTAATCCTAAATGTGGGTCATCTGCTAGTAATGGCTTGCCACTTTTTGTTTTGTCACCAGATATAACCCAGTTATTACTACCATTAAATTCATTTGGAATAAGTGACGAATCAAATTGACCAGATACTTTGACTGTATGTGCAAGGTTCTCTTCAATAATAGGCTTGGCATTATCAGGATAATGTATCATTATCTCTTGCACCTCGTCTGGAGTTAAATTTGTTAACGCCCAATGTCTAAAGGCGAGCATATCCCAATTCCCACCTAAATCATACGCCATGTATTTTCCAATAGTTAAGGAATCAATTTCTGTCCATGGCTCAGGTTCATACCCTAATAATTTAAACTCAAATGGCAAGGTGCCTTCTTTTTTAGCTTGTTTGATAAAATCATTAACCCCTTCTGCATACCAAGCAAGCACTTGTTTTGCTTCCTTTGAATAGCCATCGTAAGACTTTTTGGCAGCATCTCTAAGACTGAAGGTTCTAAAAAATTTATCAGTCTTAAGTGTAGATTTACCAACTACCTCTGATAGCATGCCGCTTGCTTTTCTTCTAGATAAATCCATTTGGAATAAACGATCTTGCGCTTGTACATAGCCTTGTGCACGGTAAAGGTCTGCATCTGTTTTTGCATCTATATGAGGTACGCCTTTTTCATCTCTCGTCACTTTAACATCTTGATCAATTCCTTCTAGAATAACTTCTCCTACAATTTGAGGTTTAGATTTATCGATATAATAATTGACATACCACGTTGCTCCAACTATGACAACAATCAGCGGACCAAGTATATACAAAAGCCATTTCCATAATGGGCGTTTCCTTTTTTTCTCCATACGTATCCCTCCTAACTTCTCTATATTCGGAAAAGCATCACTTTATCCCATAAAGCAAAATAAAAAACACCCGCTTTTATTAAAACGAGTGTTCAATATCTAATCTGTTGTTTTATTGTATTTCCAACATAATTGGGCAGTGGTCACTACCTAAAATGTTGTCATGTATCTCAGCTTTCCTAATCTTTTCCTGTAAACGATTAGAAAGAATAAAGTAATCGATACGCCATCCAATATTTCGTTCGCGTACTTTATTCATATAAGACCACCAAGTGTAGTGATCCGTTAAATCTGGATATAAATAGCGGAATGAATCCGTAAAACCAGAATTCAATAATCTGGTCATTCGACCTCTTTCTTCATCTGTAAAACCAGAATTACCTATATTAGCTTTAGGATTTTTCAAATCAATTTCTTCATGTGCCACATTTAAATCGCCGCAGTAAATAACCGGTTTTACGTCATCTAATGATTTTAAATAGGCACGTAATTCATCTTCCCAAACTACACGATATTCTAAACGTGCTAAATCTCGTTTTGAATTTGGGGTGTAGACATTAACTAAATAGAAATTTTCATATTCTAACGTAATAATTCGGCCTTCTTCTTGTGCATCCTCTTCACCTACACCATATCTCACAGATAGTGGCTCATGCTTTGTGAAGATAGCTGTTCCAGAATAGCCCTTTCGCTGTGCATAGTTCCAAAATTGATAATAACCAGGTAACTCAATTTCTACTTGTCCCTCTTGGCATTTTGTTTCTTGAATACTGAAGAAATCTGCATCCATGTCATTGAAATAATCTATAAACCCTTTTTTCAAACAAGCACGAATTCCGTTTACATTCCATGATATAAATTTCATTGCTAAAATCTCCCTATGTAAAAAAATACGCCTTCCGTATATATTAACGAAAGGCGCTATCTTTGAAACGCTTCTATATTATAGTGTCTTAATTTTTGTTAGTTGGCAAATCTTCCCCAACGATTTTAACTTCTGTTTCAAGATCTATATCAAATGTTTCTTTTACAACTCTTTGAACCATATGAATTGTATCAATGTAATCACTTGCGGTTGCATTGCCTTTATTAATGATAAAGCCCGCATGCTTCGTAGAAACTTCCGCATCGCCTACACCTTTACCTTGCATTCCGCTATCTTGGATTAACTTACCAGCAAAATTACCTGGAGGTCGTTTGAATACGCTTCCTGCAGAAGGATATTCAAGCGGTTGTTTTGATTGGCGTTTAAAAGTTAAATCAGCAATCGTTGCATCAATTGTTTCTTGGTCACCTTTTTGTAATTCGAAGACAGAAGATAAAACATAGTAACCATTCTTAGCAATTATACTTTTGCGATAGCCTAGTTCTAATTGTTCTTTTAAAAGTTCTAATACATCGCCAGTCGGTGTTAATACTTTACAACTTACGATGACATCTTTAATTTCACCACCGTATGCTCCAGCATTCATCGCCATTGCTCCACCGATAGAACCCGGAATACCGCAAGAAAATTCAAGACCAGTTAAAGATTTGGCAGCGGCTGCCTTTGAAACGTCTATAATAAGCGCTCCTGATTGTGCATAGACAGTTGTTCCGTCAATACAAATTTGATCTAGTTTTGAAAGATTTAAAACAATACCTCGAATACCACCGTCTCTAATGACCATATTCGAGCCATTCCCTAATAAAAAGATTGGTATTTTGTGAAGATGTGCATATCTCACAACTTCAGCTGCTGCTTCTTCTGTAGAGGGCATTACAAATACATCTGCATTGCCTCCAAGTTTTGTCATTGTATAGTTTTTTAGTGGTTCATCTATTTTAACATCTTGAGGATTTACAATCGTAGATAAATCTTTGACCCATTGTTCTTTCATAATGGAAAGTCCATTCCTTTCATACTTTCTTTTCCTTCATTAAGTATGAATATACAACGCCTTTTTTACAAGCAAAATTCACTTAAAGCCATCTTTTGGACCAAATTTCAATAGCATCTATCGCATCTTTTAAGCTTAATCCCATTTCTGTAAGACTATATTCAACACGAACTGGTACTTCTGTATAAACTTGGCGCTCTACAAGCCCTTCTTTTTCCAATTCCTTTAAACGTTCTGACAGTAAACGACCACTAATAGGAAGTGCTGTTTCAATTTCGTTAAAGCGCTTTGGCCCTTCTAGTAATTCATATAAAATTAGACCAACCCACCGTTTGCCGATCAAATCCATCGCTTTTGATAATCGTGGACATAGTGCTGTTTCCTTCATATTTTTCACCTCTAATAACTATATTGTACCGACAATCAAAAAAAAAGTAAACTTTTCGTAACTTAATTACTTGACGTAATTAATTTACTGTTTTATAGTAGGTTACGAAAAGTAAGTTAAAAGAATTCGAGAGGAGGAACTACTTTGACATTCAAATTAGATCCTAATATGCAATTAGGTTATGTACAATTGCGTGTTCAATCAATTGAAACTCAAAAGAAATTTTATCAAGCATTGGGTTTCAATTTATTAAACGAATCACATACCGAAGTCATCTTTGGTGCAGGAAGTTCTGAACCTATTCTTATATTAACAGCTAGTGAAGATGTGGTACCTAAACCACCACGAACTACAGGCCTTTATCATTTCGCTATTTTAGTACCCAGTCGCGAAGATCTTGCATATATGGTGGGCAATCTTATGGAAATGAAAGCTCCATTTAGCGGTGCAGGTGATCACTTGTACTCTGAAGCATTCTATTTAACAGATCCTGAAGGTAATGGGATTGAGATTTACCGTGACAGACCACGAATTGAATGGGCAATTAATGATGACGGTGGAATTGATACAGATACATTACCTGTCGATTTTAATGGCATTATGGCATTATTTGATCCTGAACGTGAATGGACAGGTTTTCCACGAGGCACTATTTTAGGACATATGCACTTAACTGTTTCTGAACTAAACGGCAATTTAAGCCGCTTCTATTTAGAAGCACTTGGTTTGGAATTAAAAACAAACTTTATGAACTCTGCTTTCTTCATGTCAGCGGGCGGCTATCACCACCATATAGCAGCAAACGTATGGAATGGTGTTGGTGCACCATTATCGCCAAGTATTGCAAGTGGCTTAATTAACTATTCATTAATTCTTTCTTCAATCGATGAATTAAACAAATTGAAACAAAACTTAAATGAATGCCAAGTTTCATTTGAAGAGGTTGAAGGAAATATAATTGTTAAAGATCCAAATCATAACGGTATGATTTTTACTGTTAAAAATGCGTGACTCACACCCTATTATTATCTTTAATTAATACATCTTGATTTCAAGATAATAATGTATTATGATAAATATAACAAAACAAACATTGTTTAGGAGGAATTTTAAAATGACAAAATTTAATGTTGATGCAGCACACTCTAACTTAGGTTTCGAAGTAAAACACATGATGATTTCAAAAGTAAAAGGTGGATTCGATTCATTTACAGCTGATATCGATGCAAATCCAGAAGATTTAACTGGTGCATCTATCAAATTTGAAATCGATGTAAACAGCGTAAATACAAACAACGAAGATCGTGATAACCACTTAAAATCTGCAGACTTCTTTGATGCAGAACAATTCCCTAAAATGACTTTCGTTGCAACTGACATCAAATCTGAAGGCGCAGGCGAATACAAATTAACTGGTGATTTCACTGTCAAAGACGTTACTAAACCTGTTACTTTTGAAGTTGAATACGGCGGTAAAGGTACTAACCCATGGGGCGTTGAAGTTGTAGCATTTGAAGCTACAGGTAAAATCAACCGTAAAGAATTCGGCCTAACTTGGAACGCAGCACTTGAAACAGGTGGCGTACTAGTTGGTGAAGATATCAAAATCAAAATCGAATTAGAAGCTAACCCAGCGTAAGTAATTCTAACCGATTAGCCCACTCACTACGAGTGGGCTTTTTTCTTTGCATTAAATTGCAATCTAGCTTTTTATTGGCTATTTGGGTTGAGTTATTCGCTCTCTGGGCCGAGTTATTCGCTCTTTTTTAATTGTATTCGCCCTTACAATAATTTACGTTAAAACTCCGCTTCTTCCATTAAATAGTGCTAACTGATAGTTAACATGGACAAAAAATCCCGACGCACTAATTTGCGACGGGATTCATATTATTTCTTAATTATTAAGCTATAACAGTAAGTTCTTTTAAACCTTTTGCTGCTGCTTTAACTTCTTCTAAACCATTAGCAATGATTTCTTGTGCTTTATCAGACATTGCATTGTGACCTTCGATGATTACTTCATCGATGATTTGCATACCGAACATACCACCAAATACGTTACGCATGTAGTTTACACCCATATCCATTGGCGCTGCTTCTGGAGTTGAGTAAACACCACCACGTGCGTTTAAGAAGATTGCTTTTTTCTCTGGCATTAAACCTACTAAGTTACCATTTTCATTATATTTGAATGCGAATCCAGCAGCAAATACATAATCGATAAATGTATGTAATTTAGCTGGGATTGTTAAGTTCCATAGTGGGAATGCAAATACTACTACATCTGCTGCTGAGATAGCATCCATTGCTTTTTGTTTTGCCGCAAGTGTGCGTTTTTGTAGATCCGATAATTCTTCACCACTTTGTAATTTACCAAATGCTTCAAGAAGGTCTTGTCCGAAGTATGGTGTATCTTCTTCATACACATCATATACAGAAATGTTAAGATCTGAACCTTTTAGTTCTTCCATAAATGTTTCATACATTTTACTTGAAACTGCTTGGTCAGCAGGACGGTTATTTGCTTTTACTACTAATACGTTTGTCATAATATATCTCTCACTCTCTTTTTAATAATCTAATTTCATTTATCTTTAATTCAAGATAATTTGATTTTAAAAGAAAACACATCCTAAGTCAACGAATGTGCTTTCATACTTTTGGCTGATTTTTATCTGTTTAACTTTATCCCACAATACCAGACTGTAAGGCTATTACTTCAAGACTCGAGCAGGAGACATGAAGATAACTAGATGAGCAACTGCCCGTAATTGCCCGATTGGTTCAACTAACATTGAGTGAAGTTTCACTTTATAGTTCACATTTACCGTCTGTGCAAATTTCTGAACCCTCTTGCCCCATCATTTTTAAGCTAGGTCGCAAGCCATCTTCTTCAGCAACTTGGCGAACTGCATTTTCAAAGACTTCCCCAGGTTGTGCACCAGAAATTGCATATTTATCGTTGATTACAAAGAATGGTACTCCTCGAACACCTATTTGTGACGCTTTCTGAATATCAGTTAGTACATCTGTTGCAAAAGTATCGTCATTTAGGACATCTTCTACAGCTTGTCGATCTAAACCAACTTCTTCTGCTAAATCTACTAATGTATCTGTTAATCCGATTTCTTGCGTTTCGATAAAGTATGCTCGCATTAATCGTTCACTTATTTCAGCACCTTTACCTACAGATTCAGCATATTTTGTAAGGCGATGTGCTTTAAAAGTATTGGCTGGTTTCATGCGATCAAAATCATACGCTAATCCAACTCCTTGTGCACGTGCCTTAACACCTTCCGTTTGTACTTTCGCTTGTTCAAGTGATATACCATATTTTTCTGCTAGCTCTTCATAAATACTTTGTTCTGAAGTAGCTGGCGAATCTGGACTAAGTTGATAACTTTTAAATTCTACCTCTACTTGATCTTTAAAGCCTGTTTTTTCAAGTGCATTTTCTAATTCTCTTTTACCGATATAACAAAATGGACATACATAATCTGACCATACTTCAATTTTCAATTTATATCTCTCGCTTTCTAATTTTAGAATCTATTTATCTTTAATTCGAGGTAAATTGATTCTAAAAGAAAGCATAGTCTAAGTCAACGAATGTGCTTTCTTTTAGTTTAATCCTTATGCATTTTTGCTACTTTGTATAATTTTGTTCTTATTGCACATGCTACTCAAAAAAGTAGGAGATTCGTCAATGAACTCATCTATCTGGTTGCAAAATATAAGAACCAATTCTAAACCATCTCTCGAGGAATCCATACAGACAGATGTTTGTATCATCGGTGGTGGCCTTAGCGGAATAATGACTGCTTATCATTTAGCCAAAGCAGGTAAAGAAGTCATTTTACTTGAAGGCAATTCATTGCTTCACGGTGCGACAGGACATTCCACAGGAAAATTGACGGCACAACATGGTCCTGTTTATCAATCAATAATTGAGAAATTTGGATTAGATTCTGCCTTACTTTATTATGAACTAAATCAAAAAGCAATTTCTTCTGCTATTGATCTTGTAGATTCTTCTATCATACAGCCTGCAACATCCTATTTATATACCTTAGAAGGACAAAATATAAAGAAGCTAGAGGATGAATGGGCTGCTTATAAACAATTGCATATACCCGGTACTTTTGGTGAAAAGGGAGAAATACCATATGGAATAAAGGCATCCGTTGCAATGCTAGATCAAGCTCAAATCCATCCAGTACTGTTTGGGCAAAGCATTATAGATATGGCTGTAAAGGCAGGCGCTAAGTTTTATGAAAATTCTCGGGTTCAGCACATTAATCTATCAAAACCCTATGTTGAACTTGAAAATAAGCAAACCGTTTACTGTAAAGATTTAGTTATTTGCTCTCATTATCCGTTAGAGGCTATCATCGGTTTGCAATTAGTAAAACTCAAAATTAATCGTTCATACATTGTAGCTTTCAAAAGTTCTGAACCATATACAGGGCAATATCTTTCAATTGATCAGCCTGGTAGATCAATACGTACAGTCCAAATAGATGGTGACAACTACACATTACTGGTTGGTTCATCACATCGCGCAGGTGCCTTATCAAATACAAATATTTTCTATGACGCTATAGAAAAAGAAGCTTACGAAAATTTTGCAGCTACTGATATTCCATTCAAATGGGCTGCACAAGATCCCGAAACGCCAGATTTGCTTCCTTATGTAGGGCAAATCAGTTCAAGTCATCCAAATATTTGGCTTTCAACTGGCTTTAGAAAATGGGGTATATCAAATTCACTGGTTGCAGGTCAAATTGTAAGCGATGGTATTTTAGGACGCCCTAATGCCGGGATTGAACTATATTCTCCAAAACATACGACAATTGGTGATGCTTTGTGGCAAGCGTTAAAGGTAGGCGGTCAAACGGCTGTAGATTTAATAGGAGGATATGTTACTAGGAGCTCTATGCCTAGATGCACACATTTGGGGTGTAAAACAAGATGGAATGAAGCAGATGAAACGTGGGATTGTTCATGCCATGGCTCTAGATTTGCAAAAGACGGCTCTGTATTAGAAGGGCCAGCTGTAAAACCATTAAATTTAAAAAAATGAAAAAGGCTGTCCAACTCGAATGATGAATTGGACAGCCTTTTCGATTTCAAATCATTATTTTAAAGCATCAGTTAATGCAGGAACGATTTGTTTTTTACGAGATACAACGCCTTTTAGTACAACACGGTTGTTTTCTAGAGAAGCGCCAAATGCTGGAGCTGCTTTTTCTGCTACTTTACCTACTGGTACAGCTACTGAATCATTATTTAGAATATCCGTTACAACGAAGAAGAATAAATCCAAACCTTTTTCTTCAACTTCTTTATTAAGTAATGTTTCAAGCTCAGCTTGACGATTAAGAACATCGTTTACGTCAACAGCATTTACTTGTGCGATGATTACTTTATTATCACCCATTGAGAATTCTTTTGCGTCAAGAGAAAGTAAATCTTCTAGAGATTTATCACTTAAATCAGCACCAGCTTTTAACATAGCAAGACCGTATTCTTCTGCATTAACACCAGCTTTTTCAGCAAGTTCTTTTGCAGCTTTTACGTCTTGTTCTGTGCAAGTTGGCGATTTGAATAATAATGTATCAGAAATGATAGCTGAAAGCATTAAACCAGCATAATTTGCAGGGATATCAACATCATTTTCTTTGAACATTTTATTTAGAATTGTCGCTGTACAACCTACTGGTTCTGCACGATAGTACAATGGATCCGCAGTTTCAAAGTTAGCAATACGGTGATGATCGATTACTTCTGTGATTTGTACTTCTGCGATATCATCTGCAGATTGTTGACGTTCGTTGTGATCAACTAGGATTACTTGAGCCGCTTCAGTAGCAACTTTTTCAACCAAGCGAGGTGCTTCGAATCCAAATTTTTCTAACGCATAAGCTGTTTCATTGTTTAGTTCACCTAAGCGAACAGCTTCAGCTTCGACTCCAATTTGTTGTTTTAAGTATGCATATACTAACGCAGATGTAATTGTATCTGTATCAGGGTTTTTATGTCCGAAAACAAGGACTTTACTCATAATAATTCCTCCTAAAATTTATCTACAATTTTCGATTTTATTTTATCACAACTAGTAATGAAAAAGAATGAAAGTTCCTTTTAGGACAGAGCATATCCATAAAGGAAACTTACTAGTCTAAAAAACAATGAAATGAAATTTCTGTCAAGTGAATACTACGTGAAAAAACCGTACAATTCATTTTCATCCTATGTTAATATTTCTATATATTATTTATCAAAAATAAAGAGGGGTTTAAATGGAAAAAAAGATCGAAAAAAAATACATACCACTAGCTGCTTACTTTGAAGCAACCACAGAAGATAAACTTACCTTAACCTTCTCTGAAATTGAAACCATTATGGGCCAACCGCTACCTAACGCCTCTTTTCTAAATAAAAGCTGGTGGAAGAAAACTAAGCCTCCATTAAAGCATTTTATTGCTTGGACTGATTACGGATACAATGTTTCAGATATTCAATTAGGCTATTATGTCACTTTCGAAAAACCAACAACAAATCTTGTAAATTCTGAATCATATCCACAATCTAGCAATCAAGCTACATATATCATTCGTCCGATTGAATTAGATGATTCACGTGAAGTAATTGGTTTATATCAACAATTGTTTACAGAATCTGACTACATGTTATACGGAAAAAATGATAATACGATTTCTGTACAGAGTTTCCGCAAACTTATTACGAAATGGAAGACTACCAATTCTGGAACCATTTTAATAGCAATTATTAATGGTGAAATCGGTGGTGTCATTTCTATTTTAGGAAATAATGCACCACGTTCAAAACATTGTGCTTCAATAATAATCGGCGTACTTGAAAAGTTTGCTAACCAAGGTGTAGGTACGGCACTAATGGGCGAGGCTGAAAAATGGGCGCAAGCAAAGAACATTACCCGTTTAGAACTATCCGTTATTAAAACAAACAAAAAAGCCATTTCATTATACGAAAAATTTGGATTCTCGATTGATGGACAAAGAAATAAATCTGTCAAAATTAATTCAGATTATGTAGATGAGCTTTATATGAGTAAAATATTTATCTAATTAATAAAAGCTAATTATTCATTTGCACTTAATGAATAATCAGCTTTTTTAATTTCAACTATATTGAGACTGCTTCACCGTATAACGATCTAATGCAGAAAAATTGATACGATAACCAATGCCTGGTTCGTGTGGGATATTGATAAGTCCTTCTTTTACTTCGACTTCAGGCTCTATAATATCTTCCTCCCAATAATGGCTAGACCCTGCAGTATCTCCTGGCAATACAAAATTTGATAATGTTGTTAATGCTACCGCATGCGCTCGACCTACACCGGCCTCCAGCATCCCGCCACACCAAACTTTTATATTATTTTCTTCGCATAAATTATGAATTCTCTTTGCTTCCGTTAAACCACCCACACGAGCATATTTTATATTGATTACCCCACAACTCCCTAGTTCAATGGCTGTTTTAGCATCATCGTATGAACAAATACTCTCGTCCAAACAAATGGGGGTGTTAATTTGTTTCTGCAATTTTGCATGTTCTAAAATATCATCTGCAGCAAGAGGTTGCTCTATCATTAATAAATTATATTGATCTAATGCTTTTAATAATGGAAGGTCCTCTAATGTATAGCACGAATTTGCATCCGCCATTAAAGGAACCTCAGGATATCGTTCACGTATTGCATGGATAAGAGAAATATCTAATCCTGGTTTTATTTTTACCTTAATGCGTTTATAGCCTTCTTTTAATGCATGATCAATTTTTTCGTAAAGTTCGGCAGTTGTTGATTGAATACCGATACTGACTCCTACTTCTACGGCCTTTCTCGTTCCGCCTAAAGCTGTTGCTAGAGGTATTTTATTTTGTTTTGCATATAAATCCCACATGGCTGTCTCAATAGCAGCCTTTGCCATATTATTTCGGCGAATCGAATGAAATATTGTACTTACTTCAGATGGATGTCCTATTTCCTTATGCAATACCATTGGTATAAGAAAATCCTCTAATAGATGCCAGCTTGTTTTCATCGTTTCTTCTGTATACCAAGGTACCTCAAAAGCTACCCCTTCTCCATAACCAGTTAAACCGTTTGCATCTTTTACTTCTACAATTAGAAATTGTTTATCCTGTACGGACCCAAAGCTCGTTACAAACGGCGATTTCATACGCATTTTTAGTTGTCGAATGGTCACATGATCAATCTTCAACGTCACCACTCTCCTAATCTTTAGTGTGTTATTTCTTGCTTCAATTTGGCATATTCAAATGCACATAAAACAGTTCGTGTTAAAATCTCTACTCCTGTAATTAATTGCTCTCTATTAAATGTCATTTTAGGATGATGCAACCCAGGTTTTAGGTTACAACCAACACCTAACATCGTAGCTTTAACATTGGGGCGTTCTAACGTATAAAAGTGGAAGTCCTCTCCGCCTGGTGAGAAAAGAGGTGGTCTTATTTTTTCATGCCCAACAGATTGAATAATTGCATGTTCTAAAATTTCTTGTGCTTCCTCATTCACTTTTGCTGCTACAATATCCGTCAAAACCTTTAATACAATACTTGCATCATACAATTTACTAATTGCTTCTACTATCCGATGAATATCATCTACAAGTTCCTTCATACCTTCGTTCGTTTGTGCTCTTACATCTAAATTAATAAAAGCTTTCCCCGGAATAATATTCCCAGATTCTCCACCTGAATGAAATCTTGTAACCTTTACAGAATAAGGAATCATCGTATCAATATGAATCGATTTTAATGCTTCAACTAAGCTGCTACCAATTTCAATCGCATTTTTCCCTAGATGCGGTCTAGCAGCATGTGCCTCTACTCCATAAATTTCTGCAGCAATCATCATCGATGCACCATGGTGTATGGCTGGTGAAAAAGTTCCATCTTCCAACTCTTGAATCGGCCTTAAATGAACACCAAACAAATAATCGATATCATCTATAAGACCTCTTTCTACAAAAGAAAGGGCACCCTCACCTTTTTCCTCAGCAGGTTGGAATAATACTCGTAAAGTACCTTTAAATTGTGTTTTAAGTTTTTTAATCATTAAGAGCACACCTATAATCATCGTCATGTGCCCATCATGTCCACAAGAATGGTGCGCTCGCATTTCCCCATCCACTTCTTGCAATAATGCATCCAAATCTGTACGTAAACCAATAACTGGCTTACCATGACCAATTTCCACATATAATCCTGTGCTATTTGAAAAGGTATGCACCTCATAGCCTTCTTGCTTTAAAAGATTGGTGATATAAGTTGTCGTATTATATTCTTGCCAAGCAATCTCCGGATTAGCATGTAAATAGTCGAATATCTCATTTAGCCTCGGCTCTATATCCTTCAATTGTGTTTTCATCTATAATCCCGTCCTTTTAAACATTTAGTAGCAACTTTCTATTTCGACAAATTTCTATATAATGAACTTATTATATTCTTTATCGAAAGTGGGTTACAATATGCAAGAAATAACGAAAGAAGTATTAAAGTTCCGTAATGATCGTGGCTGGACTGACAACCATGATGTAAAAAATTTAGCCATTTCCATCTCACTTGAAGCAAATGAACTTCTGGAATGTTTTCAATGGACAAACGCTGAAGAATCCATTGGGAAAGATAAACAAGCGATTGTCGATGAAATGGCAGATGTCTTAATATATCTTATTCAGATGGCTGATTGTATGCACGTGGATTTAGAAAAAGCAGTGAAAGATAAATTGGTGAAAAACGCAATTAAATATCCACTACCTGAAAAAACGGTGAAATAAGGAAATAGCTTGCTACATTCAAGTGGCAAGCTCAAGCTATTATTTTTATTTGTATTCAGGACGAGCCACTTACGCTTTTACTATTTAAATACTTGTACAGCACGAATAGCTTTTTGCCAACCTGTGTATAATTTTTCACGTTTGACTGCAGTCATTTCTGGAATGAATTGTTTATTTAAATGCCAGTGTTTTGATATTGCATCTGTACTTTTCCAAAACCCAACAGCAAGCCCTGCAAGATAGGCAGCACCTAGAGCTGTTGTTTCGTTAATAGAAGGACGTTCTACAGGTACATTTAGTACATCAGATTGGAATTGCATTAAGAAATTGTTTGCTACTGCTCCTCCATCTACTCGTAATGTTTTCAGGGAGATCCCTGAATCAGCTTCCATTGCATCTAATACGTCTTTTGTTTGATAGGCAAGGGATTCTAATGTCGCACGAATGAAGTGTTCTTTTTGCGTTCCACGAGTTAAACCAAATACTGCTCCTCTCACATCACTATCCCAATATGGAGTTCCTAAACCTACAAATGCAGGAACTACATATACACCTTCAGTAGAATCTACTTTTTCAGCGTAGCGTTCACTTTCATCAGCAGTACGGAACATACGTAAACCATCTCGTAACCATTGAATAGCTGATCCAGCAATGAAAATACTACCTTCTAATGCATAGTTTACTTTGCCGTCAACTCCCCATGCAATTGTTGTTAATAGCCCATGTTCAGATTTAACTGCTGTTTCACCAGTATTCATTAACATGAAGCATCCCGTACCATAAGTATTTTTTACCATACCCTTTTCAAAGCATGCCTGACCAAATAATGCTGCTTGTTGATCCCCTGCCACTCCTGCTATTGGAACTTGCTGACCAAAGAAATGCGTTGTACTTGTTGTTCCATAAATTTCTGAAGAAGGACGAACTTTGGGAAGCATTAAAGCTGGAATACCGAGAATTTCTAGTAATTCTTCATCCCATTTCAACTCATGGATATTGTACATTAATGTACGAGAAGCATTGGTATAGTCTGTAACATGTACGTTCCCACCTGATAACTTCCAGATTAACCAAGTATCGATTGTGCCAAATAACAGATCCCCGTTTTCAGCTTTCTCGCGAGCTCCTTCAACATGATCTAATATCCATTTTACTTTTGTTCCTGAAAAGTAAGCGTCGATTAATAAACCTGTCTTGTCTCGGAATAAATCGTTATAGCCCTGTTTTTTTAACTCATCACAGATGCCTGCTGTTTGACGAGATTGCCAAACAATCGCGTTGTAAATAGGTTCACCAGTGTTTTTATCCCAAACAACAGTTGTTTCACGTTGGTTTGTAATACCAATACCTACAACTTGGTCAGCGCTTACATTCTTCTCTGAAAGCACACCAGCAATAACTGATAAAATGGAACTCCAGATTTCTTCCGGATTATGTTCTACCCATCCTGATTGTGGAAAGTATTGCGGAAATTCTTGTTGTGCTGTATGGAAGATGCTACCTGATTGATCAAATAAAATTGCACGTGAACTAGTTGTTCCTTGATCTAAAGCCATAATGTATTTCTCAGACATGATATTACCCCCTGTTTATTTTCTACTTTTTTACTGTTGATTGATTGCTGGTATATAATACTCAACATAACAATTTTGAATTCCAGTTCACCCATTGCATCCCAATGAGGTAAGTATACAAAATAAACAATTACTGTACCAAGAAAAGTACTAAGCATTTGAGCTAAGAATAGCTTATATGTACATGAACTTCTTGAATCTTATCTTGAATCACAAAAGGCTCATTCATCTGCTAATTTCAAATGAATGAGCCTTTTCTCAAACGAACAAACTGGTATAAAAAAACTAAACATGAACGTTAGCGCTTTCTCCCGTTTTTGCAGCTTGTTTGCGTTCAATTCTTTTCACTAACAATATACTAATTTCATACAATAATATCATGGGGAAAAGCACAATTAACTGACTCATAAAGTCCGGCGGTGTTATTAAAGCAGATAAAACAGCCATAATAACATAAGACCACTTTCTAATACTCTTCATGGTACCAGCAGTCAACACACCAATTGTTGATAGGAAAAGCGCTACTATTGGTAGTTCAAACAATAAACCGATAGGAACTGTTGTCATAATAAGATAGCTCATATATTGGCTAGCAGAAATCATCACGTCAAAGTTTGATTCTCCTATACCTACAAGAAAGCCGTAACTTAATGGGTTTAGTACAAAATATCCAAACGCAACACCAATCACAAATAATATAAGCATTACTGGAGAATATAATCCAAGAAAACCCTTTTCATTTTCTTTCAATCCCGGTTTAATAAATGTCCACACAAAATGTACTAAAAACGGCAAAGAAAGACCTAGGGCTAGTGTGGTAGAGATCGACATATAAAATTTAATCACTTCAAGTGGCCCTAAAATAACTAATTTATGTCCTCTTGTTACATACGGAAACCATTTATTCACGGTTGAAAATACAATAATGAAAAAGATAACAAAAACAACAATACCTTTAATCAGTTGTTTTCTTAGGTCAGCTAAATGTTCAACAAAAGCTTCACTTATTTCAACTAAAGAATTCTCTTCCCTCGCATCTTCTTGTTCATCTTTAGTAAGAGAGAAGGAGTTAATTTCAATGTCACCTGATTTACGAGACTCTTCTCCCACCGTTCCCTCAATATTATCTTCGCTATTCATATCCAAAGGGCTGAGTACTTTTTTGGCATTTTCTTCATAAGGATCCATATGAACACCCTCTAGTTAAATTTCCTTTTTATCAGAAGTTGATTTTTCTTTTTTTATTTCGTCATCGTCGTCTATTAAACCCTGAGTTGACTTCTTGAATTCTGAGAAAGTTTTACCCACTGCGGATCCGATTTCAGGCAACTTCTTTGGCCCAAAAACAATTAAAACGATAACCAAAATAATGATTAATCCTGGAATGCCAATTGAACTAAAGCCCATGACAAGTTCCTCCTTTTTCAGCGAATTAGTTTAATAACAAAACCGCTATTAAACTAATGAACCACCTTTTTTAGAATATTTAATAATACCTTCCGCACAACGGAAAGATAAAGCACCTACTGTATCTGTCGGATTAAAACCTGAGTTATTAGAAAATGCACCAGCACCTACTGCAAATAAATTTTCACAATCCCAGTGTTGTAAGTAGTTATTTACTACTCCTTCATCTGGTGTTTTACTCATAACTGTACCACCTGTATTGTGAGTAGATTGGTAAGGTACGATGTTATAGTTTGTAAGATCAGCACGAACTTCAACTTTTTTAGCACCCATTCCTTTTAGGATATCTCCACATTTAGCAGAAATGAATTTGTGTAGTTTTTTATCTTGATCAGTGAAATCATAGTTTATTTGTAATAATGGAACACCGTAAACATCTTTATATTTAGTATCTAGAGTCAAGAAATTTTCTTTGTGAGGAATAGAAGCACCTTGCCCCGCAACACTTAATGAACGTGTATAGTTCATAATAGAATCTTTTTTGAATTCTGCCCCCCATGTTGGCGTATCAACATGCGTTGGGTTATTACCAATAGGACGAAGACCTAATTGTGTTAAAGCAATATTAGCACCATGGATAAATCCAAGTTTTGAGTGATCGAAATTATCGCCATTAAAGTCGTCTAAACACTCTCCTAATGAGCCTGCTCCCATAAATACGTTGAATTGTTCATCAAAGAAGCCTGATGCTCCCGGCATTATTTGGTAGCAATAATTGCGTCCTAGTGTGCCTCTACCAGTAGCTGGATCATACATCGTACCGATTTTAGATACCATTAATAATTTAGCGTTGTTCATCATATACGAAGTTAGTACAACAACATCTGCAGGTTGGATATATTCTTCGCCTGTAACAGTGTCGATATATCTAACCCCTGTTGCTTTACCACCTTTAGTTAGAACTTCAACAACATTCGAGTCGAAACGAATTTCATATTTACCAGTTTTCAAAGCAGCTGGAATAACTGCTACTTCTGGGGAAGCTTTTGCACCATATTCACACCCGAATCGTTCACAGAAACCACAATATTGACAAGCGTTAATCGTTTCACCATATGGATTTTTATATGGAGCAGACAAGTTTGCTGAAGGCATCATGTATGGGTGATAGCCTAAATTTTTCGATGCTTTTTCGAATTTTTGGAGTAGTGGGGTTTTCTTCATCGGTTTGTTAGGATATTTATCCGAACGTTTTGGACCTAGAGGGTTCTCTTCACCACTAACCCCAGAAGTTTTTTCGAATTTATCGAAGTATGGTTCCATTTGATCATAATTTAAGCCCCAGTCTTGGTATTGATAACCTGCTCCCAAAAAATTCTTTCCATATTTTTTATCAGTCATTGTTTTGATCTCAAAGTCATATGGCAAGAAACGGAATACTTGTCCATTCCAGTGAGTACCAGAACCCCCAAGGCCTTCTCCAAGTAAAAAAGAACCTAATTGGCGCATTGGTAACGCTTGTTGTTTACGATTGTTACGGAAGGTAACCGTTTCTTTCGATAAGTCTTGCATTAAATCATAACGAATTGCATAACGATATTCATCATGCACATTAGCAAAATTTACAGTACCCCGTGATTTACCTCTTTCAAGTCCTACAACTTTTAAACCAGCTTTGGTACATTCTGCAGCAACGATACCACCTGTCCACCCAACACCGACAGTTACTACATCAACTTTTGGCATAGTTTTAGCCATTTTTACAACCTCCTAAATTAATGCATACCTAGTGATCTAGGTGCAATTTTTTGGAATCCCGTTTTTTCAATCACGTTAATATAAGACATCTGGTGGCCTGGGAAACCTTTCATTTTCCAACCTTCCATATTTCTGTTACCTCCATAAAGTGGATCAGAATATGCACCTTCTAACGTTGCTGAGCGAAGTAAATTGAAGAAGAAGCTTGCAGTAACACCTTGCATTTTAACTTCATCTTTTTGGAAAGCAGTAAGGATTACATCTCGTTCTTTGTCTGAAATATCTGTAAAGCTTTTTTTATAACGTTTTTGGGCCTCAGCATCTAATTTTTCAATACCTTGTCTGAAAATCTCTGCACGGGTTAGACGAGATTGGTAACCTTGTGTAGGTAGACCTGAAGCAAAAGGTCCTAGCATATATTCTTTTGAGTTACTACCGTATTGCCCTGCTAATTGTCGGTCGATAAAATATGGTACACCTAGATCAATTGCACCTGGTCCTAAATCGTCTTTAGGAAAAATGCGTTCAGTTGCAGTAGCAATAATGTTAAAGTCTTTATCTGTAGTAAAGAACATTTTACCTTCGCTGGTTTGAGCTGTTTTGTTTGTTGTATTATTTGTAGTGGTATTTGGTGATTTTGTTGGCATGGCTGTTTTATTGGTGTTATAGCCAATCAATCCACCGATTAAACCTCCACCGATTAATGTTCCTGTAGCAATACCTGTTGTTTTCAGGAAGTCACGTCTTGAAATATCTTTATTGTCTTTGTTGCTCATTTTGAGAACCCTCCCTTATATAATAAAAATAATCATTTCTACTCGAGTTATTTAGAAAACATTTACTCTTAAGCATAATTATTTCCCGATTTCCCATTATTCTAATCTTGTCTATTCATAAAACTTTTAAAAAACTTCACATTCTTTTTTGTGATAAGGATTCACAATAGATATGAGTATATTTTGGACGCTAATTATGTATTCAACATAAAAAGGATTAGCAACCAGTAATTGCTAATCCTTTTATTCTATATATTATTATTTTCTGTTTAGAGACTGTATATGCCCAATATTATTGTTTCTAAGATCAAAATAATAATTTGAGCATTATTGTAAGACTGTTTGCTTGGTTTCGTTTCCTAAGAAAAGAATTGCAAAGATACCAATTAATATTGCGCAACAGAAAATAGCAAAAATCCAACCAATTGAAATTCCATTTGCCATTAATGTTCCAACTAGTAATGGTCCAAAAATCCCTCCTAGTCGACCAACCGAAGCTGCCATCCCTACTCCAGTACCTCTTATGACAGTTGGATATTGTTCAGGCGTATATGCATAAAGTGCACCCCATGCTCCTAAGTTAAAGAATGATAATAACATTCCAGAAACAATTAGCATCCATGTTACATCTGTTAAACCAAATATAAGTGCGCTAATTGCCGTACCTAATAAATAGGTAGCTAACACAAATTTCCGTCCTGCCTTTTCAATCAGCCAAGCTGCAGTGAAATACCCTGGTAATTGTGCTAACGTCATCAATAGAACATATTCAAAACTTTTGATTAAACTAAACCCTTTCAAAACCATTACGCTTGGTAACCATAAGAACATTCCATAATAAGAAAATACAACTGTAAACCAAACAATCCATAACATAAATGTTGGTTTGATATAAGGTTTTGACCAAACATCTTTAAGATTTTGTAATACACTTCGTGATGGATTCTTTTTTGCTGTAAACTGTTGTGAATCCGGCAAATGTAATCGTAAGTAAACTGCGTAAATTGCCGGAATAGCGGTTAGTATTAACGCTACACGCCAACCGTATTGTGGAATCACAAAGTATGAAATAAGTGCCGCTAATAACCAGCCTACAGCCCAGAAGCTCTCTAACAATACAACAACTCTTCCTCTTTCATTGGCTGCTACATTTTCAGAAACTAATGTAGAAGCAACCGGTAGTTCACCACCAAGACCCATTCCGATGAAAAATCGTAATACGATGAAAATCGTTAAAGTAGAAGCAAAAGCTGACAATCCACTCGCTAATGAAAAAATAACTAATGTCCAAATAAAAACAGATTTTCGACCAATTCGGTCTGCAAAAATACCAAATACAAAGGCACCTACGGCCATACCAATTGAATTCACACTACCGATCCATCCCATCTGCGTAGTTGTTAAATTCCAATCCTTTGCAAGTGCAGCAATAACAAATGATAGAATCCCAACATCAAGTGCATCGAATAGCCAGCCGATACCTGCTACACCTAATAATTTATTACGTGAAACCGATTGTACATTTACTACTTGTCTCATATATACACGCCTCCATGTGTCTTTACACCTGTAAACTATATTGTAAATATAACTATACACAGAAATATATTTTGTGACAAGATATAAAATAAATTCAAATAGTTTCGAAAATTAATATAGAAGCTATTGAAAACAGGACCTAAAATGCGTTAAAATGTCTTTTATAGAAGAACAGTTGTACTCTTAGAATGAACATCAAAAGATTTTATATATAAAGGAGAATGTTACATATGTGGAATGGCCTTTTAGATCACTATAAAGAATTTTTACCTGTAACTGACAAAACACCTGCTTTAACATTACATGAAGGTAATACACCTCTTATTCATTTAGATACATTATCAAAAGAGCTAGGAATTGATTTGCATGTGAAATTTGAAGGATTAAATCCAACTGGCTCTTTTAAAGACCGTGGAATGGTAATGGCTGTAGCAAAGGCAATCGAGGAAGGTAGTAAATGTGTCATTTGCGCTTCAACTGGTAACACTTCTGCCGCTGCTGCTGCATATGCTGCTCGCGCAGGTATCCAAGCAATTATCGTTATTCCAAAAGGGAAAGTAGCCGCTGGTAAACTTGCTCAAGCTTACATGTACGGTGCGAAAATTATTGAAATCGACGGTAACTTTGACGAAGCATTACAAGTTGTCCGTGATATTAGTGAAACAACTGCAGTTACATTGGTTAACTCTGTAAACCCATATCGATTAGAAGGGCAAAAAACAGCTGCATTTGAAGTTTGCGATCAGTTAGGTGATGCACCTGATATTCTAGCAATCCCTGTTGGTAATGCCGGTAACATTAGCGCTTACTGGAAAGGTTTTAAAGAATACCATGAGAAAAAAGGAACAAAATTACCAAAAATGTTTGGCTTCGAAGCTGAAGGTGCTGCGGCAATCGTAAAAGGTGAACCAATCGCACATCCTGAAACAATTGCAACTGCTATTCGAATTGGCAATCCGGCAAGTTGGGAACTAGCAGAAGCTGCACGTGATGAATCAGAAGGTAGAATTGGTTCGGTTACAGATGAGGAGATTTTAAATGCTTATCGCCAAATTGCATCCAAAGAAGGCGTCTTTGCTGAACCAGGATCTGCAGCTTCAGTTGCAGGAGTCTTTCAATCAGTTGCAAATGGTTCTATTCCAAAAGGTAGTCGTGTAGTCGCTGTATTAACGGGTAATGGATTAAAAGATCCAGATACAGCTGTTAATGCATCTAAAGTAGACATGGTATCCCTACCAAATGACGAAGAAGAAATTCGAAAATATATTGAGGGATTAGTATGAGTAAAAAATGGTCAATTTCTGTCCCAGGCAGCACAGCTAACCTCGGGCCAGGATTCGATTCTATCGGTTTAGCTTTAGGAATATATCTTGATTTAGATGTTACACATAGTTACCAATGGGAATTTGAACATCATTCAATACATCTTCCAGAAAAATTTACCGTTGAAGATCATCTAATTTACAAAGTTGCAACTGAAACAGCTGAACGCTATAACGTCAGTTTACCTCCTTGTAAGGTTATTATGAGGAGTGAATTACCTTTAGCACGTGGACTTGGTAGTAGTGCAGCTGCAATTGTTGCAGGTATTGAAATTACAAACCAAGTATGCGATTTAAACCTTTCCATTGATGAACGTTGTCGTTTAGCTTCTAAAATAGAAGGCCATCCAGATAATGCAGCTGCTTCTGTATGTGGTGGTTTGACAATTGGTGCTACATTACCAAATGGTCAACTTGAATTAATAAACGTCCAAGATGTTGAAGCAGCGTTTGCTGTTTTTATTCCAAATGTAGAATTGAAAACAGAAGAAGCTCGTAAAGTATTACCTTCAAATTATGATAAGGCATATGCTGTTCATGCCAGTGCAAATGCCAATATGTTAACTGCCGCTTTATTATTAAAAGATTACAAACGAGCTGGTGAATTTATGGAGCATGATTTGTTTCATGAACCATTTCGTGCAAACTTAATTCCTAACTATCATGAAATTAGACAAACAGCAAAAGACGCAGGAGCATATGGTACAGCTATTAGTGGGGCAGGACCTACTGTCATCTCTCTTATTGCCGAAGATCGTGTACATCACTTTGTTGAAAAGATGAAACCACTCTTCCCTAGCTATGATATTAAAGCTGTTCACGTTGATACAAAAGGTGTACAAGTAACAATTGCAGAATATGTTGAATAACTAATGGACCGAGCGCCATAATAAAGTGGACCCTCTAGCAGTGAGGGTCCATCATTCCCTCTTCTTTGCTTCTCTCTCAATCTTGAATTGGGAGTTTGCTACCGATTAATGTGGGATAATTGGTGCTTCGGTTATTTTTTATTGACATTCTGTTTGATTGTAACTATTATAGTTACAAACAGGTGGTGAGCCTATGATAAACAGTCGGTTCTCTGTAGCTATTCATATACTTTCATTAATTGCTTCAACAAGAGATACACATACATTAACATCTGATTATATTGCTAGTAGTGTTAATACAAATCCGGTTGTTATTCGACGTATTAGTGGCCAGTTGAAAAAAGCTGGTTTAATTGCTTCACATGCAGGTGTATCTGGATATAAACTTGTAGTATCTCCTAAGGATACAACCTTATTAGATATCTATCGTGCTGTACAAGCACCCGAAGATCTATTTGCCATTCATGACAACCCAAACCCAAATTGTACAGTTGGCAAACAAATACAATCAACATTAGATGATGTATTCTGTTCAGTACAGCAAGCAATGGAAAGTAAATTAGAAGAAGAGACATTACAAGACATATTAGATCATCTCTTTCCATAAGGGACGATCTATTTTATCGCCTAACCTGTAACTAAAATTGTTACATTTAACAAATACCCACTTTAGGAGGAACTAATCATGAAAATTGGAATTATCGGTGCAACAGGTAAAGCAGGAAATAAAATTTTAGAGGAGGCTGTAA
The DNA here is from genome assembly GCF_044763875.1 of Rummeliibacillus sp. NPDC094406. Classification (NCBI taxonomy): domain Bacteria; kingdom Bacillati; phylum Bacillota; class Bacilli; order Caryophanales; family Caryophanaceae; genus Rummeliibacillus; species Rummeliibacillus sp. NPDC094406. The sequence continues at coordinate 132,442 of NZ_JBIWGZ010000007.1, read as the reverse complement.
CTCGTGGTCTTGAAGTGACTGCAATCGTTCGTAATGCTGCAAAATTACAAAATCAATCAGTAGCTATAATTGAAAAAGATGTGTTCGACTTAACAACAGCAGATATTAATGCATTCGATGTTGTGGTAAATGCTTTTGGAGCACCAATAGGACAAGAAACACTTCATGTAGAAGCTGGTCGTCACCTAATCGATATCTTCAAAGATGCAAAAGATACAAAATTATTTGTAGTTGGTGGCGCAGGAAGTCTATTCGTAGATCCTGAAAAAACTGTACGTGTTGTTGAAACACCTGATTTCCCTGATATGTTTAAAGCAACTGCATCTAACCAAGCTCAAAACTTAGCAGATATACAAGCATCTTCAATTACTTGGACATTCTTAAGCCCATCAGCATTCTTCGATCCAGAAGGTCCACGTACGGGCAAATATATTGAAGGACAAGATCACTTATTAGTTAACGAACAAGGTGAAAGCTATGTATCATATGCTGACTTCGCAATTGCAGCACTGGATGAAATTGAAAACCCTAAACACGTAAACGAACGCTTTACAGTAGCTTCTAATAAATAATAAATTCAAACAAAAGAGCCAGTTTATAATTAAAATGGATTGCAAAATGATGCAATCCATTTTTTATGCCAACAAAACTAAACTAACAGCCATCACAATCATTCCTAATACAACACCATAAATAGATGAATGTGCTTCATCGTATTTTCGTGCAGCTGGTAATAATTCATCCAATGAAATAAAGACCATAATTCCGGCAACTCCAGCGAATATCATCCCGAACATAACATCATTCAAAAATGGCATTAAAAGTAGATATGCTACAAAAGCTCCAACAGGTTCTGCTAAACCGGATAAGAATGATAACTTAAATGCCCTCTTACGATTACCTGTTGCAAAGAAAATCGGTACAGATACAGCAATCCCTTCTGGAATATTATGAATTGCTACAGCAATAGCAATAGCCAAACCAAGATTTGGATCGTTTAAAGCTGAAACAAATGTCGCAATCCCCTCTGGAAAATTGTGAATACCAATTGCTAATGCTGTGAAGATACCCATTTTCATCAGCTTAGCATAATCATCATTTGATGGACCCTTTTGCAAATCTTCTACCATCTTCACTTCATGAGGATTTCCTTGCTTAGGAATGAGTTTATCAATCAATGCAATTAGCAGCATCCCACTGAAGAACCCTATAACTGTTAACAAATAACCTTGTCTAGCACCTAATTCATTTACAAGTGCAATTTTTGCCTTTACGAAAATTTCAACGAGTGACACATAAATCATTACACCTGCTGAAAACCCCAGTGCAAATGATAAAAACTTTGTATTGGTCCTTGAAGTAAAGAATGCAATTAAGCTTCCAACACCTGTTGCTAACCCAGCGAATAAAGTTAACCCCAATGCATATAAAACACTTCCATCCATACGCATACCTCTCTCTTTATTTGAACATTTTGTTCATTGTATGCGTATCCTATGGGCATCATTATCTCATAAAGGAAAATCCCCTTTTCTAGAAAAAGTCTACTTTCCTCTAAATTTCCCAACGACAAAATCCTGAAATGTTTGAGCTGCATGAGACATGTATCTTTTCTTCATATAGCCGATCCCCAATTTACGTTGACATATTGGCTCACTAACACGAATTGTAGATACATGATACTCATTTAATCCCCTTATATTCGGAAGTAAAGCGACACCTAACCCTGCTTCAACAAACCCTGCAAGTGTATGGAATTCTTCTCCTTCAAAAACTACCTCTGGAGAAATATTCGCAAGTTCTAATAATTGATCATTAATTTGCCGAAGAGAGTTTCCTTCTTTTAATGAAACAAATGGATCATCACCTATTTCTGATAAGTGAATTTGCTCACGATCTGCTAATCGATGGTCTTTTGGTACAATGACAAATAATTCTTCACTCCAAAGTTCAACCCATTCGAATGAAATATCTGTTTCGACATACGGTACCAGACAAAGATCAAACTCCCCTGCCTCTAATTGTTGAAGTAAATGTAAGGAATTGTTTTGTGTGAATTCAAATTGTACGTTTGGATATTTTCTGCGAAACATGCGTACCAAACGAGGAATAAGTTGCATTCCAACTGTATGCGTAAAGCCAACCGTTATCACCCCATAATCTGGTGTGACTATATCTGCAATCTCTTGTTTAACATCCTCATACATTTTATTAATCGGCATTGTTCTTTTTAAAAATAGCTCACCAAAGCGATTTAATTTGATAGAACGCCCTTTCCGATCAAATAATGGGACACCTACCTCCTCTTCTAACTGCGCAATTGACTTACTGAGTGCTGGTTGAGAGAGATTCAATTTTTCAGCAGCATGTGTCATGTGCTCTATTCTTGCTACGGTTTGAAAATACTTTAATTGCTGTAAATCCATCACTACCCCCTAATAACCAAATGGAATTAAATTGATGAAAATAATAGATTGTACTTATCAATAGAATGAATCTATAATAAACCGTAACAAAAAAAATGACAATTCAATTTACTATTTGCCATTACTTTATGGAGTGATATTTTCAATGGATGATTATATAAAGAAAGGAACAATGGATTTTCGCAAAGCAAACTTAGCACTGTTTGCGGGTGCTTTTAGTACATTTGCGAATTTATATATGACCCAACCAGTGTTACCAACACTATCAAAGGTTTTTCATATTTCACCGACTACTGCTAGTCTATCCCTGTCTTTAACAACTATTTCATTAGCTATCAGTATGTTAATCGTTGGATCTCTATCTGAAGCTTGGGGTCGTAAACCAATTATGACTTTTTCGATGATAGCTGTAGCAATTTTAACGTTATTGATTGCCTTTGTACCAAGCTATCATATGTTACTTGTTTTGCGAGTAATTCAAGGAATTGTCTTTGCAGGACTTCCTGCAATCGCAATGGCCTATCTTGGGGAGGAAATTGAACCTTCCAGTTTAGGTGCTGCAATGGGACTTTATATTAGTGGGAACTCTATTGGTGGTCTTGCTGGACGTATTATTATGGGTACTGTTAGTGATTACTTTAACTGGCGAATAGGTATGGTGACAATCGGTATCATCAGTTTACTTGTAGCTATCGCCTTTTACTTTTTACTACCTGCATCAAAGCATTTTAAACCTGAAAAGTTAGCCTTTAAGTCTTTATTCAAATCTATGTTGATGCACCTAAAAGACCCTGCATTACTTAGTCTATTTGGGATTGGTTTTTTACTAATGGGTTCATTTGTAACAATGTATAACTATATTGGATTCCAACTATTAGAACCTCCTTATTCTTTAAGTCAAACAATCGTTGGTTGGATATTCTTAATCTACTTAGTCGGTACGTTTAGTTCTGCTTGGATGGGGGGATTGGCCGATCATCATGGCCGTTATAAAATATTATTAAGTGGCATCGGTTTAATGTTTGGAGGTGCTGCCCTTTCTTTAGTAGGCAACCTATTTATTAAGGTTCTTGGCATTGCCATTTTCACCTTTGGATTCTTTGGCGGACATGCAATTGCTAGCGGTTGGATTGGAAGACGAGCAACTCATGATAAAGCGCAAGCCTCTTCACTTTACTTATTCTTCTACTATGCAGGATCAAGTATTGGTGGTACGACCGGTGGTATATTCTGGTCTAATTTCGGTTGGGGCGGTGTTATTAGTATCATCTTAATATTCCTGTTAATAGCAGCTATTTTAGCGTTTATTATTCATAAAATCACAACGAAACAGTTAACACAAGTATAGGAAAAGGCACTGATGATTGGTCAGTGCCTTTTCTTTATACCTATCATCTATGTCTCTCTACAGTTTTTTCCGGCGTTCGTACCAAATGACACTCAAAATGAACCATGTATAACCAATCGCCCATCCTGCAATAACATCTGATGCAAAATGACGGCTCCCTGCAATTCGAGATAATCCTATTAGAGCAGCCAGAATTATCGCAAATGACCATACGAATATTTTCTTTTTCTCCGATGCTTCGTGTTCAGTTGCAAAATAAGCTATTGTAAATAGATAAAGAATACCTACCATCGCATGACCAGAAGGAAAACTAAAACTCTTCAATTGATGTGGAATAACTGGACGAGATCTATGAACCCATTCCTTCAATATATGATTTAATACATTGCCTCCAGCAATCGTTAAAAGTGCTAACGTCATACCTCGATAATTGTGGTTTCGAATCCATAACCAAATTAATAGTAGAACAGCTACGATCATAATAAACTTTGTTTTTCCAAAGTAATGGAAGAATTCAATGAAATAATTACCTTTCAAAAGAGTTGAAACACTTGTATCTAAACTAGTTACCCAAGCACTATTTAAACTGATATAGAGAAGAAAAAAGATAATAGCAGTGATAATTGCTAAGAAGTAGAAAAATTTCGTCATCAAGATCCCCCTCTTCCGAATATTCTTTTCTTCTTACTATATCTTTTTATCATTCTATGAAATAATACAAAAAAATATCATGTCATTTTTTCAACAAACAAAACACCTAGCAGAAATTTGCTAGGTGTTTTGTTATAATTTATAAAATTTATAGAGCGGCCTCTACTTCCTTAGCCATTTCAGTTACAGACTGTAATCCGCCACCTGATAAGTACCAAACTTCTGGGTTAAGATAAATCATTTTGCCATCTTTATAAGCATTTGTTTTCTTCACGATATCATTTTCAATATCCTTTTTCGCAGATGCTCCCTCAGTAACAACAGAATCACGGTCTACTACGAAGATGATGTCTGGATTTTTTTCTAAAACATATTCATAAGAAACATTTTGTCCATGAGTAGAAACTTCAATCCCTTTATCAACAGCTTTGAAGCCAAATACATCATGAATAAGACCAAAACGTGACGCAGGACCGTAAGCACTGATTTTACCTTCAGAGCCTAGGATGATTAAAGCTTTTTTATCTAAATCTTTTGTTTCACCTTGCACTTTTGCGATTGTATCATCAACTTTTGCTAATTCATCTTTTACTTGATCTTCTTTTCCAAAGATTTGACCAGCTAGTTCCGTATTCTTTTTAAATGAATCCATGTAATGTGTAGTATCTAAACCTACATAAACCGTTGGCGCAATTTTACTTAGCTCTTCATAAAGGCTTGCTTGACGACCAGAGATGAAAATAACATCCGGAGCCATTGTTGCAAGTTTTTCAAAATCAGGTTCTTTTAAGGCACCAACGTTTTCATAATCTGAACTTGCGTATTTTTCAAGATATTTTGGGATAGTATCTTGTGGAACACCTGCAATTTTAACACCAAGTGTATCAAGTGTGTCTAGAAAGCCCATATCAAAAGAAACGACTTTTTTAGGGTTTTTAGGTACTTTTACTTCGTCTTTTACAGCATCAGATGAGCCATCTTCATTTTGAATACCAAAATCATTTGTTACTGTAATTGTTTCTTCTTTTGACCCGGCATTTGAATCCTCTTTACTTGAATCTTTAGAGCCACATGCCCCTAATACAAGAAGCATTGCGAATACTAATGTGAATAACGACCATTTTTTCATTTTTTTATCTCCTTTATTATGAATTAAAATATACACAGATACGGCAACTATTCATCTCTTGAATAGGAATGTCCATATCATAAATTTCCTTTAATGATTCAGAGTTAATAATTTCATTGGTTGGGCCATCTTTGATGACCTTTCCATCTTTTAAAGCAACGATATAGTCCGAATAAACAGATGCAAAGTTGATATCATGCAAGACAATAACAACCGTTTTGTCTAATTCATCCACAAGCTTACGTAAGATTTTCATAATCTGAACAGAATGCTTCATATCTAAGTTATTTAATGGTTCATCCAACAATATATATTCGGTATCTTGAGCGATTACCATTGCAATAAAAGCTCGTTGGCGTTGACCACCTGATAACTCGTCTAGATAATCATGCTGAATAGCTTCTAAATTCATATAGTGAATAGCTTCATCGACTTTCTGATTATCTTCATCTGTTAAATGCCCCTGTGAATATGGAAAGCGACCAAAAGAAACAAGTTCGCGGATTGTTAAGCGTACATTCATGAAGTTTGATTGTTTTAAAATCGATACACGTTTTGCAAAGTCATTGGATTTTACTTTCTTTACATCTTTTTGATCAAGTAACACTTCACCAGTGTCTGCATCTAACAAGCGGCTTACCATCGATAATAATGTAGATTTACCAGCACCATTTGGACCGATAAAGGAAGTAATCTTTCCACGTTTGATATCAACGCTTACTTTATCAACGACGACTTTCTTCCCAAAGAATTTGGATATTTCTTTTACTTGAATCATGCAGATCGACTCTCCCTTAATAATAAGTAAATAAAGTAGATACCACCGATGAAATTGACGATAACACTTAATGTTGTTGAAAAAGTAAAGACTCGTTCAACTATCCATTGACCACCGATTAATGCAACTAGACTTATAAGAGCTGCACCCGTAATGAGCACGGAATGCTTGTATGTTTTGAAAAATTGATAAGACAGGTTTGCTACAATTAATCCAAAGAATGTAATCGGCCCAACTAATGCTGTTGATACTGCGATTAACACTGCAGATATGATAAGCATGCGCTTTACTACCTTATCGTACGGAACACCTAAGTTAATAGCTGTTTCACGACCAAGTGATAAGACATCTAATTGATTTACCATACGCCAGCCAAATACCATAACAATGATGACGATTACTAATGCAAACCATACTAAATCGCCATTCACATTATTAAAACTTGCGAACATCTTATCTTGCACTCGAGCAAACTCATTAGGATCGATTAACACTTGCATGAAAGTTGTAACACTTCCTAAAAAAGTCCCCACAATAATGCCGACTAAAAGTAAAAAGTAAATCGGACGGCCCCCTGAGCGAAATAAAAACTGATAGAGCAATAAAGCAAAGCCAATCATTACAACTACGGAAATAATGAAATTCACTTGTGCATTCATAATCGCCACATGACTAGATCCGAGGAAGAAGATGATGACTGTTTGCAATAACAAATACAACGAATCTAATCCCATAATACTTGGGGTTAAAATGCGATTATGTGTGATTGTTTGGAATATTACAGTTGAATAAGCAATTGAAACACCGGTTAACACCATCGCTATCACTTTGATTGTACGGCGAGGCAATATGTAATCATAATTACCACTTAAGCCTTGAAATAGATATAAGCAACAAAACATAGCAGCAAGAATCACTAATATAATCATTTTCATACTGTTACGCATATGCTCTCCCCCTAAACAACAAGAATAGGAAGACTGCACTGCCGATGACGCCTACCATTAAGCTAATCGAAATCTCATATGGATAAATCAACACACGACCCAAAATATCGCATATCAATAGGAAGATTGCTCCTAGCAAAGCGGTATGTGGCAAAGTCTTTTGTAAATGATCTCCTTTAAAAATGGAAACGATGTTCGGGATGATCAAACCTAAAAATGGAATCATACCTACTGTAAGCACAACCGTAGTAGTCACCAAAGCTACAAGGATCAAACCAAAATTGACGATACGCTTATAGGCTAGCCCTAAGTTCTTTGCAAAATCTTCCCCCATTCCCGCAACTGTAAAACGATTTGCATACAAATAGGCAATGATTAATATCGGAACACTAATATAGAGCAATTCATAGCGCCCCTTCATAATCATCGAAAAATCCCCCTGCAGCCAAGTCGAAATATTCTGAATCACATTCGACTTATAAGCGAAGAATGTTGTAATAGAAGATAAAATATTCCCAAACATTAACCCAACTAGTGGAATAAAGATTGCGTCCTTAAATTTAATACGGTTCAAAATTTGCATAAATAATAGTGTGCCGGCTAATGCAAATACAAATGATACGGCCATTTTTTCTAACATCGAAGCGTTTGCAAATAACAGCATCGATACGAGAATTCCTAAACGTGTTGCATCTAATGTCCCCGCCGTTGTAGGTGACACGAACTTATTGCGGCTTAAACTTTGCATAATTAACCCTGCAATACTCATACCAACCCCTGCTAATATAATCGCGATTAACCTAGGGACACGACTAATAAGAAAAATTTGCGTTTTCTCTGAATGAATATTGAGCAAATCCTTTGGTGATATATTCGTTACCCCTACGAAAAGAGATACGATCGATAAGACAACCAGCGCTAAAAATAAATATCGTTTCTTCATAACAATCCCCGACTTTTTCCATTTTGTAAGTCAATAACCTGAAAATGAAAATCATTATCATTTAACTCACAATATTTATTATATCATCTTGATAATCATTTTCAACGATTAATTGAAAATGATTATCAAATAAAAGGAGAATTAACGGAAAACGCCGATAATTACTCACTTTTTTCGTTTTCCTATTCTCATTTATCTTTTTTAATAGGCACTGTTAAATAGGATTGCTACTATTTGTAGAGAATCTATATTGTGCTGGAACTATGGATACGAAATCAACAGGATCCATTAACATAGTCTTTGAAATAAAAAAGGCCTGTCCTACAAAATCGGAATAACCGACTTTGATAGGACAGGTCCTGTATAAAACTAATTTTATTTAATGGTTCCCATTTTCTTAGAAATCCATGGAGTTAAGAGTAGCATAATAATACAAAGTGCAATTGCTAGTCCACCAAGATAACTAAAGTATTGAACTTCTGTCACTTTAGCAAAGACTTTTGCAAGTTGTGCATTTATTGCTTGAGCTGCAGTACTAGCTAAGAACCAAAGTGACATGGTTTGTGCAGCAAATGCAGCTGGAGCTAATTTCGTTGTTGCTGATAAGCCCACTGGTGACATCAGTAATTCACCGACTACTACTAGGAAGAATGAAAGAACAATCCACAATGGGTTTATTAATTCTTTACCACCAGAAGATATTGCAGGGATAATCATGATTATGAATGATAAACCAGCAAATAATAGTGATAATGAAAATTTAATTGGTGTAGATGGTTGACGATTGCCCAATTTAACCCAAATCCAAGCAAAGATTGGAGCCATTGTAATGATAAATAATGGGTTTAATGATTGGAACCAAGAAGGTGGAATTTTATATGATCCAACTGTTAAATCAGTACGTTCAGCTACATAAGTAGCAAGAATAGTTGAACCTTGTTCTTGAATAATCCAGAACATAGTCCCCGTAATAAATAATGGAATATATGCTAGAAGATGTGACTTCTCTTCTTTTTTTGTTTTTTTACTAGAGAACATCCAAGTAAATATTGCGATTGGTGCTAATAAACCGATTACTGTGAAGAAGTTAACAGCTCCATCGATTGATAAGTTACCACTCATTGCTGCAATTAAAACTAATACCGCTAGTACAATAACTACTACAATCGATTTTTTAAGAAGGCTACTACGCTCTTTGGCATTTAATGGATTTTTAGGTTCTACACCCGCAAGACCCAATTTTTGTTTTTGGTTAAGTGTGAACATGAATAACCCAATAGCCATACCAATTCCTGCAATACCAAAACCTATATGATAGTTATAATTTTCTTTTACGGCACCTACAATTAGTGGAGAGATGAACGCACCTGCGTTGATACCCATATAGAAGATATTGAAGCCTGCATCACGACGGTTATCGTCAGCTGCGTAAATATCACCAACAACTGATGATACGTTTGGTTTTAATAAGCCAGTACCAATAATAATAAATACCATTGAAGTAAATAAGAATGGTAAGCCACCAGGAACTGCTAAGCAGATATGACCAACCATAATTAAAATACCGCCCCAGAAGATTGTTCTTCTAGTACCTAAAATACGGTCCGCAACCCATCCACCAATAATACCTGACATGTATACTAAAGAACCATAAATTGCCATAATTGAAGTAGCTGTAGTTTTATCTAACCCCAAGCCACCATTTTGTACTGTATCGTACATGAAATATATAAGAATTGCCTTCATACCATAGTATGAGAAGCGTTCCCAGAATTCTGTAAAGAACAAACTAAATAATCCCTTTGGATGTCCGAAGAATCCAGTTTGAGGAACGGACTTGACGATTTCCTCTTTAGTTGCCATAAGAAACTCTCCTTCTTTCAATATAAAAAATAGTCTCACAATTCAAACTATAAAGTTTATATCTTAGTAATTTAGTGAAGTATGTTGTCCATTATACACGCACAGTTGTATCATGTCAAAAAATAATCTGAAAAGGTAAAATGTTTATTATTTGATTTTCTTAATAAGAATAAATCCTTTAATATCAACATTTGAATATATTTTATAATCAGAAAATTATAACTATTTTATACATTGAAAAACGCTCCTAAAAAGGATGTGCTTTCCATAAATACATTTTGTTTCACTTACCCGTTATTAATAAAGGCATTGTTAATGACTACCTGTTGATATTTTTATCCAAAGTGCTAGTACACTAATCGTAATGTGGGCTATGTGCTGGCCCAAACTATTCTTTTCAAAAATCAATACTCAAATTTAACAGCTCATAATAAAAAAAGAGATGACTTTTGTCATCTCCTAGTTTACCCTAAACTCTCGATATTTTTGCGCAGTCGATTCATGTACTTCTACTTTTAAAACAGTGCCATTTTCATCATAAGCTGTTTCTAATATTTGAGCTGATTCATTCAGATAAGAAACAATGTCTCCTCGATCAAACGGTATACAAAATGTACACGTTACATAATCAGAGAAGATGTGTTGACGAATTAATTGTAGTAATTCATCAAGCCCTGCTCCCTCTTTTGCTGACATCCAAAGTTGAGTGTTATTTATATAAGGATAAGCAAGATTAGCTAAGTCTGCTTTGTTAAACACATAAATAGTTGGAATGTCTTCTACACCAACTGCATGCAATGTGTCGTTTGTAACTTCCATCATATATTGGTTTTCTGCATTGGATGCATCCACCACATGCAAAAGTAAATCTGCATCTCTTGCTTCTTCTAGTGTGGAACGGAAAGCTTTTACTAAATGGTGTGGAAGTTTACTTACAAAACCAACTGTATCTGTCAGTAGAAAGCTCTTTTTGTCAGGCAATGTAATTTGTCTTACTGATGTTTCAAGCGTTGCAAATAGCATATTTTTTTCAAAAACTTGTTTATGCTCTTCTTGATTAATTTTATTTAGTAGTTGATTCATAATAGTAGATTTCCCTGCATTTGTATAACCTACAATTGAGACAATTGGAATTTCACTTTTACGACGCTGTTTTCTTTGCGTTTCACGTTGTTCTTTTACAAGCTCTAACTCTTTATTGAGTTTTGCAATTTGTTCTTCAATTTTACGGCGATCGAGTTCGAGTTTTGTTTCACCTGCACCACGGTTTTTAAATCCACCGCCTGTACCACCACCTTGACGACTTAAGGAATCTCGAAGTCCAACTAAGCGCGGTAGCATGTATTGCAATTGCGCTAATTCCACTTGCATTTGTGCTTCCTTCGATTTAGCACGTCTAGCGAATATGTCAAGAATTAGCATTGTACGATCAATAACCTTACATTCCATATCTCTTTCCAAGTTTCGAATTTGTGATGGTGATAATTCATCATCGAATATCACTAAATTTGCTTCTGCTTCATCATAGAAATTTTTAATTTCCTCTATTTTACCTGTACCAACATAGTGCGAAGGATTTATACGTTCTAAATTTTGGGTTACAACACCAACCACTTCTACGTTTAGTGCTTCTGCCAAATTTCCTAGTTCTTCTATTGAGTAGTCGAAGTGCAAATCATTACGTAAATTGACTCCAACTAATATGGCTTTCTCGATAAATGGATCCAAAAAATATTCCTCCTTCACAAATCTCGCTTCTGTTCTTAATTAAAAAGAGAGTAGATTGCTTATTCTACTCTCTTAGCCCTCTGTATTATAAGTTATGTTCATCCTAACATAATAAATGTCAATAACTCAAACTTTCACAATATCGATTGTTTGAAGGCGTTCTTTTCCTTCTTGCAATTGTTGAAAAACAAAAGTCGTGTTAGCCAATTTCAATGTATTTCCTTTTACAGGTAATGATAATAAACGTGACCACTGTGTAAGTTTCCTATTTACATCTTTCACATTGAAAATACAACGTTCTATTTGTAATTCTTCATTTGCTTTACGAATTGTATCATCTGCTTTTAGCATGTCATACCTTTCTTGCAAAGGCTGTTCCCACTCGATAAAAAATGGATACGGCAGGGATTCATCTAGTTTTTGCTCAATAAATAACATATTCCATCTTATGACCTTGCCATCTGCTGTTTTTCTTTCGGCTGGCAAAACTCCACTCGTACGATAGCCAAGCTTTCTGAAATAGAGATTTTTCCTTTTTAAATCATCTGACCTTAAGCATAATGAGTAAAAACCTTCACCATCATTAATATCATAAAGTAACTGTTTTATAAGTGGTTGCTTTGCCGCTTTTGCAATATCAGCGTTTTCCACTGCCAACCATTCAATATAACTATTTCTAGTATATAACAACGCATTATACGTTCCCCATTGTAAATGTTGTCCACCTATAACTGGATGAATTCCTTCTATTGTAACTTCCTGCGCAATTTGAGCTGGACTTTTTGTTGTAAAATATACAACATGATCTAATTCGAACATTTATTACCACCCCTTAGAAAAAATTAGCCTGTAGCCGCATTTTTTTGCAAACTACAGGTGGGCCCCCTTTACCCTCTTTTTTCTTGTTCTAATAATTCTATTGTTCTATCAAATTCATCTTCGATTTCTTTATTTGGTCTATACGTAATTAAGCTAACAATTACTGCGACAATTAAACAAATGATAAAACCCGGTACAATCTCATACATGACCTTATGTAAATGCTCATTAGATCCCCAAATATAAGCAGTTGCAGCACCAGCTACCATCCCTGCTAGAGCACCCCAGTTCGTTATTTTTTTCCAGTAAAGTGTTAACAAGATAATTGGACCAAATGCTGCACCAAACCCAGCCCAAGCAAATGATACAAGGTCTAGAATTTTATTGCCTTGTTCCCAAGCCAAATACATTGCTAAAACAGAAACAAGTAATACGGCCATGCGACCCAAAAATACATATTGTTTATCAGAAGCGTTCGTTTTAAATACCGCTTTATAGATGTCTTCTACTAAAGCAGAAGATGTAACAATTAATTGTGAAGAAATCGTACTCATGATTGCAGCTAAAATAGCCGCTAACATAATACCTGCGATAAACGGATGGAATAGTATTTGACCAAGCGCTATAAATACAGTCTCAGGATTTTTCAAAGTTAGACCTTTTTGTTGGTAATACGCAATTCCCACTAACGCAGTAGCAACCGCACCAATTAAGCTTAATAACATCCACCCGATTCCTATACGTCGTGCTTGTTTTGTTTCTTTTACACTTTTAATAGCCATAAACCTAACAATGATATGGGGTTGTCCAAAATAGCCAAGCCCCCAAGCAACAGTTGAAATAACTCCGGTTACCGTAGCACCCGAAAATAAGCTTAATAATTTTGGATTCACTTCGTGTATTGAAGCTACTGTTCCTGAAAAACCACCTGTTAAAAACACCCCAAAAATTGGAACTATAATGAGCGCTAAAAACATAACAAGCCCTTGTATAAAGTCAGTATAGCTCACTGCTAAGAAACCGCCAAATAGCGTATATGCAATGACTACACCTGAAGTTAATAGTAAACCTGTATGGTAGTTATAACCAAATGAACTCTCAAAGAATACTCCACCAGCTACCATCCCTGAAGAGACATAGAAAGTGAAAAATACTAAAATGATGAGACCAGATGCAATTCTTAGTAATTTTGTTTTGTCTTTTAAACGATTATCTAAATAACTTGGAATAGTAATTGAATCATTAGATACTTGCGTATACATACGTAAGCGTGGTGCCACGAATAGCCAGTTTAAATATGCCCCTACAGTTAAACCAACGGCAATCCACGCCTCTATTAAACCACTTGCATAAATAGCCCCTGGTAAGCCCATTAATAACCAACCTGACATATCTGCTGCTCCAGCACTTAAAGCAGTTACTGCAGGCCCTAACGATCGTCCGCCTAACATATAGTCTGTTAAATTGGACGTCTTACGGAATGCATACCATCCAATGATCAACATTGCAACCATATAAATAAGAATGGCCAATAATTGGAACATATTGTCGGACATCTAGATTCCCCCTTCATATTATTCTGTTTGTATCCATCTTTACTTGTCATTAAAAAAAATACCCCTATTATAATTGCTAAATATAGTAGTTAAATTCAAAATGTTAAAGATGAATACTTTTAGCTCTTCACAAACTCTATAAAATAAAGTTCTTTATATTTTCTATACTATCATATAATTCAGTTATTAATAACCTTAAAAATAGTTGATTATTTATGTATTCTTGCGCTTATTTAATAAGGTTTAAAACCACCACATTGTATATTTATTATATTTTTCAAAAGTAATGTTCAAATTTAATCAATCAACAGTTCACTTCCTTATGGAAAAGAACTAACATATTATGTTGATTCGAAATATGGACAATATCTCATTTAATAGATTTTTGTGCTAGTCCTACAGCTGCTGTTGGAACAGCGATAGATTGTGGAGAGATCATTTTACCTGTCACCCCTCCGGATGAGTTACTTATTATCATTTTATTTTTAGAAAAGAAATACTAGGAAGAGAAATATTGTGTATAATGAAGCTACATCAGTGTATTTTTAGTGTTCATGAGGTGAAGCTATTTTGAAATACAAGAAGATAAAAGCAAAAAAATTATACGAAGAAGTGGCAGAAGCTTTACATGAAATGATACGAACAGGCTCACTACAGCCTGGAGATAGACTTGATTCAGTTCAACAACTTGCAGAAAATTTCCAAGTTAGCCGCTCCGCAATAAGAGAAGCGTTATCCGCTCTTAAAGCAATGGGGTTAGTTGATATAAAACAAGGAGAAGGAACATTTGTAAAATCATTTGATGCGAATCATATGGTCTTTCCTTTATCTACTGCTATTCTTATGAATAAAGAAGATATATCCGATCTTCTAGAAGTACGGAAAATTATCGAAGTTGGGACCGTTAGTTCTGCAGCCCGGAATAGAACAGATGTCGATTTAGCAGTCTTACAGAACATTTTAGATGAAATGGGCAAGTTACAGGATGATGGAGAATTAGGCGAAAAAGTAGACTTTGAGTTTCATACTGCAATTTCCAAAGCAACGCATAATCCCTTACTATCTATTTTTTTGGATCAAGTATCTGGTTTGATGTTCGAAACGATGAAAGAAACTAGAAGAATTTGGTTGTATTCTAAACAAACAACTCGCGAAAAATTATTTAAAGAACATATACAAATCTATGATGCAATTGTGAAACAGGACGAAGAAAAGGCTAAACAAGCAATGTTCTCACACCTTGAAAATGTTGAAAATATCCTTATGAAATATTTTAAGGAAACAGATATTATTCAAAAATAGCGACCATCAATACTATAAAAGGAGTTGCCCGGAATATAATTTCAGGCAACTCCTTTTTTTAATTCAAACTAAATCAGATTTACCTCTTAATATCCTAAGATGATCTGCCATATGTAGGCAGCTATTATTATATAAATTTACTATTAGTAATATATTAATTACGTCAAATGTATTGACTAGTTCTCAAAACATGTTAAAATTCTTTATAGCTTCAACGCGTTGAAGTGAAAAAGTATATTTCAAGAGATGGACCAACTGTAGTGTTGTAGATAACAGCAAATAGAGACTAGGCGGTTGCTGCAAGCCTAGGTTTTTACAATGATGAATTACACCATCAGTTAAACTTGAGACTAATGAAGTGGTCAAAGTAATTTTGACAATTAGGGTGGTATCGCGGAGTTCTCCTTCGTCCCTTTCGATGGGATTGAAGGATTTTTTATTTTAAAGCGGAACGCGCTCGTTTGCGCGTAGAGCTAGATAAATTGTAAACACTGAAGGAGGAATTACCATGTTTCGTATTCAAGCCAAGATGACCCCTTCCTTTTTAGAGGCACTCATCTTAATCATTTTAATTATTGCTACTATGACATTTTGTATAGCTGGTTTTAAATCAGTACCGCATATGCCTATTTTAATCGCTATTCTACTATTAATGGCATATGGTCTATATAAAAAAGTTCCCTACAAAGAGTTAGAAAATGGTCTTGTGGAAGGCGCCTCGGCAGGACTTGGTGCAATTTTCATTTTCTTCTTTATTGGCACATTAATCAGTAGCTGGATAATGAGCGGGACAATTCCTACACTAATCTACTTAGGATTTGAAACGATTACCCCACATTTCTTCTATGCAGTAGTATTTATCGTTACTTGTATTGTCGGGATTGCGATTGGTAGTTCTCTTACGACCACAGCAACTGTAGGAGTTGCCTTTATCGGGATGGCTAGCGCTATGGATATTTCACTTGCGATTACTGCAGGTGCCATTGTATCCGGAGCATTCTTCGGTGATAAAATGTCTCCATTATCTGATACTTGCAATTTATCTTCTACAATAATGGGCGTCGATTTATTTGAACATATTAAAAATATGTGCTGGACAACTATTCCTGCACTTATCCTTTCATTAATTGCATATGCAATTTTGTCACCATCAAAGGTATTACAAAACGCACATAAAATTACAACATTCAAAACCGGATTGCTTTCAACTGGCATGATTCACTGGTACACATTAATTCCTCTTGTTGTTCTTATTATAATGGCACTGAAAAAAGCACCGGCAGTTTTAACATTAGCTGCGAGCACTATTGTAGCTATTTTGGTTTCTTATTTCCATCATCACTATGGATTTGGTGATGTCTTGAACATTCTATTTAACGGGTATACTTCTCATACTGGTATTAAAGATATCGATTCCCTATTATCTCGCGGGGGCATTAATAGCATGATGTTTACTGTTGGCCTTGTAATTTTAGCTCTTAGTATGGGTGGTCTTTTGTTTACTTTAGGTATCATCCAAACACTACTATCCCGTATTGAAAAACTATTCAAAAGTGTCGGTTCTGTTATTACAGGTGCTGCATTAACAGCCATTGGTGTTAATACATTAATTGGCGAACAATATCTTTCTATCTTATTAACAGGACAAGCATTCCAATCACAATTTGAAAAAGTAGGCTTAAAAAACAAAAACTTAGCACGTGTTGCAGAAGATGCAGGAACTGTTGTCAATCCACTTGTCCCATGGAGTGTATGTGGGATATTCATCACAAATGTTTTATCTGTATCTACTTGGGATTACTTTCCTTTTGCATTTTTCTGCCTTCTCTCTCCAATCCTAACCGTCATTGCAGGTTGGACTGGTAAGACGCTTTCGTATATCGATAAAAAGTAGCAAATCTACCTTCACAGTTTAGAAAATCCAAAATTATGATACACTTATGCCAATGATTAAATGATAAAGAAGGCGAAAAGTGATGGATTTTAATGAAATGAAACAAGGATTGCTCGAGTATTTATTAAAAGAAGAACTTGTATCAGCAACCATCAGTCAACCACGTACAAAATCTAATGATTTAAAACGTGTTAAGATGAAACCCATTAAATTAAAAGGCAGTTATCATATTCAATTAGAATATCAATACGAGCGTGTTTTAAAACATGAAAATGTGCCTCTATCTTTGATAGGTAATAGTTTAAATGAGTTATTTGAACAGTTCCGACAATTCCAGGGTGAATTTATGAAGGAAAATATCCACGTTCAACTTTCTAAGAAAAACAAAGTGCTATGGAAAGCTGAAAAAACAGAAAAGAAAAAAGTAAATTTATCACACAACCGAAAGAAAAATTATTTACTGGATCCCGATCAACCATACCCATTCTTAATTCGTCTCGGTGTTCAATCCCCCGAAGGCAAAGTTAAGAAACAAAAATATGATAAGTTTAAGCAGATTAACCGTTTTATCGAATTTATACATGATTCACTTGACTATTTACCAAAGGACCGTACGATTCGTATTTTAGATTTTGGTTCTGGAAAATCATACTTAACATTTGCGCTATATCATTACTTAAAGGTTGAACAAGGATTAGATATCCGCGTTACTGGTCTTGATTTGAAAAAAGAAGTCATTGAAGAATGTGCGGAAATCGCAAAAGACTTGCAGTATGATCAACTAGAATTTTTAGTTGGTGATATTAATGACTATAATGATGAAACAGCCGTTGATATGGTCGTAACTCTTCATGCTTGTGATGTTGCAACAGATATGGCTTTAGCTCGTGCTGTAAAATGGGGTGCTCGTGTAATTTTAAGCGTCCCTTGCTGTCAACATGAACTAAATCGTCAACTACAATCATCATCACTTGATGTCATGTTACAGCATGGCATTATTAAAGAACGTTTTGCGGCTCTTGCAACAGACTCTATTCGTGCGGAAGTTTTAAATCTTGTAGGTTATGATGCACAACTACTAGAATTTATCGATATGGAGCATACACCAAAGAATATCTTAATACGTGCTTACTACACTGGTAAAAAACCGACTATTGTACAAAAAGCGCGTTATAATGCATTTACCGAGTTGTTATCCGCCAAACCATTTTTGGAAAGTGAATTAAAAGAATATCTAGATTAATCTTTAACAAAAAACATGTCTCACCTTTTGGTGGGACATGTTTTTTATCATGCTTCGTTGCTATACAAAATTCGTTTAGCTATTACTTTTTAATATACTGATTACTTACTAAATCCTTTTGTATTATCTTGGTTGGAATTTTAAACTCAACTAGTCCCATGTATCCTGGCGCTACTTCATATTTATCAAATGCTATGACTAATTGATGGTGCTTATTAATATAGAAGTTATGATTTGGTTTAATATTCTTGGATCCATCAAATGTACCAAAATCTTGTCCATCTACACCTTGTACCCAATAGGTTTTATCCATATTAGATTCTTTCATTTCTTTCTTCATCTGTTCCTCGATATAATTGGAGATAGTTTTGATATAGGCATCGTCTTTGAATAGCATTGGCAGACTTAGAACGACTTTATTTTCTTTATCAATCGTATCGTATTTCATCGTTGTTGATGAAGAGCCCACTGTGTTTACAACATATCGACCGATTGATACAAGTTTCTCGTCATTTGTTTTTACTGAGTAACCACTTTCTACACCATAATGGCCTCCACCATTTTTCTTAATATCTGCAACGGTGCCTTTAAAATCACTATAAAGTTTTTTTCCATCTTCAATATATTTTTCGTTTAACTTAGATTCTAATTTATCATCATTTAAACCTTTAATATTTGGTACTTTAATATCTGCTTCATATGTTTCATCTTTTACTTTATATTCACGGAAAGTAAGAATTTTCGCGACTTTATTTATAACTGGTATACCATCTAATGTTTGAGCCATTGCTGGACTAATGTTCACTCCAACAGTGAAAATTGCCACTGCTGCTACAGTACTAAAAAGCCATCTTGGTACTGTTTTTTTCTTTTTTCCATTTTTAATAGCCATTTCTACCACTTCATCCAAATTGTCTGGAATAGGGATGCTTTCATATTGATTTTGTAATTCTTTTAGTTTTTTATCCATGGTAATTCTCGCCTTCTTCCTCTTGAAGTTCAATTCTCAAAAGTTTCAATGCTTTGTAAAGCCTGGTTTTAATCGTATTCGTGTTTTCATTGAGAACATAACCTATTTCTTCGATTTTCATATCTTCAAAGAAACGTAATATAACAACTTCACGATATTTTGTTGGTAATGTTGATAAAGCTTGTTGAAGGTCAATATTTTCATAATGATCTTCTTGTGACGGTGTCAAAAATAATAATGTATCGTCCTCAGTCGGTAAATTACGATTTTTCTTTAAAAAATCAAGCGATGTATTGACGACTATTTTATAAAACCAACTTTTCAACTTTTCTTTCTCCATTAGTTGATCATAATATCGCATAGACTTTTGAATACTTTCTTGAACAATATCTAACGCATCTTGTTCGTTTTTTACATAACTATACGCTAGCCAATATAGTTGTTTTTTATTTGCCCGAATAAATGATAATAAATCATCATCATATTGTAGCTGCGCTTTTCTTTTTTTCATTCCTAGAGCTCCTTTAGGGAATTTTCCTGTATACATTTTAAAGACGATTATACATGCATAAAAAGTTTTACTGTAATTTTAGCAACAAAATCTATTTAGCTAGGTAACGCTCATTAGATATACAGCATGTCTAAATATTTTCATATATAAATATTGGAATATGGTTCACTTCTCTTCATATAAATAGGAAAGTATTGCAAAAATTTTATTCTTTATTTTCAAGTAAAACATGATACAATTTTATAGATTCTTGTGCTAATATTCACTTTTATAATTCTTTTTCCCCAATTCTATTGATTTTTTCGTTGATAATGATTATCATTACTGTTAGTGAAACTGAAACGTGAAATAATTTCAATAGAAAGAAGGATATAAATGAAGACAAAATCATTATTGGCCATATTATTAGCAGGAAGCGTTGTCATGACAGGCTGCAATAGTTCAGATACTGCTAAAAAAGAGGATTCCAAGTCGAAAACAGAAGAAACAACAGGTTCTACAACATCCCCTAAATTACAAAAAGAAATCGATGCATATAAAGAATTCGCAATGGAACAAATGGACAAATTCACAATTGAAACTGAAAAATTTGTTAAAGCAGTAAAAGCTGGCGATGTAGAAAAAGCAAAAGAAATTTATCCAACTGCTCGTATGTATTTTGAACGTTCAGAACCAATTGCAGAAAGCTTTGGCGATCTTGACCCTCGCATTGATGCTCGTCTTGCAGACTTAAAAGCAGAAGGCCAAGGCGAAGAAGACTGGACTGGTTATCATAAAATCGAATACGGCCTTTGGAAAGAAAACACGACAAAAGGTTATGAAAAAATAGCTGACCAGTTACTTGCTGACTCAAAAGAATTACGTGCACGAGTAGAAACTGTAGACGTAACACCTGATCTTATGATGACTGGTGCTGTTGACTTATTAAACGAAGTATCTACATCAAAGATTACAGGAGAAGAAGAAATTTATTCTCACACTGACTTGTATGACTTCAAAGCGAATGTTGAAGGTGCAGAAAAAATCTTCACTATTTTAGAAGATCAAATCAGCAATAAAGATCCTAAATTAGCAAAAGATTTAACTGAAAAATTTAAAGCAGTTAATGATTTGTTAGCAAAATATGAAACAAAAGACGGCGGTTATGTTTCATATACAAAACTAACTAAAGAAGATACAAAGGCCTTAGCTGAAGCTGTAAACCACCTAGGAGAACCATTAAGTCAAATGGGAATTATTATGGAGTGATTGATTAATGACTGAAACAAATAATGGTGAAAAAATATTAGATAAAAAAATCACACGTAGACAAATGTTGAAAATGACAGGTGCTGGAGCTGCAGGTATTGCAATTGGTGCCTCTGGCATGGGAGGAATTTTAAAAGCATTTGGTAAAGATGTTTTCTTGGATGATGATAGTAGTGCAACCAACAAAGTAAACTTTTATGGTAAACATCAATCAGGAATTGATACTGCTGTACAAACGAATATCTACTTTGCTTCTTTAAATGTTTTAGTCAAATCAAAAGCAGAATTGCAAGAGTTGTTCAAAATGTGGACACCTCTTGCTGTTCACATGATGAATGGCGAAACAATCGGAGTGGAATACAAAAATGGTATGCTTCCACCAAAAGATACTGGTGAAGCAAAAGGGCTAGATGCTCGTAATTTATCCATCACATTTGGTGTTGGACCATCTCTATTTGAGAAGAAGGAACTCGGCCTTTCATCTCTAAAACCAACAGAACTAAAAGACCTTCCCCATTTCCCAAAAGACCAGTTAGAAGAGGTTTATACAGGTGGGGATATTTGCATTCAAGCTTGTGCGGACGATCCACAAGTTGCATTCCATGCAGTGCGAAATCTAATTCGTGCCGCATCAGGTAAAGTTTCCATGAAGTGGTCCCAAGCAGGATTTAACTCATTCCCTGTTGAAAACGGCAAAAAGCAAACACCTCGTAACTTATTTGCATTTAAAGATGGTACAGAAAATCCAATTACCTCCAGTGAAAAAGATATGAATAAGGTTGTTTGGGTACAATCCGGTGACTCTAAACCATGGATGACAGGTGGTTCTTATTTAGTTGTCCGTCGTATACAATTGCATTTAGAAACATGGGATCGTACAGCATTAAAAGAACAAGAAAATACATTTGGTCGCCATCGTGATAGCGGTGCACCACTTGGTAAGAAAAATGAGTCTGATG
The DNA here is from genome assembly GCF_044763875.1 of Rummeliibacillus sp. NPDC094406. Taxonomy (NCBI): domain Bacteria; kingdom Bacillati; phylum Bacillota; class Bacilli; order Caryophanales; family Caryophanaceae; genus Rummeliibacillus; species Rummeliibacillus sp. NPDC094406. The sequence continues at coordinate 110,127 of NZ_JBIWGZ010000007.1, read as the reverse complement.
CTATGGAAATTGAACGTAAAGATGAAAATGGCAACTATATTGTGCCAGAAAACTCACATGTATTCCTTGCAAAACAATCCAAAGCCCGAATCATGAGACGTTCTTATTCTTACTCATCAGGTATTGTAGATTCAACAGGTTCTTATGATGCCGGATTAGTCTTTATATCATTCCAAAAAAATCCTGAACAATTTACTAAAATCCAAAACCAGCTTGGTCGTATGGATAAATTAAATGAATATATTACCCATCGAGGCAGCGGAGTCTTTGCTTGCTTCCCTGGCATTAAAAAAGGGAGTTATATAGGTGAAGCATTATTTAATACGTTGTAGTCAACTTCTCATCATCCTGCTCCTTGTTACATTGACAACTATTCATCCTGTAGCTGCTGCGGAATCTTACAGTAATCTGTTTATTTCTATCAGCGATGCCATTATGAATTCCAAACAAGGTGACGATGCAAAAGCAAATGACGCAATCAAAACTTTTGAAAAAGATTGGAATCAAGCGAACGTCAAAGACTCTAAAGAATCAAGTGCTGTTACCCAAGCTTTGGATAATGCACAAAATGCATCTTCAAAGGATGATCGTTTAGCTGCACTTTCAGAACTCTCAAAAGCATTAACAGCTCTTGAAAAAGCTGAAAACCCGGTTGACGAAAAGGCCGAAAGAAAGGCTTTTGCCACTGCAATGACTCCTGCACTTAATCAATTACAAGCAGCGATAAAAGAAGGTAATGTTGAGAAACTTACAACAGCTTATAATAACTTCAATGCCTTCTGGAAGAAAAAAGAAACACCAGTACGCGAATACGATATTGCTGCATACGGTAAAATTGAAACGAAAATGTCTTTCATACGTATTGCACTTTCTGATGAAAAACCAAATATTGATGCAATTCAAGATCAATATAACGAACTACAAAAAGCCATAACAGATTTTGGGGCTGGTAAGAAAGTCGCTTCAACTGCTAAAGGTACTTTCTCTTTACAATCATTAGTTGACTTAATCGATGAAGCAAAAACGCAAATTGATGACAAAGATTATTCAAAGGCATCTGCAACGATCAAAAAATTCATCACTACTTGGCCAAATGTCGAAGGAGATATTCGCACAAAGAATGCTGGTCTTTATACGAGTATCGAAAGTGATATGCCCATTATCGCCAGTGACTTGATGAAGGACAAAGTTGATACAAAAAATATTAAGTCTCAACTTGATCACTTTAAACAACAAATTCAACTTATTCAAGGTGACCAAAATTATAGTTTTTGGGATTCAGCATTAATCCTACTACGTGAGGGCTTAGAAGCATTATTAATTATCATTGCTTTAGTTGCTTTCCTAAAAAAATCCGATCAGCGTCATATGGAAAAATGGATTTATATTGGGGCAGGCATTGGTATTGCTTTAAGTGCTGTTTTAGCGATTTTAATGTCGACTATTTTTAACTCTGGAACAGTTAATGCAAGTCGTGAAATGATTGAAGGTTATGTAGGCTTACTTGCTGCTGCAATGATGATCGGTATCGGTGTTTGGATGCATAGCAAATCCAATATTAAATCTTGGAATGCTTATATTTCAAAACAAATGAACCATGCTATGTCAAAACAAAGTGTGTGGGCAATGGCCTTTATCAGTTTCCTTTCTGTATTCCGCGAAGGTGCTGAAACATTAATCTTTTATATGGGAATTGCACCGAATATGTCGACATCTAGCTTCGCTCTAGGGATCGGTGTTGCAATCGCCATTTTAGCTGTTGTAGCTTTCTTATTATTACGTGCTAGTGGCAAAATCCCAGTACATCGATTCTTTGCAGTTGCAACTATATTGATTTACATTCTGGCATTCAAAATTATTGGTGTCAGCATTCACAAATTACAACTTTTAGATATTTTACCTTCACATATTCTTAACGGATTACCTGTATTGGCTTCAATTGGATTCTATCCAACAGTTGAAACCATTGTAGGACAAGTTGTTTTACTTGTTTTAGTTGTGTTAACAGTTATTTATAAAAAGCGTAATGAACATTAATAAATCAAATATAGTAAAGAGCTAACGACAAATTTTCGTTAGCTCTTTCTTTTTGCTATACGCGTTCTTAACGATTCAAATCAATTAAATCAAAGTCTTCCATTTATCCCTTATATACAAAACATTAATTAAATAATAGCCAACACGAGTGAACTTAAAATTACCGATACAATGGTTAACATAATAAGTGGTTTTAAAGCTCTTGTTTTTAATTCTTTTAAGTCAACTGACATTCCTAATGCAGCCATTGCTACAGCTAAAAAGAAAGTACCTGTTTGAGCGATTATATTCTGCATTCCTTCACTAAGCCATCCTTGTTGTGTCCCCCACGTACCTAGGGCTGAAACGATTAAGAAGCCTAATAAGAAATATGGAAAAGAAGCTTTTTGGCCTGTTCCCCCATTTTTAATTTTCATAAACCCAACAAGTAATAATGTTACTGGGAATAATAATAATACACGGCTTAATTTTGCCAATAGAGCAGGCGTTAGTGAAGCATCACCAAATGCGGCCCCTGCTAATGCAGCGTGTGCAATTTCATGTAAACTATATCCTGACCAGTACCCATAAGCTTCTGGTGTTAAGTTCAACAAATGACCAACAGTTGGATAAATTAAGGAAAAAATGGTTCCCATTAAAGCAATCATACCAACCGACATGGCTGTATCTTCTTCTTTAGCTTTTACAATAGGCGAAACTGCAGCTATAGCGGCTGCACCACAGATTCCTGTGCCAAATGCCAATAGCATCGTTAACTTTTCTTCTACGCCTAATAATTTCCCAATAAAAACAGTTAATAAGATTGTACCTACAATGACCCCTGCTGCTCTAACAATCAATGGAAGTCCTTCATGTGCTACAACAGCAATGTTTAATCGAATCCCATATAGGATAATTGCAAATCGTAAAATTTTCTTAGCTGAAAAATCGATTCCACTTTTCCACTGCTGTGGATAAGGTCGTGTATTTCTAATAATAACTGCAATAATTATAGCAATTGCCAATGGTCCTAAATAATTCAAGAATGGAAGTTTGCTTAGGAAATACGATACAATCGCTATAACAATGGTAAATACTATTCCTTTAATAAACCCTCCAGATAGTTGCATAATCTCATCTCCTATTTTGTTTTCTATAATCATGATAGAATGTAGCTAACCAAAAAGATAATTAATGATTATTATTAAAACCATAAGTATTTACTTATAGGAGGGTCTATGGCTGATAAACTACAGATTTTCTTAACTGTTGTAAAGCATATGAATTTTTCACGAGCTGCAGAAGAGTTGTATATGACACAGCCGGCTGTTAGCCAATATATAAAAAGTTTAGAAGAAGAACTAAACGTGCAGCTTTTTGATCGTTCACAAAAAAAGATACAACTTACTAAAGCTGGGGAAATTGTGGTCTACTACGGAAAAGAAATAAACATGTTATCCACAAAAATGAATCGAGCATTGGACGATCTGACGAATCATGTTGCTGGTGAATTACTACTTGGTGCAAGTTATTCATATGGTGAATACCTTCTACCCAAATGTTTAGCAGCATTTTTAACAGATTATCCACAAGTATATCCACGTATATGTATCGATAATACAACAGAGATAGCTGATAAGATCATTAATCAGACTTTAGATTTGGGGATAATTGAAGGTTCTATTCCCATTAAACGAATAGTTATGCACAAGATTGCAACAGATCATATGGTCATTGTTGCAAAGTCTGAACAAACTGTGCATAACTTAAATGATCAAACATGGATTATTAGAGAACAGGGATCTGGTACCCGTGAAGCATTCGAACATTTTATAAAGGAACATAATATTGTACCTCATAGTATATTAGAATTTGGTAGCACTCAGCTCATAAAAGAAGCCGTTGTAAATGGGCTAGGGGTTGCACTACTCTCTGAATGGACAATTGAAAACGAAATGCAGTTAAACAAGTTACAAATTGTTTTAAAGGATAAATACAATTATAATCGTGACTTCCATGCTATTCATCTCAATACACCATTCCTTTCTAAAACAACCGAGACATTTCTTGAGTTTTTGAAAAAATAAAAAAGGCTCTGTGAAAACAGCATAGTATCCATGTGGATATATCAAGGAAAAAGGAGTTGCCAAATGTGTATATTTGGACAACTCCTTTTTAACATATCTATACGAATTTAATGTATTGTGAAATGTAAAATCAAAACCACAATAAGTTTTAGAATTTAATCATTTTACTTGGAACTACCCATTCGTTGAATTGTTCTTCTGTTAGAAGACCAGTTTCAAGAGCAGCTTCTTTTAATGTTAGACCGTTTTTATGTGCATGTTTAGCAATTTTCGCTGCATTTTCATAACCGATGTATGGGTTAAGAGCAGTTACTAACATTAGTGAGTTGTTTAAGAAGTGTTCAAGTTTATCTTCGTTAGCAGTAATACCTTGTAAGCAGTGTTCATCGAAGCTGCGGATTACGTCAGATAGTAATTCAACAGATTGCATGAAGTTATAAAGAATAACAGGTTTGAACACGTTCAATTCAAAGTTACCTTGAGAAGCAGCCATACCAAGAGTTACGTCATTACCCATAACTTGTACAGCTACCATTGTAACAGCTTCACATTGAGTTGGATTTACTTTACCTGGCATAATGGATGAACCTGGTTCGTTTTCTGGGATTGAGATTTCGCCAAAACCAGAACGAGGACCTGAAGCTAACCAGCGAACATCGTTGGCAATTTTCATCAAGTCTGCAGCTAGAGCTTTCAAAGCACCGTGAGCTGTTACCATTTGGTCATGAGAAGTTAGTGCATGGAATTTATTTGGTGATGCAACGAATTTTAGACCTGATTCTTTAGCTAATACAGCAACTACTTTTTCATCGAAGCCATCAGGAGCATTTAGACCAGTACCTACTGCAGTACCACCGATTGCAAGTTCTAACATATGTTTAGAACTTTCTTCAATCATTTCTTCTGATTTTTCGATCATGTGTAACCAACCGCTAATTTCTTGACCTAATGTTAAAGGAGTCGCATCTTGTAAGTGTGTACGACCAATTTTGATTAGTTGCATAAATTCTTCAGATTTTGCTTTTAAAGTTGCTTTAATTTGACGCAAAGCGGGTAGTAAATTCTTTTCTACTGCAATTGAAGTTGCAATATGAATTGCAGTCGGGAACGAGTCGTTCGAGCTTTGAGATTTATTCACATCGTCATTTGGGTGTAGGCGTTCTTCACTACCTTGAGCTTCAAGGTATTCGTTACCAAGGTGAGCGATTACTTCGTTAACATTCATATTTGTTTGAGTACCACTACCTGTTTGCCAAATAACTAGTGGGAATTCGCTATCCCATTTACCAGTCATGATTTCATCAGCTGCATGAGCAATTGCATCTGCTTTTACTTGTGATAATGTACCAAGTTCAACACATACTTTTGCTACTGATTTTTTAAGTAATGCATAGCCATGAATAAAGTCGATTGGCATATGTTCAGAACCAATTTTAAAGTTTTGTTTACTACGCTCCGTTTGAGCACCCCATTTATGTTCTGCAGGTACTTTTACTTCTCCCATGGAATCATGTTCAATACGATATTCCAAGTTGTTCATCTCCATTTCTTTTGCTACGAGTTTTGTTCCCACTCAACACTTATGATATCGGTTTCTCTTCTAATTGTCTGCTATTGTGTTTTAATTATGGTAAAAACCTATTGGAAAAGTAAAAAGTCTAAATTTAACCCTAAATTACTCATAAATTTTTTAAAAAGTGAATAAAGCCTATATTATATGATTTTTATTCCTTTGCATTACGTCAAATAAGTAAAAAGAAGTTTCACCATATCCACTACTTTCTAATTGCACACAAAAGCATATATACTCTCTATTTTATACAGATACTATAATGGCATAGGGGTTGGAGTTGGTTTTGCATACCCCTCTTTATAATCATTATCAATTTGTTTACGGATTTCTTTAAGTGATGCCCCTTCTTGTGCTTGCTTAATCGATTTAACTGCAATTTCTACGCAAACGATACAGCGCGTCCCATGATCATCCCAAACAACGGAACCATCGTCTTTTACTTCTTTAATAAAACAATTTAAGTTGCTTTTATGATTGGCACTTTCTGCACATCCACAATAACAAGGCATCCACTTTAAAACTTCTGTTTCCTGCCCAGCTGCTGTATAAACCAGTTTCAAATCCTCTGATTGATTATCTAAAAAACTCGGTAATTTGTTTGCCGATGCTGTTTCCTCTTGAAGATCACCATTGGCTAGTGTGTGTTGATGATTTCCGTGATTTGATTGCTCTGTTGTTTCAGTTGTTTGTATTTGATTATGTTCCCCATGATTTTTCTTTGACGATTCTTCTGCATTGTTGCCACAAGCTGCTAAAATCAATGTGCCCGCTAATAATACTGATAACCACTTTTTCTTCACAGTAAAACTCCTTTAAAAGCATTTCCTTTCATTATACCTTAGGTAGGTATTTTAAATACTGACAAGAATGACAAATCAAAGACAGTGTTTTTTATTTAGGATCAACAAAAAAATAAAAATTGCCCGGCAAGTCGATTCTCCGACTTACTCGGGCAATTAAGGACGCATTAATTTTCAGTAGTTGTTGCAGCTGATGCATCGTCTTTTTGTTTTACATTGTCAGCTAATCGTTCAATACTTGGACGAATTGTATATTTACCTGAATAATTCTCTAATAATTCCTTCATATCAATACCTGAAGATGCTTTTAGTGTTTCTTGTAATGTTGCCATTAAGTCTGTTGCATATCCAGTTACTTTATTGGCTCCACCACCTTCACCACTGCCAGTATCTACAACAGTAATTTTATCGATATTAGATAATGGACTTGCTACTTGTTTTGCATATTCAGGCATCATTCGGATAATCATATCTAATACAGCGGCTTGACCGAATTGTTCGAAAGCTTCTGCAATTTTACGTTTTGCTTCGGCTTCTGCAAGACCTTTAAGACGGATAATTTCTGCTTCTGACTCCCCTTGTGCACGTTCAGAATCAGCTTTTGCTAAACCGTCTAAACGGATCTTCTCAGCTTCTGCTTTTGCTTTCGCTTCAATACGATATTTTTCTGCATCGGCTTGTGCTAATTGTTTCATCTTTTCTGCTGAGGCATTTTGTTCAATTGCATAACGATCCGCATCAGCCTTTTTCTTCACTTCTGAATCATATTGTTTCTCACGACGTAAAATTTCTTTTTCTTCTAATTCAATTTGCTTTTGACGTTCGATGATTTTAATTTGCATTTCTTGTTCTGTTACTTCTTGTTTTGCACGCGCAGTTTCTAATTCGTACGCTTGGTCAGCACGAGCTTTTGCAATATCTTGTTCACGACGGAATTCCGCTACTTTTAATTGATTTTCTTTTTCTGCTTCCGCAATTTCGGTTGCACGTTCAAGTTCTGCCTTTTGTGCTTCTTTATCTGCTTCTGCTCGTTTAATACGAGTTTCTTTTTCTGCATCTGCTGTTGCAATATCTGCATCACGTCTGACCTGAGCTATTCTTGGTTTCCCTAGTGAATCTAAGTAACCGTTTTTATCTCGTACATCTTTAATCGTGAAGGATACAATTGTAAGACCCATTTTTGCTAAGTCTTGAGAAGCAACACGTTGTACTTCTTGTGAGAATTTATCACGATTTTTGTAAATTTCTTCAACTGTCATAGACCCTAGAATTGAACGTAAGTGACCTTCAAGCACTTCTTTTGCTTCATTTTCACGTTCTTCTTTTGGTTTACCTAAAAACTGTTCAGCAGCCGTTGCAATTTCAGATATCGAGCCACCAATTTTGATAATGGCAATCCCATCAGCCATTACAGGAACACCTTGCTCTGTATAAACTTCAGGTGTTGTTACTTCTAGTTTACTGGATAGTAAACTAAGAGGTTCCGCTTGTTGAAATACTGGTAACACAAATGTACCGCCACCACGGATAATTTTAATACGGTTTCCACCTTCATCCGTATGTACGTTCTTAGATCCTAGATAACTACCTGTAACAATGAGTGCTTCATCTGGACCTGCTGTTCGGTATTTTGTTATATACACTCCAATAATTGCTAACAAAATAACTACTACGATTACACCAACAATTAGTATCGGTGACATTAATAATGACATATCAATTCCCCCTATTTTTATTCTTATACACCTTTAAAATATCGGATCATACTTCCTGACATATAATGTACCTTTTGTCACTTCTATAATCAGCACCTTTGAATCATAAGGTATTGCCACATTATCATAGCTTGTTGCACGTTTTGAAATGATGCCGTTGACTGTCTCAACTACTACCTCACCAAATCCATCGATAGGAATCGGAACAATTACTTTTCCTACTTGGCCACCCAAGGATTCTTCGGTATAAGCCATCGATACTTCAGCAGATTTTAATGGAATTAAGATGAAATAATAAAGTAGAAGATCTAATATTAATGAAAGAACTGCAGAAATAATAGCAATTAAAATACTATTCAATGATGTAAATATTTCGATGATAAAACCAAGTGCTGCAAAGAAAGTTAAAAAGGCTAAAATAACAGTTGGATTAAAAAATGGAATTCCTTCTCCAACTCCATCAACAATATCGCCAAAGAATAGATATAAAACCATACAAATAGCTAAAAATATTAATGAGTACAAATACCACTGTTCAACGGACCAGGAATTTATGTCAATCATCTTCACCCCCTTAAATAATTACTTATCTCATTCAATATGTAATACGGATGATATACAAAAAAGTTTCATTTTTTTCTGATTATTATTTCAATCATTATGCACATTCTATATGTTACAGGAATGTAAATTTTGTTGAATCTCATATGATTATTGTAGGGATTTTTTTCGCGATTTGATATGATTATAGTTGCGTTCAAAATTAGATTTTCGGTGATTTATATACGAATTAGGAGGCTTTATATGTTTAGCTCAAAAAAAGAAGACCCTTTCTTTACTGCATTGTTGAAAATTGCTCAAAATGTAAATGAAGCAACTCACTACGCTGATGATTTTAAAATTACAGGCGTTGCAGACCTGAAAGAGCTTAGTGTAACACTTAAGAAATACGAAACGGATGGAGATTCATTAATTCATGATTTAATCCAAAAGTTAAATAAATCATTTATGACACCAATTGAACGTGAAGATATTTTAGAATTAGCTGTACGTATGGATGATGTCTTAGATGGCATTGAAGGCTGTATCGCACACTTCGAAATGTTCTCGCTTACTGAAGTTGATGATTATATGAGAGATTTTCTAAAATATATTGTACTTAGCACAGATGAAATCGTTACTGCTATGGAACATTTGACAAACAAAAAATTAATTAACATGCGTGAACACGCCATTCTCATTAAGGATTATGAACGTAAATGTGATGAAGTATTACGTACTTCAATTAAACAATTATTCTTACATGAAAAAGATCCTATCCGCATTATTCAATTTAAAGATATTTACGAACAACTTGAAGAAGTTGCTGACTATTGCCAAAATGTTGCCAACTCAATGGATACTATTATAATGCGTAATGCATAGGAGCTGTAAAATCAAATGAATACAATAATAATTTTAACCGTTCTTGTTGTTATATTCGCATTAGCATTTGACTTCATAAACGGTTTTCATGATACTGCAAATGCAATTGCTACAACAGTTTCGACACGTGCACTTTCACCTCGTGTTGCAATCGTTTTAGCTGCAACAATGAACTTTATTGGTGCAATTACCTTTACTGGCGTTGCCAAAGCAATTGCAAAAGATATTGTGGACCCATTTGCTCTAAGTAATGGAACATATATTATTTTAGCCGCATTACTGTCAGCAATCATATGGAACTTAGTTACATGGTACTTCGGTATCCCTTCCAGCTCATCCCATGCATTAATTGGTTCATTAGCTGGAGCTGCAATTGCTGCTGCAGGGTTTTCTGCTATTAACTTTAGTGGTTTTATCAAAATTATTAAAGGGTTACTTTTTTCACCATTTATCGCCATCATCATTGGTTTCTTGATGATGTCATTATTTAGAATGATATTTAAAAACTTTAATTTATACCGTTCCAATAAGGGATTCCGTAAAGTACAGATTTTCACCGCTGCTCTACAAGCTTTTACTCACGGTACAAATGATGCTCAAAAATCAATGGGGATTATTACTATGGCTTTAATCGCAGCAGGTTTTCAATCTGGGGATGATGTACCTATGTGGGTACGTGTATCTTGTGCCGCTGCAATGGGACTAGGTACTTCAATTGGTGGTTATAAAATCATTAAAACAGTTGGCGGTAAAATTATGAAAATCCGTCCTGTTAATGGGGTTGCAGCTGACTTATCTTCATCAATCATCATTTACGGTGCCACTCAAATAGGATTGCCAGTTTCTACAACTCATGTTATTTCTTCTTCAATTATGGGTGTAGGTGCTGCACAAAACGCTAAAGGTGTTCATTGGGGTGTCGCACGTAGAATCGTCATTACTTGGGTAATTACATTACCTATAGCTATATTGTTAGGCGGATTAATCTTCACCATCTTTAATCTATTTATATAATTAAAACTATATGATAAAAATCTTTCAAAAACTTACAGATTTTTTGTCTTCTCAAAAAAAGATTCTACCGCATTAGCGCATAGAATCTTTTTATTTTATCTAAAATTCTTACGATACCAATTGGAAGCTGAATCAACTTCACCCATTGTCAATTGATAACCATACTGATGCTTCATCAATAAATGTTGCTAACTCCTTCGTAAGCATGTTTAAATTATCTAAATCGTTCTATGGAATCACATTCATTTCCACCTGTACCATGCAGTAATAATAGCGTTGGTGCCAACTCATCTGTAACTTTTACAAAAATATGTTGCATAGCAAATATCCCCTTTGTAAAAGATTAATATCTTGAATATGAGATAATCGTTTGTGCCACTTCAGGTGTCAAACCTAACGATTTTTGATTAGGTTGATGTGGATTGTTTTTAAAAAAAGCAAAAATTGACAAGAAGATTAGAATCATGCAAACAAGAACAATTCCAATAACTATTAATGTCGCCTTTTTTCCAGACATCTTCCTCACCCCTTCTAATCTCGCTAATAAGCTCTATTATTGCAAGCGGTAATTATTTATTAGATGGTTTAAATCCTTCTGCAAATAAATAATCTTCGGCATCATCACGTGTGCCGAAACTTTCTTCTAAGTTAAAACCATGATAAATATTCCAGTAGGGTGCATCATTTACTAGAAGTAATTGATCGCCTGTGCGATTACGCCAAACTTGCTCAATTTTCACTTCTTCAACAGGTTCATCTACTTCAGATAAATACATAATAGAATCTTCAATTACCTCGCGTAGTTCTTGTTCTGAGAAGTCACGAATATTGACTAGACCTCTATCAGCATTATAGCGAAGTAAATCTCCAACATAGACGAAACCATTGCCATTTGGATGTAGTTTTTCTACAACGATTTTTTTTTCGTATTGGCTACCTTCAAAGTGATAATTTAAGCGATTCATTGAAATTTCTTTGCGTGTTAGTCCTGAGAAACTTTCAATGATTTGTTGTTTTTGTTCAAATGTTAGCATAGTATACTCCTTTGTCCTTTACAGTCTTTTTTAGTATACCATTATCCCCATTTTTAATCGCTTAAAACCAAAAAGAACGAAATAAGCTGCATAGTCTCCACAGCCTATTTCGTTACCGAAATCTTTCTTTTAATAGTCTCATTAATGTAGTCATATATAGTCCATCATAGCGTACAAAATCTTCGCATGAATTTCAGCTCTTGTAGCCTCACATGTTTGTTGGCGATGATCATTGGAGGTTTTTAAATCTCACTTTCCAAGTGCTTCACCTACACATTCTTCGTTGCTGTTGATCGAATTTCCTTTCTGTGTTCATAGATATTTTTTACAACAACTTTACCTACTGCATACATTGGTACTCCTATTAATATCCCCACAAATCCTGCAATATTACCAGCTGCTAAAATAATCGTAATAACAGTTAACGGATGGATATCTAGCGATTTTCCCATTACATTTGGTGTGATAAAGTTACTGTCTATTTGTTGTGCAACAAGTGTTATGACACATACCCAAACAGCTAGTATCGGGTCCTGTAACAAACCAACTACTACGGCAGGAACAAGTGCAATCCATGGTCCTATGAAAGGTATCATATTCATAAAGAACGCCAAGAGAGCTAGTAATATTGCATATTCAAGCCCGATTATTTTATATCCGGTGAAAATAATGGTTGCTAGGATAAAACTAATCAATAATTGACCTTGGATATAATTACGAAGTACATCATTGATTTCTGCCAATGTTTTCTTAATCCATTCACGACGTGATCCGCTAAATAGATTATAAACTTTTGGCGCAAATTTCTCATGGTCCTTTAACATGTAGATAAAGAAAAATGGAACAAGGATTAATACAAATGCACCTGAAACGATACTAGAGATAAACTGAACTAAAAACTTACTAGTAGATACTGCATAACTTTGAATAGAATCCATTACACTATTAATCGCATCATTTAATTGACTAGGGAAATTATCACGATTATTTAATACAGTATTGACCATATTTGTTAATTCATTTGCTAATGTTGGAGCCGTTTTTACCAAATTATTAATTTGCGCATTAATAGGCGGGACAATAACCGCTATGAAACCATATACAGCTAAGCATAATAATAAAATAATTGTTAATATGCTTGCCCAACGTGGGAACTTTCTTTTTTCTAGGAAACGTTGAATCGGCTCTGTTGCATAATACAAAATCCCGCCTGCTAATAGTGGGACGAATATTGCACTTAAAAGAGCCACAATTGGGTAAAAGAGGGATTTAATTTCAAGGAAATACTTCACGATTAGCAATGCTAGAAGTATACCAACACCCGCTTGAAACCATAGTTTTTTTGTCAATTAACTTCACTACCTTCTACATATTTTATCTAAGTATTATTTTCATAGTTCAAGTATACGCTATACACTGATAAACTGGAAATATACATAGCAAAAAAGGATTTGACCAATAGAAATTTTGATCAAATCCTTTGCGACAAGGCCACTCAGGAGCTAAGACTTTTTATTTTATATTGATTAATAGATCTCCATCAATTCATGTTGATCATAACTTATAATCTGACTATGCATAGATGATTTTTGGAGCTTTGCGAATTGATACTTCCCAATTAATTCCCGTACCAACATGATACGCTTCTGCAAAAGAACCTTGGTTAATGGCAACACCGATATTATCCAATGAATTGATATATATAAGGGGTTCCCCTATCCGTAAATCTGCAAAAGAATGACCGTATGTCATGATACTTTGGTAAATTTTACGACCATCCGTACTGATTGTCACCTCAAAAGCATCCCCATAGTTCTTTGCTACACGCTTAAATTGGCTACATCGCACATTCGTCCACAGATTCCCAAAAGGTTTATCTACAATATCAATGATTCCTGTAATGATGCCTTCTTCTAGTATGGATTCTTTTAGTTTAAGTTCTACAATTTCTGAAACTTTTAAAGAAGGGCCAACTTCTTCAAACGTAATAACTCCTGAAGCTAAGCGAGCTCCTGTATAGGCGAAAATATCTCGTCCATGAAATGTATGTGATTCACCTGAATTAGGTAGGCGGTTAATCGATTCATCAATTTCTCGAATTTCTGCAATACCATAAAAGCGTTTTATATGTGTCAATGTTCCGTTATCAGGAGTTACAATATATTGATCATTCACAGTTTTGACAACAACAGCCTTACGATCTGAACCAACCCCAGGGTCAACTACAGAAACAAAAACAGTACCTTCTGGCCAATATTGTACGGTTTGCAATAAACGATAGCTTCCTTCCCAAATGTTAAACTGTGGAATTTGATGCGTAATATCATAAATCTTAATATTTGGATTTACACTATGTGCTACTCCATACATCGCACTAACTGCACCATCACTTATGCCAAAATCTGTTTGAAAAACAAGTAAGCCTTTCCCCATTTGAAACATCTCCTCATTGAATATATTTCTGTCTAGGACTGTCGCTAAAAAAAATCCCGCCCATTACAACCTAACGATTGCAAAGGACGAGATATATACTCGTGTTACCACCTTTATTTACTACTTATTCACATAAGTAGCCTCCATCAGTGCAGAAATTTCAAGTGCTTCCTAGACTGTGATATAGATAACGGGTATCAACTCCCGCCGCATCTTACTAATGCAAATGCACGTTCAAACCGGAGCTCAGAGGCCATTTTTCAAATGATAGATTTCTACTTCTTTTCAGCTACCGAAGCTCTCTTTTAGAAATACGTTCATTTTACTTTTTCTCGTCATCGCTTTTATTATTTACTAGTGTTAATTTAAAGGTAATCACTCAAGTTGTCAAATAATTAACTGAAAATTTATTATAGTTCGTCATCTTTAACGGCATCTAAATATTCTTTAATTACACCCATTACTGATTCGACACAGCCATTTTCAAATGGTGAAACAAGATTTGCCTCTGCCACTAGTTTTGTGAATGACATTTTACCACCTAGTTGGCAAAGATGAATATAATCTTTCCATGCCTCCTCGTGATTTTCACGTGACTTTTTCCAGAATTGGAAGGCACAAACTTGCGCTAATGTATAATCAATATAATAGAATGGGCTATTGTAGATATGGGCTTGTCGTTGCCAAAAGCCACCTTGTTCTAAATAGTCAATACCATCATAATCGCGGTGTGGTAAATATATTTGTTCAATTTTTTTCCATGCTGCCTTACGTTCTTGTGGAGTCATTTCTGGATTTTCATACACAACATGTTGGAATTCATCGACTGCTACGCCGTATGGTAAGAATAATAGCGCTTCACTTAAGTGACCAAATTTATATTTTTCAGTGTCTTCTTTGAAGAATAATTCCATCCATGGCCATGTGAAGAATTCCATACTCATCGAGTGAATTTCACATGATTCATATGTTGGCCAAATATACTCTGGAATACCAATATTACGACTTGTATATACTTGGAATGCGTGACCTGCTTCATGCGTTAACACATCGATATCACCAGAAGTTCCATTAAAGTTTGAGAAGATAAATGGTGATCCGTAATCATCGATAAATGTGCAGTACCCTCCGCCTTCTTTACCTTTTTTCGCAACAAGGTCCATTAAATCGCGATCAATCATACAGTTAAAGAATTCAGCTGTCTCTGAAGATAACTCTTCGTACATTTTTTTACCATTATCAACAATCCATTCTGGTGTACCTTTTGGTGTTGCATTGCCACTTAAGAACTTTAATCCTTCATCATGGAATTTTATTTTGTCCACACCAATACGTTTTGCTTGGCGTTCACGTAATTCTGTAGCATATGGTACAACGACATCACGGATTTGATCACGATAGTTTTTGACCATTTCAGCATTATAATCGATTCGATTCATCAGTACATAGCCTAGTTCTACATAGTTTTTGTAGCCTAATGTAATGGCCATTTTATGACGTAATTTTACAAGTTCATCGTAAATACGGTCAAAGTCTTCCCCATGATCTTTAAAGAATCCAAAACGTGCCTCTGTTGCAGCTTTACGGACATCACGATCTGTCGATTCCGTATAAGGCCCTAATTGCGCAAGTGTTAGCTCTTTACCATCGAAAGAAATTTGGGCTGATGCCACAAGTTTAGAGTATTCAGAGCTAAGTTTATTTTCTTTTTGCATTAGTTCCATGATTTCTGGCGAAAAACTTTTAATTTGGTTTTCTGCTAAATCAAATAATTGTGCACCCCATTTTCCCTCTAATTCTTTTCGGAATGGTGATGCTAATAGCGCTTTATAATATTCTGTCGAAAGTTCTTCCATTTCAGGATTCTTTTCATCTAAATAATCTCTTTCTTTTTGATAAAATTCGTCATTTGTGTCAATAGAAGCCCGAATATAAACTAAGTTATATTGAGTTGAAAAATTGTTTCGGAAAGCATTGATTTTCTCAATTACTTTGCTTTGTTCGTTAACTGATTTTGCATGATTAAAATCTGTTAATAGTTGGCGAAAATATTCTTTACCCGCTGCTAAGTCTGGGCGTTTGTATTCATAATCTTTAAATGTAACCATCTTCATTCCCCTTTTCCTTTTACATTTTTCGAAACTCGAAGTATTTTCTCCTATTATTTATTATATTCTGAAATATTGCAACTAATGTTGTCAAAAATACGCTAAAATTTGGTAATTTATTACCCATTTCGAAATAGAACAATTAAAACACTTATTTTTTTGCTCAAATTGTGCTAACCTAATTTCATGCCCAATTTTTAAAGTGAGGTGCTTTACATTGGTAGGTCGTAACGATCCTTGTCCATGTGGCAGTGGCAAAAAATACAAAAAGTGTCATGGTAAAAACGCTCTAGGCGATATTACTACACTTGTAAGCGAAGAAATCGATCGTATTGTGGAAGGCTTTGTGAAAGAATCATTCCACTCTGCAAATTATCATGAACTAGAAAATAGAAATCATCTTTGGCAAGATTCATTACAACATGCATTTACAGATAAATTAATAGATACAATTGCCATGGAAACATTCATTTATATCGATCGCCCTGAACTGTGGCAAAATTATATAAATAAACAATTGACTGTCCAAAACCGACAACAAGTTAAAGACATTCTTCAATCTTGGTTGAAACCTGTCTATTTGCTTGCAAAAGTGGATTCTCAAAGTCCTGAAGTAATTGCATTAACAGATATCGTCACAAATAAAAGCTATGTTATGAATGGTACACCAGCAAAAACTTTCTCAGGTAGCTGGTTGTTTGGTATCTTCATGCCAGATGCCCGCAAAGGTGAAAATGGACTAACTGCAACAAGCAGTGTTGTTTTCATTCCAGATGAGAAAGAAAATATTGTGCAAGCATTAAGTTTAAAACTTCAAAATGGTTATACAGATTCGTTGGATCTTTATAAAACATTTATCCAAGATGCTTCAGTAGATACAACTGCTCCTAAAGAAGCTAAAAAAGAAGCCGAGAACAAGGTTGAGAGTGAAGCTGCTGTAACAATTGAAGCTTCTACTGAACTCGCTCCATTTACTGTTGAAGTTCTAGAGCTTGTTACCAAATATGTAAACGGGTTCACGCTTGATGCCTCTGAATTCATCGAAACTCTTACAAGCTTCCTAGAAAGCACATCTGTTAAAGCGAAAAAAGCGGAAACAGTTGCAGCTGGTGCTGTTTTAGCTGGACAAGCTAATGGCAATATTCCGGAAGGCGGCGTATCAAAAGTCAAAGATGTCGCAGCATACTTTGGAGTATCTGCATCGTCTATTTCTAAATATCGTGATCAAATCAGTGAATTTCTAGCTAAATAATGCCACATAAAAAGCCATCTAGTTAGGGACTAGATGGCTTTTTTATTTTTAGACTTTGTTTAACAATACTGTTGATCCATCAGTTTTCGCTACAGGCGGACGCTTTTCGCGTCTAGCTCGTTTTCCAGCAGGACTATGACATAACATCAGTTCGTCAATCTCCCTCTATGTTCCAACTTATTATTTTCCCGTAATAGCTGATTTCAAAAGCGCGAAGCGTTCTCGAAACCTTACTTTCACTTCAATGCTTTTAGGTGTTTTCGCAGGAATCACATCACATTTTATATGAAGTTCTTCCGCAAGCATTTTGGCACGTGCTAGATGATAGTCGCTTGATATTATTGTTAACCCCTTTAAATCGTCTCCAATGATTCTCTTCGTATTTAATAAGTTTTCATAAGTAGATGTTGACTGATCTTCAGAGATGATTTGTGTCTCAGGAAAACCTCGGTCTATTAAGTATCGTTTCATAACAGAAGCTTCTGTTGCATCTTCATCAGGGCCTTGACCACCTGAAACAATAATATGGACATCTGGATATTTGATAGCATAATTCAATGCTGCATCTAAACGAAATGCCAATGCTTTAGATGGTATTGCACCCCTTTTCACTTTCGCCCCTAATACTATCACATACTTATATTTTCCATTTGCTTTTGGTTTTCCACCATCTATTAGCCACTTTGTAGTAATACCCCAAAAGAATAGTATCGGTATACAAATAATTAGTAAGATTAACATCGTCTTTTTTCTCACCTCAGCATCATCCCTTATCTTTTCTATTCTACTTCAACTCTTTTTCCATAATAATTTTACTAGTACCACTTTTACTAAAATACGTCTCAATAATATAAAAGCCTACTTTAATTTTTAAAATAAGCATAGTTCTTCGATAATTGCGTCCAACTGTACGGATTTTTTTGCTAGCCTTTCCCTGTAACTAATTGATGTTGTAAATTTATTAATTTTAAAGCAATCCCTTGACCACGGTATTCTGCACTGATACCAGCTATAGAAAACCCCAACCTCTTTTTCATAACCTAATTTGAAGCCGATAGCTTTACGACCGTCTAAAGCCATACAACATAGTAAATTCAATTTTTCCTGCAATTCTCCTATTGATAGTTCAGATTCATCAAAAACTTCTCTATGAAGCTCCTGGATACCTTTAATACTTCCCACATCAGGTAGACCTTTTACATGAATGAATTCCATCATAATACCCTCTTTTTTATTTATCAGGTAAATTTTCCTTTACAAATAGTTGACTAAAGTAAAAAGACCACTGAAACAGCCATTGTTTCAGCGGCTTTATAGATAAGTATAAATTATTTCAATTGGTAATTGCTAACAATATTCATAAGATCTTCTGCAGTTCTAGCAAGTTCATCTGCACTTTTCGTTATTTCATGAATCGAACTATTTGATTGTTCAACCGAGGCCGATGTTTGTTGGATACCAGCTGCAGATTCTTCTGATATCGCAGCTGTTTCTTCAACCAATTTTGTCATATATTCACTTTCTACTAATATTTCATCTAGACTTTTAGCGATATTTACAATACTAGTATTTACTTGCTTAACAGAATCATCAATAATCTTTAATGTTTCACCTGTTGTTTTAATTTTAGCCGTACCTTTTTCCACTTCTTCATAACCGTTGACAAGCGATGCTACAACTGACCCTGTTTCATTTTGAATACTAGATACGATATCTGTAATATCCGAAACAGAACTTGATACTTGTTCTGCCAGTTTACGCACTTCATCTGCAACAACAGCAAATCCTTTACCGTGTTCATCAGCTCTCGCTGCTTCAATCGCTGCGTTTAATGCAAGAAGATTCGTTTGATCTGAAATTTCTTGAATTACTAAAACCAATTTTGAAATTTCCTTTGATTGGTCGTATAGATGATGCACTTTATCCACAGAACCTTTTACAATAGTATCAATTGTTACCATTTGATTAATTGAAGAATCCATTAACTGGCTTCCTTTAATTGTCATGGCCAGTGCATTTTCTGAATTTCGATGAATATCTTGCCCATTATGCGTTACATTGATAATTTGATTTGTAAATTGATCCATTTTGTTCGACATATTCACAGCATTATTAGCTTGTGACTCAGCACTGTTTGCAATTTCATTTATGGTTTCAGCAATTTGATCGGAGCCTTCTGAAACTTCATTAGCAGATTGATGCAGTTCTTCACTATGAGCGCTTAATATTTCTGCATCTGATTTTATTTTTTTCATAAGAAACGTTAAACGGCATAATAAGTCATTTGATGATTTCGTTAATCTTGATGTTTCATCTCTTAAATTTGTTGTTAATGGTTCGACGGTTAAATTACCTTGCGCAATTTGATCTAATTGGTACATAACTCGATTAATTGGTTTAATAATCGTTCTTGCTGTAAATATTGCAATAATCGTACTTACAATTAATATAACAAGAGATACAACTGTTATCACTTTTAACAATTGAGAACCTGTGTCTTTTACGGCATTACTATTATGCAAAACTTGAGTTTCTCGATTACTGGCAATTTCTGTATACCCACTCATCAAGTCACGTGCTAGTGTCTGAGCTTCACCATTTAATAACTTTTTCGCTTCTTCATGATTCCCCTCATCATATGTTGTAAAGACATCATTAACAATAATATCTTCCCACTGCTTACTTTTGTCTACCAATACTTTTGCTTTATCCGAATTTGTTATAGATAATATGTTATCTTCAATTATTTTGCTTTTCTTTGCATAGCTATTGAATTGATTTTTATATTCTTGTTCACCAGTTAATACATAGCCTCGTGCTAATGCTATTCGTTCTGCAATATTAAACGACATCTTTTCATCGTTCACTAATAACGGAAGTTCTTGTTTCGCAATATCATTCATACTTAAATTTACGGTTTTCATAGCATAAAAATTATAAGCAACTAAGCAGAGGTTTAATAAAACCACCGCTCCAAAGCCTACTAATATCTTTATTTTCAATGATTTGTAGTTAAAAAATCTTTTTTTCAAAATGTACTCTCCTTTTAAAAGCAATTACATAAAGTGTATGATATGTAGTTCTCAAGAATCAATATGTATTTTTAAACATAAGTTTTATATTACTATTTTATATATGAAACGGCAATACAATTATAATATTAAAGACCTAATCAATTATAACTCGTTAGGATAGCATCATCGTAAAAATATTACGTATCCTATGATTACATCAAAATAGAAACTAGATACTGTTATATCTATTTCTATATCAAAATAAAAGACTGCCTTTATGGCAGTCTTTTAGCAAAGCAAATATATTTAGCTTAGTTTGTTTATAAATCAGGATTAACTGACTTCGGCTCGTATCCAATCTTGTATATGCAAAAAAGGTACTCTGGCGTCAGTTTTTATAGTTCAACGTTGTGATATACGTGTTGCACATCTTCAAGTTCTTCAAGTAGGTCAATTAAGCGTTCGAATTTATCAAGGTCTTCGCCATCAAGTTGTACTTCTGTTTGTGGAAGCATTGTTAATTCTGCAACGCCGTATTCTGTAATATCTTGCGCTTTTAATGCTTCTTGGACAGCATTAAATTGATCTGGTTCAGCATAGATGATTGTAGATTCACCTTCTTCGAAAACGTCGCGAACATCTACATCAGCTTCGATTAGAAGTTCTAAAACTTCGTCTGCAGATTTGCCTTCTAAAGCAAACACTGCTGTTGCATCGAACATGTATGATACTGCACCACTGACACCCATGTTACCGCCGTTTTTACCGTAAGTTGCGCGTACATCTGCTGCTGTACGATTAACATTGTTTGATAATGCATCGACGATAATCATAGAGCCATTCGGTCCGAAACCTTCATATCGTAATTCATCGAAGTTTTCTTCGCCGCCGCCTTTTGCTTTGTCAATTGCACGATCAATAATATGCTTAGGTACACTATATGTTTTTGCGCGTTCTAAAACGACTTTTAACGCACCATTAGATTCTGGATCTGGTTCACCTTGTTTAGCAGCTACATAAATTTCACGACCGAATTTAGCATAGATACGAGCAGTACCTTGGTCTTTTGCAGCTTTTTTTTCTTTAATGTTGTTCCACTTACGTCCCATTGGATTCACTCTCTTTCAATGTATTCTATATATAAATTACTCGTGGGTCATAAGATACCCACATGGGATCAGCCATTAATTTACTGTAGTATTATACACTATATTCGTCATAAATTGTATACAGGCGAAAAGTGAAAAATGCCTCTAACAAGAATTAACGGGGATTTTCAAGTACTAAAAGAAGCCTCTCATTACGAGTGGCTTCTTTTATCAGCTTCAATTTTTTGTAATAAGGCTTTGCAACCTTCTAAGCATAATTGGTATGTCTCTTCAAAGTCACCTGTAAAATACGGATCTGGAACATCTCTTGAATCCTGTATCAAATCAAGTAAACGGAACACCTTTGAACTTTCTTTTATACCTAGCATAGGTAATGCATTTTGGATATTGCTATTATCCATGCAAACAATATAATCGAAACGATCATAATCTTCCTGTTTTATTTGGCGGCTTAACATTCCTTCAGTAGCAATATGATACTCGGCAAGTTTTTGAACTGTGCCTTGATGTGGACCATCTCCAATATGCCAATCACCAGTACCAGCTGAATCGATATCAAATTGCTCAGACTTCCCTTGTGACTCAACTAGATTACGGAAAATAGCCTCAGCCATTGGAGAGCGACAAATATTTCCTAAGCAAACAAATAATACGCCTATTTTCATAACGACTCTCCTCTATTGATGTCTTGTATTAGAATTTAAACGGGTAGAATTGGAATTTAACTTCCCCAGTAATTGCAGATTTTTTGATAAAACCATATTCACGGCTATCGCTACTATTTTGGCGGTTGTCTCCTAATACGAAATAGGAATCCTTCGGTACTTTCTCCTCACCTGTCACTTCTTTCAGTGTGAAGTCTTCTGTGAAATGATCACCCATTTTTTCATATTCGCTAATACCGGCTTTTAAATATGGTTCATTGTATTCTTTACCGTTAATATATAACTTATCATTTTTTACTTTTATCGTATCTCCTGGTAGACCAATAACACGTTTAATATAATGGTCGTCTTCTACAGGAGATTCAAAGACAATTATATCAAAGCGATCGATATGGCTCGTTTTACTAATGATAATCTTATTATTATTTTGGTATGTTGGCTCCATTGATTCGCCTTTAACTGTTACTGGTGAAAACAAGAATTGTCTACATAAAACAGCAATTACTACTGCAATAAGAATTGGCCATACCCACGATAAAATTTCTTTACTCAAACTTCTTTTTTCCATTTTATATCACCCTCAAATTTGTGGCTTAACTTTAATAACTATTCAATATTATGCCACCTATCGGTGAGTTCTGTCATTGAATATTTACTGAAATTGACGCGAATTCTTCTAAATCTAAAAAAACGAGGCGTCTATTAGCATAAATATGACTGAACAGACAACCTCGTATAAAATTCCACAGCTATGTATTCGGCTGTTCTTTCAGAGCTTCTAAATGTGTCTCTGTAATACCCAAAACCTCATACACTTTCTGTAGTGTCGTATCTCTGACTTTACTGTCACCACGTTCGATGCGGCTGACAGTTTTTTGTGTGACATTTGCTCGTTCTGCCAACTCCGATTGTGTTAGTCCAACTGACATACGTTGTTTAAAAATGATTTGGCTACGTTTTTCAGCCATCACTTCTAAAGGAGATTTCTCCTGTTCCACATTATTATCTTCCTGTTCAAATAAATCTACAGTAACCATCTAACCACCCCTTAAAAGAAATTGTGTTCTACAGTATTCTTTTATTTAGTTACCTTTCAAGATGACTGAATCCAGAAGAAGTAATGATGACTTAAGATGCACTTCTAAACTCAAAAATAATCTAGAGTTTTTCTTGTGAAATCTTCTCTTCTAGTTGCTCTTTTAAAGTAACTAATTGCTCCTCCAGGAAATGTGTAAATTCCTCTCTACCACTTTTACCTCTTGCTGTAACATAGAAAGGTTCTCCAAAAATTAAATAGCCTTTCTTGCGCGCAAAGACTTCATTTAGCGTATTTGGTCCTATGTATGCAGCTGGGATAATTGGTGCTTTCGAGAGTTGAGCAATTGTAATAGCACCTTGTTTTAGAGAAGTGCCTTCCGCATTTCGTCTGCCACTAGGAAAAATCCCAACAACTTTTCCTTCTCTAATCAACTTCATCGGTACTTTTACAACGCTTGGTCCTGGATTTTCACGATCGACCGGGAAAGCTTTCAACTTTGTTATAAACCAGCCAAGTAGTTTATGATCAAAGAGCTGTTTCTTAGCCATAAAATGAATTGGTTTCGGGTAAATAGAAACTCCAAGATTCAAAATATCAATCCAACCTGTGTGTGTACAAGCAATTAAATAACCACCCTCTGTTGGCACGTTATGCTTGTTATAAACTTTTGCCTTATTAAATAAACCTAAAAACTTAGTAACAAATAGACATACAAATCTATACAATTCCCTACTCCTAACTACTAAAGAAATATAGTCAACTCTACCCGTCTACTATACCTCCCAACGTTCCCATATATAACAATAATAAATCCTATATAATAAATAGTAGACTCATATTATGAATCCATTCTCTATTTCCCTTACCTTATATTGTAAACGAAATTTTCAAAATGTGTACCCAATGCACAAAAATCGTTAAAAATAATTAGTTTTTTCAAACATTTTAAGTTGGAAAAGTGGAAAGCATATAAATTCGAGCATCATTAACCTCTAATGTAGATAAATAGCAGTTAGACTAATTCATAAAAACAGTAAGTTATCAATATTGCGTTTTCTGGGGGTGGAATATAGAACAGTGAAAGCAATATATTATTGATTTTGAAAAATATTGATTAAGATTTTTTGCATAAATCTATCCAGTCGTGGTAGCTAACAAACTGCGTCCGGCTGTAGTTAAACATTAAAAAAACAAAAAGACCATCCACTTTTGAAGGATGATCCTATCATTTTGATTTTGATTTGTTCGCTTTACTATCTGACTTTGAAAGAAAAATCATTAATGCGATTAAACTAATAATATTTAATAATGTACCACCAATCAGCAGGGCCCATTGCACACTAAGCGGTAAATCCTTTGTCACCGCAAAAGTTATACTAAGAGAGCCTATAGCAATCAAAACCATATAAAATGTAAGCCCTTTGAACAATGCGCCTCGCCTCTTTTCTATAGATTATTGAATCTAATCTGATAGTATCACTTGTTGTTTGAATCTTCTAGACAAATATTCTTTATGCATTTAGTGAATACTTATCTGCAATTACTTTTGGCAATAATATAAGCTGTATATTACCAAGATGTTGCTTATAATTTTTTTCTATAACATTAAATGCAGGTTCTTCTGTGACAAAATAATATTGGATAATGGCATTTGTATAGTTTAATAAACGGCAATCCTGCAATAACCTACTCCGTTGGCCTGGAGCAAAGTCAGCTGTTAAGGAAGGTGGCGCTGTTTTTAATATAGCAGCAATTTTATCTCCGGTTGTTGTTTTTTCTTCATACAAAAAGGTATATTCATCTTGCTGTTTGATATAAGAACTATTCGGTACTAAGCGATGCTTTTCAAGCAAAAATTCATGCATTAATTGTTTTGCTAAATAGTTCACATCTTGTTCTATTCTCCCAAACAGCCGACGCCATTCACAAAATACTTTAAATTGAGATACGATTGTTTCATCCGTAAAACGTCGATGATTGTTTTCTGTAAAAAATTGTTGGGCAGCATCCATTTTCGCCATAATTTTTTGGAAAGATTCAATATCATTATATGTAGTATCTGGTATTGATCTTGAAATTAATGTTTCTCTCATTACTTTATTCTTCTTTTTCGTCAATATTTCCTTTGATACTTTTAAAAACTCCACGCAACGACCAAATTGGACAATATCTACTCGATATCCCGCTTCAAGCCAAGCAGCTGCTTGTACATATGTTCCACTTCGAGTGTTTCCCCACCACGCTTGATACTTATAGGCAGATTTCGGTAGTTTGGCTTGTAAAATTTCTTCAATTTCTTCAAAAGCGAGTACAATATGTCTTTCTTGTTGTTTTGATAGGTATTCATATAAAGGTAAATACTTGCCCTGTAAGGTATGTCCTGCCATCTAAATTGCTCCTTTATATTCAGAAGTTCAAGATTAATATATTTTAACATAATTGTACTAAAAATTCTAAATATTCTTTTTAAAGTATATCCTACCACTTTAAAACAAGACTATGGTATGCATACTGTTGATTTTTTATCTATAGTGCCAACACGCTAATCGCAGTTTCCTCACGCAATACGAGCATCGCGCTGTAAAAATAACGATTCTTTTCAAATATCAACAATCATGTTTAACAGTGCTTAAAATAAAAAAGGCTCCCAACAGTGAATGAATAAATCACTATTGATCAGCCTTCCTACTTGAATTGAAAAACAGCTACTATTTTTCCTGCTAGGCACCCCCGCTAAACGCACGAACCGAACTGCGTTGTCTCACACGGTTCGTACTCGCGCTTTATTCAAGGCGGGAGTGCTAATTTAATTTCTTCCACTATTATAAGGACTTATTAGCCCTCCACTTTTTCGTTCATTGAATATATTTGAACTTCTTTGTAGAGTAATTTATTTCTTCTGCTCTTTTAAAAACCGTTCATATAGCGGTTTTAATGCCTTGGCATCCAATTCCATATCATGTTCGTATGCGTATTTCACAGCATAGCCAAGAGAAATAGTCATTGCTCCTGCTACACTAGCGCCTGCTACTGTCCCTGCCGCTGGTATAAACTTCACAATTTGTCGGAATATCGTTTTACCTATATTCCCCACAACTGTAGCTACTACCATCTCTTTTGCTCGGTCTTTTGAAACAGGCTTATCATATAGCGTGGACAATTTAACCATTAGCCCCACTTGCAAAGTTGTTAGCGGAATAAAATCTGCCCCTGGAATAGGCACTGCTCCGATAGCCGCAGCTGAAGCGCCCGCACCAAGAATCCACTTCTTTGCAGTCGCTGATTTATCCGCCATATGCTTGGCCATCAGTACTTCCTTTTTTTTGCTTTCTAACAGCTCCAAAATCTTATTTTGGAGCATCTCCATATTTTCACCTGTACGTGAAGAAATAGGCGTTACTGGGTAAGCATAATTCGTATGGTCTTGTATATATTTCACCAGGCTAGGTATATCATCAGCTGCATCAATTTTGTTGAGTACAATGATGATATCTTTATTTACTTCACTAACTTTCTTTAACGAAGCTAACTCTGAATCGGATAATACGGTACCAGCAGCATTTAAAAAGAATAAAATCATATCTGCCTGCTGATAGAAATTCATCGTTACGGCAGAATTCTCTGCTTTTATATCATCAAGGCCAGGGGTATCCACAAAAATAATCTTATCCTGATAGCTATATTTTTTTATCTGCTGTGTTTCTCCTGGTCTTGCGCCAACAAGAGCTACTTCTTTATCCATTAATCGGTTAATCGTTGATGATTTTCCTGCATTCACATCACCAATCATTGCGATTAGGATTTCTTCTTCAAGTTGATCATTTACTTCTTTTGATTTTTCGGCAAAAATTCGATCGAATTCTTCATCGGTAAATGGTTTAAATTCGCTCACAATTACACCCCTATCGCATACAGTTCTTATAATTAAACTATATGATTTGATAGAGGATTGCAATTTTTTACTTTTTCGTACTTTTGAAATTGACTTTTTAATACGAAGGGTACTGTAAAGTTTTAAATGTAAATATTAATAGTATTAATGGACTTATGAATGATGTGGAATTAGCTTCGCTTTCCGCGGGCGAGCGTTGAGCCTCCTCGGCAGCTCCTAGCTGCCTGTGGGGTCTCACCTGTCTCGCTTTCCCGCAGGAGTCTTTGCTGATTCCACATCAACAATGATAGCTATACAAGATTTTTATTATTAATTTTTTTCAGTGTTTCACTACTTCCTGAAGGGCTTTCAGCTCAAGTTTTTCCGGTAGGACTATAAATGTCCTCACTGAATTAACATCGCACGAAGGAAATGCGAATACATTTTTCGAGCTCGCCGTTTTTCCCTCCACACTAAAGTAAATTGGATATTGCATTAGAAATTGACTTATTAATAAAAATAAAGAGTATTATAATTTTTCAAATTAGAAAAAACGTCTATCTTCATTTCTAGAGATAGACGTTTCTACTTTATACATTAGGCTTTTTTTCTGCGTAATATTCTTTTAGTTCATTATAATATTTGTTTAATGATGACGTTGAAACTCCGAATTCTTCTGCTAATTCTTTAACCGTTATTTCGATTGGTTCGAATAGACCTGCTTCTCCACCAAAACGAATAGCACCTGCTGCAATAGCAACAGCTTTCCGTGCTTTAGGTTGACGTTCAACAACATAATCTTCAACAATCTCTAACACGGTTTTATGATCACGACCGCGAGCTTCTAAAAACCCAAGAACTTGTAAAAATACATCAGCTTCAAAATCAGTGAATTCTCCGCCTTCAAAACCATTTTCACCAAGGTTTTTCCAGAAGCTTAAAGAATGTTCTTTCCAAAATTCTTCGTCAAGTTGATCTTGCTCTTTAAAGTCAGCTGCTAATTGTTCGAACACTTCTTGATGATCTTTTGGGAAGAATATCATACTAGATACAGCAAGATAATACTTTTCCTTGTTTGAGCCATCAGGTAAAATGAAGCAAAATACATGGACATCTAAAGGAATTGGCTTTTCTCCTTCACGACGTAGGTGAACGATCTCGTCTGTTAATATGTTTTGTGCGATCATATAGTTCTCTTCAACATCCATTACTTTAGCAACCATCATTGTTGGATGATCCCATGTTTCAAGTACAGCTAATGTAGAAGGGCGAACTGTTTCCTTTTTGATTTTTTGCAAATAGCCTGTCCAAATATCTGTTCGCTCATGGAAAAAGAAAGAATCCAATACGATTGCTTCAATCATATCTTCCACTAAATATTGTCCAATAGCATTTTGCCATTTATCTGCTAATTCACCAAAGTCTTTATAATCTTTTCTTAAAGGATAGACATCATAGAAAGTTTGTAAAACTCTTTCTAGCTCTTCCGCATAAACTTCTTCAACTGTTACAGCTTCTTTTAAAGCACAACATTTTTTGTACTTTTTACCACTACCACATGGACATGGATCATTACGTCCTGGCATTTTAACACGTCCTTTATTCTATTAAGTGCTGTTTTAGCATATCATTTTTTTTGCATTATCAAAAGTTCTCTTTAAAAAGCGTAATTTATATATGAAGACCCATGAAAAAAGAGTATACATGTGGTACGTTCTTTATATGAAAAAATATATTCCACTTCTCATATTATTATTGGCTATTTTTATCTCATCAAGTCAAACTTATGAGCAGCAAACAATCGTACCAACATTACAGCAGCATCTTCCAAACGAACCTCTAAAGCCACTATTATCACTACTGCATTTTCATTATTATGGCATGGAAATTTCTGTGGATTCACGAGGATATTATTATTTCTTGGAATTCTTATTCCGAAAGTTAGCTCATTTTTGTACATTTGGAGCTATAGGGTTAGCAGTTTATATTACTCTTCCTCGACTGAAGTATCGATTTATCATATCTGCAGTTATGACATGTATATTTGCAGCAACTGATGAAATACATCAATATTTCACATCTGGTCGTACAGCTTCCTTTCAAGATGTTTTGTTGGATACGACGGGTGCTATTACATTTTTAATCATTTTTCAATGCATACGTATGCTCATAAAAAGGAAATCCACAAAAGCTTAATCTTTTGTGGATTTTTTGTATTATTTAAAAGCTTTTTTTAATGATACTTTACCTATTAAAATATCCAAATCAATTGTTATTTCTGTTACATTATTTTGATCTGCATCCGCCTTTTGATGCCACCCCATTGGTGTCATATGCATCAGCATTGGCACGAGTGTCGGATCGATTTCGACAGTTTGTGTAATACGCTCTACTGATACTTCACTAAAGTTTTCTTTAAAACGTTCTACTGTACGATCATTAGAATAGGATTCTTTGTCGGAATCTGCAAAAAACAATTTTCGTAATTGTCGAAGATATCCACTTTGTGGAACTATCTTCACCACTACTCCTTCTGGTTTTAACAGTCGTCTAAATTCCGTATAATTTGCTGGTGACAAAATATTTAAGATTACATCAAAGCTAGACTCTTGGAATGGACTTTTCGCTAAATCTCCAACACACCAGATCATATCTTCATAATTTCGACCTGCTGCAATAATTCCTTCTTTTGCAATGTCGATTCCTGCTCCAACAATCTTATTATCTGTTGTTTCTTCAAATTGATTTTTAATCATCGCTAAATGTGAGCCCTCACCGCAGCCTGTATCTAATACAGTAAGATCCTGTCCAAACGTTTTCAACGAATCCATTACAGCTTCATGCATTGGCAAATAGAGTCCACTTTCAATTATTTGTTTACGTGCTTCAAACAATTCTTTACCATACATAGATGTTGCAGGATGCGTCATAAAATTCACATACCCTTGTTTTGCTACATCAAATGTATGTCGATTTTCGCAAGTTACAACACATTGCTCTGTAACTGTCATTTGCTCATGACATACGGGACAAGCAAAGATTGTTTGCTGTTCTCGCATAAAATTGGCACTTGCCACTTTTTTCGACAATCCCACAAAAACACCTCGATTAATTTTCTTCTTTCATTAGTATACACTGAACTCTACATTGATAGAAAATACAATAAAAACACCAACTAAGTAGTTGGTGTTCATCTTTGATAATTCTCTATATATCACTTTTAATCTTGATTTGGTAAAACAAGTGCATAGCGCTCCCATTTACGACTCTTCCATCTAAAGAAAACTAAAATCGCACGACACCATTCGTCTGCAGCTATTGCTAGCCAGACTCCTACTAGGCCTAAATGAAGATGGAATACTAAAAAGTATCCCAGTGTTAAGCTCATACAAACCATCGAGAAGAAACCTATAATGACTGGATATCTCGCATCACCAGCCGCTCGTAATGTATTAATAATCGTAATATTAAACGTTCTACCTGTTTCCAGTAAAATACTCAATAGCAATACAGATGCACCAATTTTAATAACTTCAGGGTTATCTGTGAATATCCGCATAAGTGGATAACGGAAGATCATCACGAGCGCTACCATCAAAAGTGTAAAAGAGATTGCCCACTTCACACTAATCCATAGCTGATTGTAAGCATCATCTTTGCGATTTGCTCCAACATACCGCCCCACTATAATTGCCGTTCCAGATCCAATGGCCATTGCAAATAAATACGTAAACATTGAAATATTATAAGCGTACTGGCGAGCAGCTAAAGCTTCTGAACCTAAAAAAGTAACATAATATAAAAATGTAATTTGACAACCTTGATACAGTACTTGCTCAAGAGCTGATGGTACACCAATAGCTAATATCTTCTTAATATATTCCTTTGGCAATGCTAGATAATATTTGAAATCTATTCTAAATTCTAATGCCCGATATAATAGCCAGAAGAATACAACAAGCGCAATAGCACGACTAACAACAGACGAAATAGCTGCACCTTGTACACCTAACTCTGGAAATCCGAATTTACCAAATATCAAAATATAGTTTCCGACAATATGTAATACATTCATCGCAACAGACACATACATTGTTTGTCTGGTCCAGCCATGAACACGTACAATCGCTGCCGTTGCATTGATCAACGCTTGAAGGAATATTCCTCCCCCAATAATAGATAAATAATGATCTGCATAATTAAGTACATTACCATGCAAATTCATCGCTATCATCATTTGCTTAGAGAAAAATACAAAAAGTGAACTTAAAACAACACCAATTGCCAGATTCATTGTAATGGCAACCGCTGCAATCTTAGGGACCTCTTCATAACGTTTTGAGCCTAGATATTGTGCTACAACAATAGACGCACCGTTCCCTATTACTTCTAAGATTAAAATAGTTATATGAATAAATTGATTAGCTGCACCTACACCTGCTACTACATCATCAGATAATGCACTGAGCATAAAAGTATCTGCAACACCCATCAACGTAAATAAAAACACTTCTAAGAAAATTGGCCATGTTAAATGGAATAAGCTTAACTTTTCCTTCGACTGTTTTTCTTTCATCGCTTCTTCCAATTCATCACCTTTCTTCCATTTTCAAATTTTTGAAACAAATTGTATACTATCACATCATAAACACCTACGCTATCGTTTAAGAAAAAAAAATCCGCCGATTCCTCGGCGAATTGAAGTAAAAACAAGTATATTTCCCTCATTCTTTTTGCCCTATCTAAATGAAAGCGCTTAGCGAAGATTAATGTAATTTAAGAGAAAAAATAACTTAATAATAAGCCTACTGATGATAGTAAACCATAGAAAGTATTGGTCATTGCAGTAGATTTCATAGCAAGTCCCAATTTCGCCGGTTCTTTTTCTCCTTCTTTAAAACTTTTAATAGCTGTTATTGGTTTTGGGATACTAATAAGTACTACTAAAAGCCATGGGCTCACAATGCCCATCACGATCAAAATAATCATCCATACATATGCTACAACGAACCATAACCCTAACATATTAATCGCTTTGTCTCGACCAAGAAGAATTGCTAATGTCTTTCGACCACCAATAGTATCTTCTTTAATATCGCGAATATTATTAGACATATTAATGCCACCAACTAATATTCCTACAGGTATTGATACAAGAAGACTAGTTGTACTGATGCTTCCAGCTTGTATAAAATAAGAAATCAAGACAAAAGCAAATCCCATGCTAAGCCCCGCAAATAACTCACCAAAAGGTGTATAGGCAATAGGGAATGGGCCACCAGTGTAAAAATATCCAACCGCCATACCAGCAGCACCAATTGCTACAAGCCACCAACTACTACTCATACAAATATACACGCCCAATACAACAGCGATTGCATATAATAATAATGCAAAGTTCAATACGGTTTGAGGTTTTGTACCATGGCGCACTAAAGCTCCACCAATCCCAACAGATTCTGCTGTATCTAAACCACGTTTAAAATCGTAGTATTCGTTAAATAAGTTCGTTGCGATTTGAAGACATAAACAGCATACAAGCATTGCTATAAATAATAACCAGTCAATTTGAACATCGAACATCGCTAGGACTGTTCCTAAAATAACTGGAGAAAATGTTGCAGTTAACGTATGCGGACGTGTTAATTGCCACATAAGCTTCGCAGTACTAATCTCCTCAATTTGTTGATTACGATTGTTACTCATAATCTACTTCCTTTCAATCTTTATATACAACTATTCTATCTTACCCGATTTTTTTCTTCCGTGCCAAAAGAGAATTCTTTGAAATGCTATTTAAGCTGAATGTAATCCCCTTAAAGTAAACTTTAAAATTTGAAAACCCTTATATTTCGTTGCCATATTTTTTTTAAACTCCATTTAATTTTTATGCTATTTTTTCATTACTTTTACATATAATGCAAAGTGACAAATTGATAAGGATGTGAGAATATGTGTGGAATTACAGGCTGGTGTGACTTTAAAAAAGATTTATCATCCCAATTGTCCTTATTACATACGATGACGAAAACACTCCAGCAACGTGGCCCAGATGCAGATGGAATTTGGTGTAACGGTCCAATTGGCTTTGGTCATCAGCGTCTAGCAATTATTGACCTTGAAGGCGGCAAACAACCAATGACCTATGAAAAGGAAGGGCGCTATTACACAATTACTTATAATGGAGAACTATACAACACAGACGAATTACGAAAGGAATTACAACAACGAGGATATCATTTCTATACAACATCAGATACCGAAGTCTTACTCGTTTCCTATATAGAGTGGCATGAACAATGCGCTGAAAAGCTTAATGGTATTTTCGCCTTTGGTATTTGGGATTCTGCTGAAAAGAGTTTACTACTTGTCCGTGACCGTCTAGGTGTAAAGCCTTTGTATTATAGTACTCAGAATAACCAATTACTTTTTGCCTCAGAAATAAAAGCAATACTTGCCCATCCAGATGTCTCCGCAACTGTTGGCCACGAAGGGTTGGCTGAACTCTTTGGATTAG
Source organism: Rummeliibacillus sp. NPDC094406 (assembly GCF_044763875.1). Classification (NCBI taxonomy): domain Bacteria; kingdom Bacillati; phylum Bacillota; class Bacilli; order Caryophanales; family Caryophanaceae; genus Rummeliibacillus; species Rummeliibacillus sp. NPDC094406. The sequence continues at coordinate 76,455 of NZ_JBIWGZ010000007.1, read as the reverse complement.
GACCTTCCCATACGCCTGGCAAAACAATTTATAAACATATTCAAGAACTTCGCCCAGGACACCTCTTAAAATACGACTTAAATGGTCTGAAAATAAGCCGTTATTGGAAGGTAAAAAGTAAAAAACACGAAGATTCCTTTGACGATACCGTTGCAAATGTTCGAGACTTAGTTGTAGATGCTGTGGAACGACAGCTCGTATCAGATGTGCCAGTTTGTACATTATTATCAGGTGGACTGGATTCTAGCATTATTACAGCTATTGCTGCAAACAAATTTGCAAATACTGATCATTTCCCTCTCCATACTTACTCCATCAATTATGAAGACAACGCCCAATTCTTCAAAGCGAATGATTTTCAACGATCAGACGATACTTTCTGGATTAATGAAATGTCGCAAACTTTCCACACCATACACCACTCAGAAGTTATTCTACAAGAAACACTCATAAAAGAATTGACAGAATCTGTATATGCAAAAGATATGCCTGGAATGGCGGATATTGACTCTTCCTTATTATGGTTTAGTAAACAAATAAAAGATAAGTTTAAAGTAAGTTTATCAGGCGAATGTGCAGATGAAATTTTCGGCGGATATCCATGGTTTTATACAAATGAAGCAGACGGATTCCCATGGATCCGGTCTACAAAAGAACGTATTAACTTACTTCGCCCAGAATGGCGACAAAAAATAAATATAGAAGACTATGTTCAACAAGCATATGAAGTGTCTGCTAAAGAAACACCAATGTTGGATGGTGAATCACTTGAAGATGCAAAAAGAAGAGAACTATTTTATTTAAACATAACATGGTTTATGACGACATTACTCGACCGCAAAGATCGCACAACAATGCGTACAGGACTTGAAGTACGTGTACCTTTCGCTGATCACCGGCTTGTCGAATATGTGTGGAACATTCCTTGGGAAATTAAAAATACGGGAAATATGGAGAAAGGTATTTTACGTAAAGCTATGGAAGATTTATTACCAAAAGAAGTACTTTACCGAAAAAAGAATCCATATCCTAAAACGCATAACCCTGCCTATACAGATGGTGTCGGAAAATGGCTGTCATCAATCTTACAAAATAAAAACTCTGTACTTCTCGAGTTCTTTAACAAAGAACAACTCGATTCCCTTATTGATTCTGGAGGTTCATCCTTTACTTCTCCTTGGTTCGGTCAACTAATGACAGGACCTCAATTACTCGCCTATCTAATTCAGACCCATATTTGGTTTGAAGACTACAATATTAATTTAACTAATTGACTTTTTATAAACGAAATTATATTATGTTTATAAATACGCGAACAAATATAAATAAGTTTATAAAAGGTGATGAAAAATGAAGAACACAGAACTATTTGAACATGCTTCTATTCAAGAACTAAAAAAAGGATATCTGGAAGATGAGCACTGCTATACTTGCATACTTTGCAATAAAAACATAGAAAAAGGGATCATCTATCCTTACAACACTCAATTATTTGAAGCAAAAAAAATGATGCAAACACACATTAATGATGAACACAAATCTGTTTTTGATTATCTTATCGGGTTAAATAAGAAGATGACCGGTTTAACAGAACATCAAAGTAACTTACTCCGTCTTTTCTATGCTGGTAAAACAGATGGGGAAATACAAAAAGAGCTTGAAATCGGTAGTGCATCTACCATTCGCCAACATCGCTTTGCATTAAAGGAAAAAGAGCGACAAGCAAAGACCTTTTTAGCAATGATGGAATTATTAAAAGAAAAAGATACCCTAACTCCTGAATTTGTACCTATTCATTCAACTGCAACAATGGTCGACGATCGATACAACATTACCAATGATGAACAACAAGAACTTATTGCAAAATATTTCCCAAACGGTACTAACGAACATATTTTAAGATTTCCTAAAAAGGAAAAACATAAAATTGTAATACTACGCGAAATTGTTAAGCATTTTCCAGAAGATAAAATTTTCACAGAAAAAGAATTGAACACCATATTAAAAACATACGATGAAGATTATGTTCTCATCCGCCGTTGCTTAATCGAATACGGATTTATGGATCGCAAAGAAGATGGTAGTTCATATTGGATTAAAAAATGAAGAAAGTAGGTTTATACTATGGATCAAAAAAAAGAACTGAAAGAACAATACAAAGAAATTCCTATTCAATCAGGCGTCTTTAAAATTACAAATAATGAAAATGGTAAAGTCTATATTGGTAGTTTTAATAATTTAAAACGTTTAAACGGGTTAAAATTTATGCTAATGACGAATACCTGTATAAATCCATTATTACAAAACGAATGGAATGGATTCGGTTCAGATGCCTTCACTATTGAAACTGTCGAAATGTTAAAGAAACCCGAAGAAGGTTACTTTGACGAGAAAAGGGAACTAGAAAAACTTGAACAAAAGTGGATTGAACAGCTTCAACCATTTGGAGACAAAGGTTACAATTAATTTATTGAAACGTATTAATTTATTTGTTATGATAAAGGCAACTAAATAGCGACAATGATTTCTAGGGTTCCGCAATTAATACTTGGTCTGGTCCGAGAGAAATCACATAGCCTTGTTGCTATGCCACGGAAGGATAAAAGCCTGGGAGATGACTGGTTAATTCAGTAATCTCTTAGGCTTTTTCTATGTAGAAAGGATGATATTCATGAATAAACATTGGATCATTGTATTACTGGCAGTTTTATTTGAAATAATGTGGGTCGTTGGTTTGAAACATTCACATAGTATTTTAGCTTGGGGTGGTACAGCATTTGCAGTTGTCTTTACTTTCTATCTATTATTACTTGCAGGACGTTTTCTACCAGTCGGAACAGTGTATACCGTTTTTACCGGATTGGGGACTGCAGGTACAGTCATAGTCGGTGCTCTCTTTTTCGGTGAATCACTAAGTATAGCTAAAGTTTTGCTATTATCTCTATTATTAGTTGGGGTTATTGGATTAAAAACAGTTACTACGCAAGAAACAAAGGACGGTGCTGAATAATGGCTTGGGTTGCAATCATTTTAGCTGGATTCTGTGAAGTTTTTGGAGTAGCGATGATGAATCGCTGGCAGGAAGAAAAAAAAATCTCGATCATATTATTCTTAATTCTTGGTTTTGCATTAAGCCTTGCATTACTGTCATACGCTATGGTTTCGATTCCAATGAGTACTGCCTATGCGGTTTGGACTGGTATAGGAGCTTCAGGTGGGGCTTTAATCGGCATGATTTTCTTTGGTGAATCAAAAGATTGGAAGCGGATTTTATTTATCTTAATGATTTTAATTTCTGCAATAGGACTAAAACTTTTGTCTTAGTAAATAACAATTTATTGTAATTTATATATGTCTATGATAACTTTAAGAAAAAACTTCGGAGGTATTCTAAATGAAATCTTTGTGTAAGATTTTATTAACTTTAGCCATTGCCATCAGCTTTAGCCTTTCGAGCGCATTTCCTACAAGTGCAAAAACAATAAATTACACTAAAAGTACCAACAAAACATACACATTCAAAAGCGGAAAAAATACGATTGTTTACAAATATTCATATAAAGATCAATACGGACAGTATTGGAATATAACCCAAAAAAGAGGTTCAAAAGTTACTGAGAAATATCAACTTGTTGAAAATCAACGTTCTGATATTTATTATGAAGGTTATCCAGAATCTGATGTGGGATTTTTCCTACCTTTACCTATTAAGGTCGGAAAAAAGTGGGATAACGGCATGATGGGTTCGAAAGATATTTGGGAAGTCAAATCCAAAACAAAAACGATAAAAACTAAAGCTGGCACATTTAAAAACGTTTTACACATTTATAGTAGCACTTATAAAACAAGCTATTATATGGCTCCAAAAGCAGGCATCATTAAAACCGTAGTTAAAGGGAAGACAACTTACGAACTTATATCTAAAAAATAAAGTGAAACTCACTCTGCGGAAGTTTTACTGTCCGTTTATACGTGGGAAACACCTCTGGATCTGATTTAAAATCAGGTCCTTTTTTATAGTAATAACTCTACTTTCAGTGTTTTTTCATATATAATATGCAATAAAGTAATTTAAATTTTCTTATGATTCTCGTAACACTCAAAATAGTATAGATTAAAAATGAGAGAGGAAGATATAAGTGAACGTATTTGAAATTACAACACAAGAAGATTTACAAAGAGAATTTGATATTCGTATGAAAGTTTTTGTAGAAGAACAAAAGGTTCCTAAAGAGGAAGAAATTGATGCTTACGACCATCTTGGTGGAGAATGCTATCACTTCCTAGCAACAACTGATGACAACAAAGCAATCGGGACTGGTCGTGTACGATTAGTTGATGGTGTTGGTAAACTACAACGTGTAGCTGTATTAGAAGAATATCGTTCATATGGCATTGGCCGAATCATCATACAAGCCTTAGAAGACAAAGCAAAGGAACTTGGTGCGCCTAAAGTAAAGTTAGATGGTCAATTACAAGCACAAGGCTTTTACGAGAAATTAGGCTACGAAGTGAAATCTGACATTTTCCTAGACGCTGGTATTGAGCATGTACTAATGGTTAAAACATTCGCATAAAGTAAAGCTTCCATAAGTGGTGGAGGTCTTACTACCCGTTAATACGGGATAGCAAATAGGCACTCATAATATTGAGTGCCTTTTTTTAATCTATTGCTGATTTACTAGGCTTCACTAAAGTATAAATTATACCACCGAATATTAGCACAATACCAAGCGATTGCAACATTGTTGGTCTGAAATCTAAAATCAAAATATCAAGTAAAATTGCAACAACAGGGTCCATAAATACTAATGCTGAAACAATAATTGTAGGTAAACTACGGAGACTATCAAAGAATAAATAATATACAAAACCTGTATGTATCAAGCCCGTCCCCAAAATATAAAACCAATTCCATCCTGTTAAACCGTGAAAAACACCAAAATTCATAAACGGTAATAGCATTGCAATCCCAACAGTTGTCTGAATAAAGGTCAATGCATAAGCGCTCAACTGTGTGATTCCTTTACCCACGAACATCGTCATCGCATAGCAAATTGCCGAAAGTATAGCCCAAACAAAACCAGAATTAAACAACGCCGATAATGATGTAAATTGCTCCATTCCGATAATCAGTACACTTCCTAAAAAACAGACAATTACTGCTAGTATAGAGGTTACTGTCATTTTTTCCTTTAAAAACAAACTACCTAATATCAGTACAAAAATAGGAGCTAAATTATAAATTGAAATGGCCACAGAGATCGACATTTCATCAAATGCTTTAAATAAAAATACCCAGTTTAGAACTAAAAATACTCCACAGATAATAGTTTGAACCACTTCTTTATGTGACCACTTCTCTTCCTTATAGCTACCTGAAAAAAGCCACAAGCCACCAAGAATAAGAGTCGCACAAATACAACGTATGAAAACAAGTTCTTCTGCAGGAATTCCGGTATTAACCGTAAAAAATCCAATTGATCCGAAGATAGCCATTGCTAGTGTCATCTTCAACATCGCTGTTATATTCAACTTTAAACTCCCCCACTTTACATAATTTTAATTATTTTCTAAATTATTAAATAATAATAACATCTTTTATGCCTTTATCCATCTTAATTTTTTGCATTCTACTAAAAGCACATATATAAACCATTATTTCAATCCACTTAAAAAGAAGAAACGCGACGACCAAGTTGAATATAAACTTAGGCATCACGTTTCTTCTAATTTACCCGAAAATGTATTTCAAAAAGAATAACTTTTTCATTCTTTAGAACCTATGATTTCTTCTCAGCTCTTTCACCACCTACTAAACGGTCGTTCGTCAGTAAGAAAACACAGACAACGACCAAAATAGCAGGGATGAGCGCCCATGAAAAAGTGTAGCTTATGGAATATGCAAGTGCATGAATAATTTTATTAAGCACAGGTTCGGGGATATTTGCTCGAGCTTGTTCAGAAAGCAAGGCACGGGGATCACTCGAGCCATTAAATGTATTTCCTACCCCATGAAAGGCCTCTTTCATTTTGTCGGAAAAGACATTACGCTGAATAATGCCGTATACAGTGATACCCACTGTCATTCCCAATTGACGAACAAATGAAACGGTTGAATTTGCAGAACCACGCTGTTCAGGTCCAATATTATGAATAGCCGCCATATTTAAAACGGAAAAAGAAGCGCCAGTACCTAGACCAACAATGATCATATACCATGTCACTGTCGCTCTTGTAGTGTCAGCAGACACTGTACTTAACAAATACATTCCTGTAACAAAAATAATAGCGAAGACTAACATTACATTTCGATAGCCAAACTTTGCCGCACTGATAGCTCCCGTTTGAGCAGACACTACGACCCCTAGCATCATAGGTAACAAGATTAGTCCTGAGTTAGTTGCAGTACCCCCTGTTACTCCTTGAATAAAAATTGGGATATATACTGAACCAACTATAAAAGCTACTCCATAAAATAGACCCAATATGGTACTTGCAGCAAATATCCGATCTTTAAACATTGAAAATGAAATAACAGGTTCCGATGCCCTTCTTTCAGCAAATATAAATAGAACAAATAAAACAAAAAACCCTGAAAATAAACTAATAATATTGATTGAATCCCACGCATATTTATTGCCCCCCAATTCAAGGGCAAACATTAGACAGACGACTGCTCCAACAAGCGTAATAGCACCCAGCCAATCAATTTTTTGTTTCTGATGTTGAAGCGATTCTTTATAATATGACGAAATGAGAACGAGAGAAAGAATTCCTAGTGGCAGATTGATATAAAAAATCCAATGCCAGCTAATATAGTCTGTTATATACGCTCCAAGCAAGGGTCCAAATACACTAGACAACCCGAAAACTGCTCCGAAAAGCCCTCCCATCTTTCCTCTTTTTTCTGGAGGGAAAATATCAAACATAATGGTAAAAGTAATGGGGATTAAAGCCCCGCCACCAATTCCTTGAATTGCACGGTATATACTCAACTGTTCAATACTTTGAGCTGTACCACATAAAATTGATCCAAGCATAAATAAACTTAAACCCATAATAAAGAATCGTTTTCGACCGAACATATCTGAGAGTTTTCCGAAAATCGGCATGCCCGCCATTTCAGCAACCATGTAAGCTGATGTTACCCAAATAAACTTATCCATGCCTCCAAGATCTCCGACAATTGTTCCCATTGCTGTAGCTACGATGGTATTGTCCATAGATGACATAAGAATTGTAAGCAACAGTCCAGCCACAATAAATTTCTGTTTACTTTTTTCAGTTTCCATTTTATTTCCCCTTTAGCTTAATGATTGCTATTTTCTTTTTCACTGCAGTAATAAAAAGAAAGGATTATTATTTCATATATTCACACAAAGAACAATAAATAATTTATATACAAAAATCAATAAAAAATGGTAAAACAATAAATTTTTTCTTAATCTACTGAATCAATTTCATAAATCCATTTTCGGTATATAAATACGAACATTTCAACATTAACTTTTCAATATTCAGATTTGATGTTCCTCTACAGACGGCGCTTTCCACGGGCTTGGCTTCAATCTCCTCGTCACTACATTTAGGGTACTGAAAAGTGTTTAAATGCAAATATTAATAGTATTAATCTGATTTCTGCATGATGTGGAATTAGCTTCGCTTTCCGCAGGCGAACGTTGAGCCTCCTCGCTCACTTCGTTCACTGCGGGGTCTCACCTGTCTCGCTTTCCTGCAGGAGTCTTCGCTAATTCCACATCAATAAATATAGCTATATAAGATTTTCTATTTTCATTATAAATTTCCATCTATTTTTCTGCTTTCACCATGTTCGTGCAGGGCTTTCATCACAAGCTTTTCCCGTAGGACTCTGAATAAACCTCACTGAATTAACATCGCACGAAGGAAATGCGAATGCATTTTCGAGGAGTCGCCGTCTGCAGCGAAGCAATGAATAGATTGGAATATCATTAAATGTTCGTATATTTCATATGAGTTTTGCATTATGAAATTTGATTCCACTAAATTAATTTCTCATAATATGCGCCTAAATTTAAAGGGATGTCTCGTAAATTTCTTTACATTGAGACATCCCTTCTCTATCATTCTAAGTAATAATGTTGTAGTCGTTGACGCTTAGAGAAATCCAACCCAAATTCATCTTCTAAATATCGATCCGTATCTCCATAATTTTGATCAATTGCTTGAAAAACAGCTTGTAAATAACTTTCTTTAGCACCCATAATATCCCCAAACTGTTGCATTTCTTGTTCGTTTAAATGCTTAGACAAAATCGGAATCATCGCATCTCTCATAGGCTTCATATAATCATTCGTCAATAAATAATCTACTAATATCGTATCGCGTGGTATCCCTAATGCGAGCAATATTAAGGCACCGCCTACACCTGTACGATCCTTTCCAGCAGCGCAATGGTGTAACAATCCTAACTGGTCTGGTTCTTGGACAATCTCCATTAACTTTTGATAGGAAGGATTATTGAAAGCCATTTGGCTATACATTTCAGTGAAGATATCTCCGTTGATCTTCTGCAGAAATTCTCGGTTATCTATGTCTTTTAAAGTTACTGTGGGCATTTCAAATCCTACATTGCCTTTAGCTGGAATACGAATATTCACCACATTTGCAAATACTGGATCCGGCTTTACTTTTGCTTCACCGTGATCTCGATAATCGAAAATCGTTCGAATACCTAGCGTTTCAAATACAGCTTTATCATTGGCAGTCATTTTCGATAAATCACCTGAACGATAAAAAACACCTTTCTTAATGCTTCTTCCATCTTCTGTTTGATAGCCACCCATATCTCTAAAGTTCATAACTTTTTCAAATGGATCAGTTATTATCTTACTTTTCAACACTACACCCCCTAGTAATAACAGACTACCATGTTTATACTTCAAAAGGAATTTATTAACAAAATGAAATCACCTAAAAAGTCCATGGTTTAATAAATGGATAGGATAAAATAAAATGGTAAATTCATGGTAACAAAAAGAATTCGCTCCATTTCCCGCAGGAATATCGCGAATTCTTTTTGATTCAAATATCTTATTCATATCATCAATTTCAATGCATTGTTAAAGATGTTATCCTTTTAGAACAGCTCCCAATGGATAACCATATTGTTGTTCTTGAAAGTCTTATTCAATTGGAACCCATAGTTCAATCTCATTATTTTCTGCTTCATCATAATAGTGATATTTTTCGAAGCAGGGAGCATGCCTAAAGTTAATTCCTTTAACATTCAATAACGCTTCTAAACTTGCTGGAATGTCTTCTATTCCATGCTCTACGATTCCTACTAGATAACGGCCTGCTGAGACTAAAACTTGATCTGGGGCATGAATTCCTTTGACAGCACTAGACACTAATCCTGCTACATAGTGCAACCCATCATCACCCATCGATACACAAACACCATAAGTAATTTTAGGTCGCAAATTCACCATATCTAATTCTTGTTCAAGTTTATTCCATTGAACTGGAATGTCTGCTCGCCCTCCGTTTTTTACTGCGAAGCCCTTTACTATAAAGCCTTCTATCTCCTCGAATCGTGCGAACATCTACTCACCTCATCCAAACAGCATGCTTTCAGAAACCTAAAGTCTTTATCAATTTATTTTTGATTACTTTTACCCGGTAATAATAATATTCCGATGCCAAATACAATAATGCCAATGTATAACATATATTTAAAAATACTCGTTTCCACTATACCCAGCGGATATACTAAGCCCACTATTAGCAATACCAGCCCTAGATAAAACACGAATAATCTCATTGGATTCTTGCCTCCATCACCTAAATGAATATCATTTCTTAACTTCTAAGGTAATTTCGTCAATTTTGATTGTTCCGCTTTATTCACCAGAATATTTACGTACTGTTACTATTCCCAATTTACCACTAAAAAAACATTCTCTTAGAAAATTTATATATCTGTGCTTATTTCTTTAGATGATATGGCACTGTAATAATTACTACATTTCTTCTGTATAACAGCGATGTTCGGATTAGTAAGCTTGATTGGTTGTGCAATATATTATGCCACCCTTTTTTCGGTATAAATTGAGGAATGACTATGGAAACTTGACGATTTTCTTGTCTTGCTTTGTATTCAATTTTATCAACGACTTTCGTTAGTGGCGTTATTAAGCTACGATATGGTGAATACAAGGTCAACAGCTTCACATCAGGGAATCTACGCGTCCATTTCTCTTCAAACGCATGCAAATCTTCTTTATCAAACCCTACATAGATAGCAATTAGGTGTTCTGGATTAAGTAACTTCGCATAGCTTAACGAGTGCTCTACCACTTTGCTAATTCCTCCAACAGGTAATAACACAACATTACCATTGATGGTTGGTAGTACATTATTTATTTTATCAACACGTAGTTGATCACCAACCAATTTATAGTGATGTTTAATACGATGAAAAATGAAAATTAACGTTGGTAAAAAGATAAGGACTGGCCAAACATGATCAAATTTTGTGATAAAGAAAATCATGGCAACAACAAAAGATATAAAAGCACCTACTGTATTAATAGCAAATCTGCCAATCCAACCCTTTGGTCTTTCTTTCCACCATTTCACCATCATGCCTGTTTGTGCTAATGTAAATGGGATAAATACACCAACAGCATACAATGGGATTAATTTTTCCGTTGACCCTTGTGTCAATATGATAAGAAAGATAGCAAATACCCCTAAAAAAATAATCCCATTTGAATAGCCTAAACGATCGCCTCGAACTTCGAACATTCTAGGAATATATCTATCCTTCGAAAGATTTACTGCAAGTAATGGGAAAGCAGAATACCCAGTATTGGCTGCAAGTACTAAAATAAGTGCTGTCATCCCTTGAATGACAAAGTAAAACACAGTACGCCCAAAGCTTTCTCTTGCAATTTGTGATACTACCGTTTCAGTTGGACTTGGGCCAATACCAAAATAATATGCAAGGAAAACAATTCCTGAAAATAGAATTGCCAATAATCCCCCCATTGCCATCAAAGTCTTTGAGGCATTGATTGGTGCTGGTTCTTTAAAATTAGGAATTGCATTAGATATCGCTTCTACCCCAGTTAATGCAGAACTCCCAGAAGCAAAAGCTTTTAACAAGATAAATAAACTAATTCCTGCAACAGGGGTACCAATTGACGCATGAAGATCTGGAGAAACCTGACCTGTCACAATTCTATAGATCCCTACAACAATTAAAACAAGTAAAGATGCTACAAAAAGGTAAACCGGGTAAGCTAATACAGATGCAGATTCGGTTATTCCACGTAAATTGATGACTGTTAAGATGAGTACAAATAGTATTGACATCTCTACACTATATGCGTGTAATGCAGGAAATGCTGATGTAATTGCATCTGTACCTGCTGAAACACTAACGGCTACCGTTAATATATAATCCACTAACAGTGATGCTCCTGATACAAGCCCTGCGTTGACCCCTAAATTTTCCCTCGATACAACATAAGCTCCCCCACCATGTGGATAGGCAAAAATCACTTGTCTATAGGAGAGGATTAAAGCTACTAGAAGTACGATTACAAAAGCTGCAATCGGAATAGAATACCAATAAGCTGCAGCACCCAAAGTCATTAAGACGATTAAAATTTGCTCAGGTCCATATGCTACTGAAGACAATGCATCAGACGATAAAATTGCAAGTGCTTTTGTTTTATTTAGCTTTTGTTCTCCTAACTCTGTAGACTTTAATGGTCTACCTATTAACATTCGTTTTAACGAAAACTTCAATTATAAACACCTTCTCCGAAAAAAAATGTGTTTCCTATTTCTAGCTGAATGAAAAGAAAAAGCCTACAAGCCATAACAAAATGACTTGTAGACATAACGGTTTGCCTAGCAAGCTCCATTTTTCTTCTCCTATAACGCTTACGAGGTTAGCTGTCGGATTCGGACCATGAGTAGCCCTACCTTATTTAAGGATTCACCCCAAGTATGTAAATTATACATTCTAAAAAATTGGTTCCCCCGCGAATTACACTTCAGCGATTTAGAAATTTGAAACTTAATTTGTGAGGTTATACTACGCTCATTTCTTCAAAAAGTAAATACTAAAAAGCAAATAAATTTTACAAATTTTCATTTTTTTATATTCAAATTAATTCGACAGCTTAGGCTATATTCCATAAGACGGGATGAGTTAAGGTTTTAATTAGTAAATTCATCATTATAACGCCCAATTTTGGAAGGTTTCATCAGCCCAGCGATAAATAACACGACAGCATTGAATACACGATTGTAGAGAACTTCTATTCACAATGATTCATTTTTTAAATCCTGCACAATAAATAATAAAGTCTAAATAAATCAATTCAAACCACGAATAAATTAAATAAAAAAGCTTATTATCAATAAGAAAACTGCATCAACTTTGTAGAATTCTACAAAGTTGATGCAGTTATTTTAAATTATATTTATTTTGAAATAATAGGTTGTTCTTTAACAATATCATGTAAGTCTTCCAAACGTTCGATTTCATACATTGGTTGAACCGAAATTTTATTCACTTTATGATGTGGATTAAACCAGCATGTATCTATTCCAGCATTTAAACCACCCTTTATATCGGATGAAAGAGAATCTCCTACGATCAAAGTTGATGCTAGATCACATGTTGGGATTCGCGCAAATACATAGTCAAAGTATTCCTTCATCGGTTTTTGATACCCCGTATCCTCCGAAACAAAGATATCTTTGAATAATGGATATAAACCTGAATCCTTTAATCGTTTATATTGTGTTTTCGTTACTCCATTTGTCACAATATAAAGATCAAACTGAGATGCTAAACGATGGATTAACTCAGATGCGCCATCAATAAAATCATGATTTTCTGATAATAATTGTTGATAGCGTTCACCTAACTGTTTACCATCAACTTCCTTACCATACTCTTTAAAAAGAAGGCTAAAACGTGTATCAACAATTTCTTCACGAGAAATTTCTCCTCGTTCAAATGCAGACCACAAGCCACTGTTAATCTCTTTATAACAATTTTCAACTTCTTCTGTTAAGTCCAGACCATTTTCAGCAAATAGACGATGTAGGGCCTCATCCTCTGCTGCAGAAAAATCTAATAATGTATCATCTACATCAAATAATAATGTTCGATATTTGCTCAAAGTAATTCCCCCAATACTACTTATTTATAACAGAAATCAAGAGGAATTGACATAGATTCATATTTTATATTAGGAGCTATCTTTTTAAGATTCGATCCATAATCGTTCTACTGACTTTAAGTTATTCCGTTTAAATTCAATTTTATAAATTTCCGGCATGGCTAACTGCTGCCAAAATGAAAAATCAAAACGCTTATCAAAATATTGCATAATGAGCACCATTAAATTACCATGTGTACCGATTACTATTCTTTCCTCTTCATACTGTGCAAGTACTTCAAGCGTAGCTTCAACTCCGCGTTTTTGCGCTTCGATGTTAGATTCTCCTCCTGAAAATGAGAAGGATGGATTAGTCCATACTTTAAATATTGCCTTTTCAAAATTCTCTACAGGTTCTACAGTTAGCAAACGTTCACGGAAGTCAGGATAGATACGAACATCTCTCCCAATTCTTTTTGCTAGTCCTTCGACCGTTTGAATCGCACGCTTATATGGGCTAGCAATAACTAAGTCGATCTCTTCTTTAGCTAAAAGCTCTGTCATCATATCCGCAGAACGCAACCCTTGCTCTGAAAGAGGTCTTCCCATTTCATCCGGCGTATAAGTCGCATGTGCATGGCGAACAAAATAAATAATTGTCATCTGTACTGTTCCTTTCAGAATTAGATTCATCAAAGACTCACAATACCGAAAATGATTTTAAATGTATTTCGATTTTTCTTCGTTTTTTTAAAACCATCTTTTAAATCCAAAATAATTACTGTCTTTCTTATCCAAATCCTTATATACGCGGATTGAAAATGAATAGGACCGACAATGCCCCTTTCTTCATTTTCCGTACCGTCTTCAAACTCCGTTTCTGTACGAATAAACCACGTATTCCCAATTCCAAATTCGATAAATTTCATATTCATACTTTTCCCCATAGTCTAAGTTAAGTACAGAACCATATGATATTCATCCCAGTATGTTGATTCACCGAATTTCATAGCTCTTTTTTCCGTTGCATATATTTCAAAACCTAACGATAGATATAGACCGATTGCAGCTGTATTGGTGGTTACGACAGAAAGATAAATTTGCTCAATTCCCTTTGTTTGCTTCGCATGATGAATTGCCGATTGCATTAAATATTTTCCTATCCCATTTCTACGACCTTCTGATGTTACATACATTGCAACAATAGATGAGCGGTGTTGCAATTTACGTCCTTGTTCTCTAATTAGTGTAACAACACCAACAAGTTTATCATTCTCAAAAGCACCAAAAATCCAAAATCCCCTTCGACTAAGCCTACTTCTATAGTCTTCCAACGGCTTTTTTAGTTCGTCTTCATATGTAGTAGCAAAAGCTTCAGGACTATCTTGTAATGCCTCTAGCCTCAGCTCTCGGTATGCCCTAGCATCTGATTCTTTTAACAGCCTAATGTGCAAACATATCCCCCCTTTGTTTATTTAACAGCACCTAAATATTTAGAAGATTATAGCACACCAGATTTATTTATGTAATATTTTCTCTTAACCACGATGCGCATTATATCTTATTCCATTGATGTTGCAATTTTCAAAGCATCGATTGGATCTTTTACTTTCTCAATCGAATACACGATGTTTTTATTTTGCCATTTAACATTATTTTCTGTTGATTTAATTGCATCTAAACGAATGGAACCATTAGGTTTTGGTATAGGTAATGTATTTTTTTCTAAATAGTCCACTGCTTGCTTCGCCAATTCAAGTCCTAATTCTGGTTTAGTTGTTCTTGTATGAGTAGCAATCGCCCAGCGCCCTTCGTTCCAACTGGTCCATAATGCTCCTGCTCCTGCATCTTGATAGCCAATAATATTATGTCCCAGATTCATCTTTTGCCCGCCGACTTTACTAAAGTCTTCAAAGCTAATTTGCTCATTCGCCTTTTCTAAGCTGCTGTATTTCACTACTTTATATTTAGCAATCATCGAATTTTTTGGAGCCTTCTTTAAAGATGAATCATTTACTGGTACTTCTTTATCGCTTTCATAAAATACAATTGTATATTTGTTTTTTTCTATTTTTGTTGTCGCAGTTAAATACTTTCCATCTTTTAATGGAAGTTGACTTGGGAGCGACACAGGTAACTTCGTTTTTAGTTGTTTTTTAATAGACTTGATGATTTTCGCTTGATCGTTTGCATTTTTTTCAGTTTGATTATTGTCATTTGAATTTGTAGTTTGATCAGTTGATGGATCATCTGCAGTTGCTTGTTCATCTACTGTTTGTTCGGTTTCAGTGTTAGTAGTTTCTCCGTTCGTTTCTACCTTAGCTTTGCCCTGATCTGTTTGTTCATGCTTTTCTATTGGATTATCTGTATTATTTTCAACGTTTTTCGTGGTATTTGCAGAACAAGCACTCAATAATCCCACAGCTAGCATACAACTTAAAATTTGTTTAGAATATTTCATTCGCTGCACCTCTTTTTTGTCTATCTATACTTACGCTTCCCCTTTTTATTATATCTAAACGTAAAGGAAAAGAATTACATAGAAATTAAAATATAATGACAAGGAATTTACAAACATTTATGGCATAATATCATCAAAGGAGGTCTATCATGAACTCAAAATTTAAACTAACTGAAAGCACAAAAATCCATATTCATAACGCGCCCGATACTTTCTTATTAGAAGGTGTCGTACCAGCTACAACTAAACCTTTTGATCGTGTTATTGCATTTGTCTTTTCAATCGAAGAACTAACCACTTATTTACAACATTGCATTGATCATCAAATGGTTACTGAGCAAGGCTATCTATTCTTTGTCTACCCTAAAAAAGGCAACAAAACATATGATACCTACATCCATCGTGATGCGATATTCCCAGCTATAACAGTTGATGAACAAAAATATATTGCAGGTAGCGACTATAAATTTGCCACCCTATCTTCGTTAGATGACACATTCTCCATTCTATCTATCAAAGTTGATAGCAAGCAAAAAGGTAAGAAAAAAACAGCCAAAAGCCAATGTGTCGATGATTATATCCAAATGATTCCACAGCTAAAGGAAACTTTATCAACAGACCCAAAGATACTCTCTTTTTATGAATCACTGACACCAGGCTATCAAAAAGATTGGGCACGTTACGTATACAGTGCCAAAAGAGAAGACACACAAAAGAATCGACTAGAAGAAATGAAGGACATTTTAGGACAAGGATTTAAAACAAAGGAACTTTTCCGCCAAGCACAAAAGAAAAATTCGTAAACAAAAGGAGAATGTCATATGAAAGACGCTAAAGCATTTCTAATGTTCCAAGGACAAGCAAAAGAAGCGATTGAACAATATCAAGAATGGTTTACTGACCTCTCACTCATTAAAGTAGCGTATATGCCTGATTCAACTCAAGTTGCAATGGCAGAGCTAGATTTCAAAGGTTATCGGATTTTAATGAACGATAGTACTATAAAACATAATTTTGACTTTACACCTTCTTTCTCACTTTTTATCGTATGTGAAGCAAAAGAAGAAATTGAACGATATGCTACAGTAGTTTCTGATGGCGGTATGACACTGATGGAATTAAACAACTACGGTTTCTCTGAATTATTTACTTGGGTACAGGATCGTTTCGGTATTTCGTGGCAATTCACTTATAATCCTCTAGTCTAAAAAGAAGAAGGCTACCACAACTGTATGGTAGCCTCGCTTCTAAAATACATATCAACCCAAAAATCAAATCTGCGCTAAACCACTTACAATTGAGACTCCACCGAATCCAACACAAAACAATCCGACTGTTTTCAAATTTCTTTTCGAAGACTTTTTCACAATAAAAATAATGCCTAAAAAAATAAGGATGATACCTAAAATGATATTACCCAAAAAAAGTTGAGGACCAATATTATCAAGGGTATTGTCTATATATCTTTCAATTTTTTGTTCCATATCTGTTAGACCTCCATACAGCAAATTTTTTTCATTACAATGCTTGCAACAATGATTCCAGCTATTATTGTTATTTGTATCCCTCCAAATGTTAGAAGTTTAACATACATATATATGTATGTATGTTATCAAAAAAATAAACTGCCTTATGACAGTCTATTTAAATTGCAGATTTCTTTATGAAAAGTTTCAAGAACTGTTAGTATTTCTTCATCAATAATTGGTAGACCAATACCGTTAAACAATTCCTGTAAGTGTTTTACTTTTTGCATATATTCTTCTGTATCTACTGAAAAAATAATTGGACTCAACCAAATATTTGTCAGTAGCATAAGAGTTTCAGCAGCCTGCTTTGGGTAGTGGATGGAAAGTGAACCGTCCATCACACCTTCTTCAATAAAGGATTGTATATCAGGAGCTCCTGTGTTGATACAGTCCTTTAATTGATTGGCAATAATTTGGGGGCTTTTTAAAATAGTCGGAATAGACTTGATTGCATCGAGCTGTCCTTCATTAGTAAAGGATAGAGAAAAAGCACTTTTTAGTTTTTCTAAACCATTTAATTCAGTCATTTTCTTTGTTTTTTCAAATGGATTATTTTCTAAAGCCAATCGATCGAGAACTGCATTGATAATATCTTCTTTAGATTTAAAATGATGATAAAACGCACCTCTAGTCAAATCGCCTAATTCATCAACAATATTTTGAATTGTTGTCTGTTCCCATCCTTTTTCAAGGAAAAGTTTAGTTGCAGTATCTAATATACGCTGTTCTGTTATTTCTGGGTGTTTATTGCGTGGCAAAAATACCACCCCTTTTTCCCTTTTACATACATTTATATGTATGTATCTTATTATTTAATTATTTGTATGTCAATAGAAAATAGTTTTTCTTCAAATTGTGATTATCATAAATATAATGGTACAAGTGTTAATCCTCCAAGATTATACAATTGGACGAGCCCACAAAATCTTTAGAATTTAATTTCTATTATTGCATTTCTCTTGTTGGACCCATAACACCTGGTACTGGCAATCCAGCTTGACGTAATAATACCGTCATTTGTCCACGATGATGTGTTTGATGGTCGATTAATGCACGTAAAAGCTTGCCGCGCAAAGTTGGTCCACCGAAGCCATTTACCTCTTCCAAAAGATCTGCATCAGTTAGTTTTGCTACTTCTTTTTTATAGGCTTCTGCAAGTTGTTCATAAGTATCAATGATTTCAGCTAAACTTGTTGGCATTTCTTGATTGCGTCCTGGTCCAGGTACTTGAAGTTCAGCCAAATGGCCAAATGCTGCACCCGCACTAACAAGGTGCCATGCTAACCAACCTAGTGTATTATGCCCTTCTACAATGGACTGATTAAACTTATCATTTGTAATAGCTTTAAATACTTTCAATGTTCCTAATGAAGAAACTGTCCAATCTTCTAGAAAATCCTCTACTTTACGATACATACATTCCACTCCTATTTGAAGATAAGTTTTATATTTTTATCATATCGAAGAGATAATAGACATGCAATTTTAATGACAACTTGTTTAATAATTCAACCATTTAAATTACTCTCTCCATGTGTTGAGTGCAACTTTATGCTAAAGCATTTTGAATATGTGCTAGGTGATGTTTACCATGCCATGCATAAATGCCAATACTTTTTTCCACTGTTGTAATGCTTGAAACAGGATGAAGGAAAGTTCTTTTCAACTGTTCTTCAGTTAACTTTTGAAGCAAATAAGCCCATCTCTCATGAAGGCTTTCGATAAGATGTAATGATACCGTCATAGGCAAACTATAATCCGGTAGCTCTGCCCATTCCGCCTCTTCATAGGGTTTAATCGTTGGCATTTCCTCTGTAATGGCAAGTTTCATTCGAATATAACCATTCATATGGCTATCCGCGAGGTGATGCACAAGCTGGCTTACTGTCCAGCTATTTGGGCAATATGTTCTATTGAGATCTTCTTCTCTTAGATCTTTAACAACTTCTTTTAGCTGTTGTGGTAATGAGTGGATTTCTTCGATCCACTGCGCAACTTGTTCTTTTGAAATAATATCATCATATTCGAACTGTCCAATTGGGTATCTTTCATTGATCATTTATCTTTTCCCTCGCTTTCTTGCTTTAATATCTCTAAAATCTCTTTATGCTTCTGTGCTAAATTTAATAACTTAAAACTTCCGGTATGTAATAGATTCATGAGTGTATTTGTTTCTTTCCATGCTAAATCATACTGAGCCTGATCAATTTCTCCATTTTGTAAAGCCTCTTCTAATTCATCTTCATCTAATAGAAAGGTCTTTTCTGAAGGTAATACCACGATATCCAAATATAAATCATCCATATAGGGTATATCGTTTTCTTCACCATTACGGAGGCAAATATCAACATATGTATATACGATATTGCCGTTCCTATCAAATGTAGTGGTTATTGCGTGATTGCTGTTACTAGGAAACTGCTGTAACCACATATAGCCATCATCAACAATACATATATTTTCTTCTTCATGATTCACATAGAGCGGGCTAGCTACTTTAACCATATCGAGTAATGCGATATAGCCTTTAAATTCTTTCGTATCAAGATAAGATTGTGCATAACTCTTTTGTAAAATGCGTTTCCAATCAGGTCGATTTCCGTACTTCCTCTTTAGCATGTCTATACACTCCTTTCTATTTTTCCTAATTATACACCATTGTATTTTCGTGAATAATAAATAACTAAAAATTCAGAAATAAAATGGACTATCTTAGAAAGAGATTTTCTAGATAGCCCTTTATCGAAGTAATTATCACTTCAATTCTATTTATTTAATAAGTAAACTCTAGTTTTTCTTTTACATAACTAATTTTTAATTTAGTCTTCTACACTTTCACTAGTGGATACCAAAAATATAACTGAGTTTAATACGAAGAATATAAAGGGCTTCATAGCGATCTCTAGACCTTGCCCAACCATTAAATGTGTGGATGTAGCTCCAACCATCACAACTGCTAATGCTCCACTCGAAATCGGCACAAAACCTTTCTTCCAAAAACCTATTAATAAGCCTATAGCTGATGTTACTTCAACTGCTCCTACCCCATACATGATGATCTTTCCATAGCCATACACTTCAGTAAAATTTTCTACATGAATTGGATTGGCAGTTAACTTCATATAACCAAAATACATAAACGCAAGACCTAGCAAAAATTGAATTAGACCAACTGAAGACTTCTTTAAAATAGCAACTCCTCCTTTATCATATATTTCTTTCTACTACATATCATAGTCTCGTAGTATTACGTTTAGAAGTAGATTTATCAAAAAGTCATAATTTCAAAACAGAAACTAATTTAATATTTTATTGATGACGGGAAATTCATTTTTTAAGGAGGCGATCGAAAGAAATATGCTTATATATCTGCCCTTATTTATTTCCTTTGGATTTATACTTTTTCATGTAAGTGTAAGTATGAAAAGAATCTTTTGGCTTAGTTTTGTAGCTACTTTTGTTTATACAATATTCGTTTGTTGGATTGGTCCTCATTATGAGTTTACTTTTATATTGGGCTTAATCTGTATAATGTTTTGGTTAATGGTCTTATCTGTCTTCATCACACGTTCTCATTACGATTAAATAAAAGTTTGCTTTAATGATTTTAAAAAGGATAAAAAGCGCTCTAATAGAAATCATTAGAACGCTTTCCTTTTATTCATTTTTACTTGAGATCGCAGATCGTTACTTTATGTAGATGGTAGTTAACGCGCCATATAGAATACTTAATTATTCAAGGCTATCGTTAATACTTTGATTGCATCCATTACTTCTTTCATATTTTCTTCATTGTTCATATTGTTTCTAGCATGAAGAAGAACTGGTCTAACTGATTCTACGGAACGACCGAAGTCGTACATCCAGTCATATCGTGGAACCATCCATATGTGAAAATGATGTGTTGTATCTTCGTTATAAAAATAATAAACGTATTCGATTCCTAAAACTTCTCTTTGAGCTTTTCTTATCTTAGATAATAAGTAAATATAATCAATTTTTTCTTCTTCCGTTAATTCATCAAAGCATTTAATGTGACGCTTAGATGCTAAAATAATTAAACCTTTAATCGGATAGGCAACATCTTGATGCGCATGAAAATATTTAGTTTCTGTTATGACACCTCCATCAGGCATAATCTCTCCACTTGTAAGTGCACAGCTTAAACATTCTACTTGAACAACCTTTCCATTGGATAAAATTATTTCTCTCATAGCGACCTCCGTAAAAGTGATTTCATTAACAATCATATATTCCCACAATATTTCGCTTATTTTATTATCGTTAATTTCTACCATTTATGTATCTTTTTTATTTAAAATAGCATAAACTAATGTTATTAGTTAATTAACTAATTAAATTAGTTTTCGGAAGGAGTACGCCATGAAAATCACGAAAAATGATTATATATTTCAGTTATCCTTTATGCCTAATGTATTTCCGGTGAACTGTTATCTGATTGAAGAGACGGATCGACTTACTCTAATTGATGCAGGGCTTCCTTATAGTGCAAAAAGTATTATAAAAGCTTCACAAAAGATTGGAAAACCCATAGCAAATATCGTTTTGACGCATGCTCACAATGACCATGTAGGTTCCTTGGATGCATTAAAAGCTTCATTGCCAAACGTTCAAGTAAGTATTTCTGCACGTGATGCACTCTTACTAAAAGGAGATACAAAACTTCTGGAAGATGAGCCTTCTTCTCCAATTCGGGGAGGGATTCCAAAGAAAATTCAAACGAAGCCAGATATATTGTTGAAAGATGGGAATCTTATAGGTTCACTCGAAGTTGTTACTGCTCCAGGGCATACGCCTGGCTCCATAGCATTATTGGATACTCGTAATGGTAATCTAATCGCCGGGGATGCTTTTCAAATCAGAGGTGGAATAGCCGTTTCAGGTGTTTTAAAACCTTCTTTCCCATTTCCTGCACTCGCTACTTGGAATAAACAAGTTGCGGTCGACAGTGCAAAAAAACTAATAGACCTAAATCCAAGTTTACTAGCTGTTGGACATGGGCAAATGATTGAAAAACCTATACAAGCGATGAAGCAAGCAATCGATGATGCTTCGCGATTATTAAAAACCAAATAATAGGAAGTGATTAGGAGGTGAAGAAAAAATGGCCCCTCGCATGAAGATAGATTTTAATATTGTACTTCAAAAAGCAACTGACATCATTGATGAAAAAGGGTTAGATGAACTATCTCT
Source organism: Rummeliibacillus sp. NPDC094406 (assembly GCF_044763875.1). Lineage (NCBI taxonomy): Bacteria > Bacillati > Bacillota > Bacilli > Caryophanales > Caryophanaceae > Rummeliibacillus > Rummeliibacillus sp. NPDC094406. The sequence goes on along the minus strand of NZ_JBIWGZ010000007.1, from coordinate 54,079 downwards.
GAGTTTATTAGCTAAAGAATTGCAAATCCGTCCACCTTCCTTATACAATCATGTGAATAGTCTTTCAGAATTGAAACAGGCCTTAGCTATTCAAGGGCTTAAAAAGCTTTATCAATACATGCTACATGCTGCAATAGGGACATCGGGAGACGATGCAATCCGCAAAATTAGTGAAGCGTATGTTCAATTTGTAAGAACACACCCAGGTCTTTATGATGCTACAACTCGATTTCCAAATCCTGAAGATTCAGAACTACAGCATCAGCAACAATTAATCGTTGATCTAGTGATGCAAGTTCTCGAAGCCTATGGTTTACAAAAAGAAATGGCAGTTCATATGGTTAGAGGATTACGTAGTATTCTGCATGGTTTTACGTCAATCGAACATATGGGTGGCTTTGGAATACCATTGGATATTGATAAAAGTCTATCCATTTTAATCAATACTTTTATTGAAGGAATTCACTCGATAGCTTAATGTTCTGAAGACTAAATAGAAAGAGGTATGAGAATGGTCTTTTTAACAATTCTTGAGATGATGAACTTAGGATTACGCTTTATATTAGAACTTACTGGTCTTATACTTTATGGTTACTGGGGATTTCAAACGGGGAATACCCATATTCAAAAAGGGATACTCAGTATTTCAATTCCTTTAAGCATCGCAGTAATCTGGGCTTTGTTTGGTTCTCCAAAAGCCAATATTCCTCTACCTGCAACTGCTCATTTCATATTAGAAATGATAATTTTCTTATTGCCCGTCCTGCTATTAATTAGCTTAGGAAAAGTAGCAGTAGCGTGTGTATACGGATTGATATTCATACTAAATAAAATATTACTTGTATTCTGGCATTCATGAATAATAAAATACTTAAACTTAAAACATTTAATAACACTTTGAATCTATATAATTCAAAGTGTTATTGAAATGGATAATAATTATTTTTTGAAGCTGTTTTCTTTTATAAAGAAGAAAAAGACTGAATTGTCGCCTTTCTATTAGGACTTTCACTAATGGCTGATATGACGGCAACTCCATCTGCTCCTGCTTGCCGTACTTCATGTGCATTTTGCTCTGTAATTCCACCAATCGCGACAAGTGGGAAATCAGGATACATGACTCTTGCTTGGTGTAAAAATGTTACACCTGCTGGCTTTTTCGCATCTGATTTTGATTTTGTTTCATAAATTGGTCCAATGCCAACATAATCCGCTCCACCTATCACTGCCTTCTCCATTTCCTCTTTCGTATGCACAGAGATCCCTACAATTTTGCCTTTGAATTTTGTTCGAATTGCTTCAAGAGCTATATCATCTTGTCCTACATGCACACCATCTGCATTAATCTTCAAAGCAAGATCAACATCATCATTCACAATAAAGGGAACATTGTAATGCTTACATAACGTTTGACACGCTATGGCAAAATATTCTAAATCATGCTCTTTTAACGCAGCCTCCCCTTTTTCTCGTAATTGGAAAATAGTTACTCCTGCTTTTAATGCTTCCTCAAGTACCTCTAAAGGGCTATCAATACAATTTCGTGTTCCCATAATAAAGTAAACAGCTAAATCATTTCGTTTCAATGATTGTCACCTCGCAAACTCCATTTTCCTTTTTATATGCAAAGTGATTTGTTGGGCCATGGCCGTGCCCGATATTTAAAGGATTTTGTATCGCTAATTGTACAAATTTCTTTGCTTCAATGATCGCTTCACGTAAATCATAACCCTGACCTAAAAATGCTGCTATTGCAGATGAAAATGTGCAACCTGTTCCATGTGTCTGCTTTGTATCAATACGCTTCGTTTGCATTGAGAATGATGTGCCATCTTGAAAATAAACCGTATCAATCGCTTCTTCACCTTCTAAATGACCACCTTTCATCACAACGCAAGAAACGCCCATATTAAGAATTATCTTTGCGGCTTTCTCTATATCTGCAGCAGTTCTGATCGTGTTCCCACTTATTACTTCTGCTTCAGGAATATTTGGCGTAAGTACAGTAGCAAGTGGCAGTAGTGAACTTTTCAAAGCTTTGATGGCTTCTGATTGAAGGAGAGATGCACCACCTTTTGCAATCATGACTGGATCAACAACAAGCTGGATTTCTTTATCCTTTAAGCTTTGAGCAACGGCTTCAATTATTTCTGCAGAAAAAAGCATACCTGTTTTGGCAGCTTTTACAGGTAAATCTTGCATTACTACTTCAATTTGTTGTTGTACAAATTCAGCTGTTGCAGGGAAGATCCCTTCTACCCCTAAAGTATTTTGTGCAGTTAGTGCAGTAATAGCGGATGTACCGAAAACACCTAACTCTTGAAATGTTTTTAAATCAGCTTGGATTCCTGCCCCTCCACCACTATCAGAGCCCGCTATTGTCATCACAATGTCCATTATTGTTCACCTCTAGAGATATCGTGTAATGCATTTAATACTTCCACTTGGAAAGAGCCTAGTGGACCTGCAATAGCTGCACGCTCTGCAACAGCTTTATAATCTTGTAAAACATCATGAAGAACAGTTAAAGGATTGCCTTCTACAGCTAATGCCGCACTACAAACTGCACTAAGTAAGCAGCCTGTTCCTGTCACCTGCGTCATTATTTCATTGCCTCCTCCAATGGTATAAGTTTGCTCGCCATTTGTTAAGATATCTGAAGGGCCCGTTACAATGACTAGACAATGATATTGACGTGCTACTTGTTTCGCTACTTGTTCAACATCGATTTCTCCTTCTCCACTGTCTACACCTTTTACTTGCCATTTAACACCTGCAATACTTGCTAGTTCCCCGGCATTACAACGGATTAAGTCAAATTTCACCGCTTCCAGTAATTCTTGAACCGTTTGTTTACGAAATGCTGTAGCGCCTACACCAACAGGGTCAAGGACAACGGGTATTTCTTTCTCGTTTGCTTTACGACCTGCAAGAATCATTGCTTCCTTAGTTCGACTGTTAATGGTTCCAATATTAAGTAATAAGGTAGAGGCATTGGATACCATTTCTTCGACCTCAGATGCTTCATCTGCCATTACAGGTGAAGCACCAATTGCAAGAAGCCCGTTAGCTGTAAAGTTCGCTACAACATAATTCGTAATACAATGGACAAGAGGACTTGTCATTCGAATTTTAGATATACTCATAATTGACCACTTCACCTTTCCAATCTTCTAAAGTCCAAGGCATTTCCCAAAACTTCCATTCATAATAGCAACTTTTCTTGAAATGAGATTTCAATAAAGATACTTTTTCAGGTTGTTCTTTTGCAAAACGATTCATCATCGACTTTTGCAATTCAATTTTTTCTTTATAATCCGGATCACTGTACATCGTAATCCATTCTTCATAAAGTTTGACACCTGGTTTAGCGTCTTTGTATTTTTCTCCAATTTCTTGATACAACCAAGGGCATGGGAACATGGCTGCAAATGCTTCAGCAACATCACCATTATGAGCTGTATTGTACATATGACTAACGTAATTGTACGCGGCCGGTGCAGGTTCAAATGTTTCTAATTCTTGATCAGTTACACCAAGCTCATGGAAAACTGTCCGATGCAATTCCAGCTCAGCTTCATTAATATGACGAGCTGTTTCTAAAAAATAAGCAATATCCTCATTCGTAATTGCCTTTGATGCAGCTATCGCTAACACTTTTGTATAATGCTTTAAATAATAAGCATCCTGCATCATATAAAATTTGAATTTCTCAATTGGCAGAGTTCCTCCAACTAATCCCTTTACAAATGGATGTTCAAAACTACCTTCCCAATAAAAATCTGTCTCTTTTCTTACCTCTTCACAAAATGTCATCCTAAGTCCTCCTTGTAGTGGACGTAGACGCAAAAAAAGTCTCCATGCTAAACATAGAGACTTCATAGTGAATATTGCTCCCTACGTCAGTATTAACTGTCAGGTTCTAAGGGTCAGGTTTTAACCTTCTCAACACAAAAGTGTCCCCCCGCACAAAAATATTTGGTTGGTAACAAAAAAGCTCTCCAAATCGGAGAGCTACTGTACAAAAATCATGCATTATTATGCTATGTACTTTGCTCCCTACGTCAGTGTTAACTGTCAGGTTCTAAGGGTCAGGTTCTACCTTCTCAACGCATAAGCGTCCCCCCGCAAATATTTAAGTTGCTATTATCGTAGCATTTCTTACTCAGCTGCTCAAGGATAAATTTATCCTTTATTAGTCACCAATGCCAGGGGTGTTCATTAAGACAATTCTCCAACCATCTGGATCTTCAATTGTAACGCCTGATTCTTCCCAGTATCCGTTCTCTGGTGAAACTATATCATATCCCATATTCTTCAATCTATTTTTGATATCTTCAATTATTTTACGATCAGGGATATAGAAGACGAGTAGGTTATCCTTTGTTGGAGCTGGACAAGGACTACCATCTATATGTTGAGTAAATTCCAAATGATAGTCAAAACCGGGAAGCCCAATCATTATTCCTTTATATCCCCTATGCCCTTCAAATGAGCCAATCGTTTTCAATCCTAATCCTTTACAATAGAAATCTACAACTTTGTCGAGTTGATCCGTAGGGCGTGCCACTCGAATTTGCGCTACTTTCATTTCATTTGGCCAATTACTTTCCATTCCTTCATCCCCTTATTTTCATTCTCAAATTACTAATTACTACCATAATTATAACAAGGGGGTAATCGAGCATACCTTAAGTAATTAGACTGAATTTGAATTAAACAATTTAATTCTATATTCCACTTTGGAATTAATACACCCTTTATCAGTCATATCTCTACTATCAAATTCTCTGTTATCCTCATCTAAAGGAGATGATCAAATGAGAGAATGGAATGCAGTTTTATATGATAAAAAGCATGATTTCGTTTCAAAATTTGGCGGGAGTTTAGTCGAATTACTAGCACCACAAAAAGAGGAAACAGTCTTAGATTTAGGCTGTGGTACAGGAGATTTAGCAAATGAAATCACAAATCAAGGAGCTATTGTGCATGGCATAGATGCATCGGAAACAATGATTTATCAAGCACAAACAAAATATCCACAAATACAATTTTCTGTACGAGATGCTACACAAATAGATACACATCATCAATTTGATGCAGTTTTCTCCAACGCCTCATTACATTGGATCAAACAACCTGAAATGGTTGTCCAAAATGTTTACAATGCTTTAAAAACAAATGGTCGTTTTGTTGCTGAGATGGGTGGCAAAGGAAATATTTCTTCAATCGTGAATGCGATAAAACAAAGCATGGATGAATTAGGTTATACGTATATTGAAGATTATTTTCCTTGGTACTTTCCAACCGCAGAGGAATATAGTGAATTATTACAACATGCAGGTTTTCAAGTAAAGATGATGACATTATATGAACGTCCAACCCCACTTATTGGAGAAGACGGTATCAGAAATTGGCTGCAAATGTTTAGTAATAATATTTTTCAGCATTTATCTGAATATCAAAAAAATAATGTTGTTCAATTATGCGAAAAGATTTTAAAACCTCAGTTATATAAAGAACATACATGGATTGCTGATTATTGGAGACTCCGTTTTGTTGCAGTTAAATAGACGAAATAAAAGGCATTTCTGTTAATTTGAAATGCCTTTCCTTTTTGAAGCGAAACTTCCATCAGTGGGGGTTTTACAATCCGTTAATGCAAGGTAAATTTCCTTGCTACTTTCTAGAAAAGCCTGAATATCACTAGATATGTATTTAGAAATAAAGTAAGTTTGCGAGGTTATATGTTCAAATAAATTTAAAGACCGGATACAAAGGGTGCCTCCCTCTTTTTGCACAACACTTTGTGGTAAAAATGCAATGCCCAGTCCTTGCTTAACAAAGTTTTTGATAACTTCTGTTTGGTTAACTTTCATACTTTTATGTGAAGGAAATTGGCTTATAAGCACATGTTGAACGGCTTCCCAATAAGGTGCGTACTCATGTGTTAAAATTATCTCGCTTTTTAATAATTCGGTTGGCTCTACTTCACTTTTAGAAGGTGAGATGACTAATTGAATAGATTCATCCGCAATCATTTCAATTTGTAAATCTCGTGTAGATATTATTTTCGATAGACCGATATCAATGGCACCACGATAAGCAGCTTCCCCTATTTCATTTGAATTTAATAATTCAATCGATAACTGAATATGCGGCTTGTTTGCATTAAAATGCTCGATGATCCTAGGCAAAGTTGAGTTGGCAATCTGTGGGGCTACACCAATTGTTAAATTAGACGTATAACCTTCCAAAAAGGCTTGGGTACTCCATAACGAATCATCAAGCATTTCAATTAACTTTTCAGCTTTTTCAAAGAAGTAAGCACCCGCTATATTTAATCGTACTTTTTTGCCACTTCGTTCAAATAAGGGTGTTTGTAGTTCTTTTTCTAAATGATGAATATGTTTTGTTACAGTCGATTGTGTTAAAAAGCGTTTTTCTGCCGCTTCCCCAAAGTTCTCTGTTTTAGCTGCAACTAAAAAAGTCCTTAACCATTCCGTTTCCATAAGCACTTCTCCCATCAACAGTATTCAAACTATAAAACTTTTTGAAGCTCAATTTCATCTCTAATTGGAATACCGTCATTCCCTACAAGCGGAATTTCTGGTTTGTATTTTCTCGCTATTTGTACTGCATTGGGGTAAACCTTTGTTAAATGATATCCTCTCTTTTGGTAAAACTTTAATGCATGCAAATTATCATTTGTTGTAATTAACGTAACGAGTTGGCAGCCCTTTGCTAGAGTTGTTTTTTCAACCTCTTGAACAAGTATTGTGCCAATTCCACGATTCTCTTCGATGCTATCTAAAGAAATAATCTCACATTTTTTACCTCGAAGAATATATGTGACGAGTCCAATGATCTCGTGTTGATCATTAAGAAAAACATATCCATCTAATTGGCTGCAATCATATATCCCTGATGAAATAACCATTTCTGTAGTACCCCAATGTTGAATAAAGAAGTTGATTACTTTTATCTTTGGATATTCTTGGAGTGAAGAAATTTTCATATAGTTATCCCCTTTTAATTATTCTAAATATTAAATCTATTTCTATTGTAACAAATCCCCTATTTTGATAGTAACGAAATAACTTTTCATCTTCTCCTCTAACTTCAGGAAAAATAATACTTGCGAAATTGGATGTTTTTCTTGTGAAGTTAGATGATTTACTTGCAACTTTGTCCTATTTACTTGCGGAAATTAAAATTATATTTGCGTTTACAGCATTTTATGTTCTCAATAATTTCACTTTTCCTTTACGCTCTAACTTTAGGCTTTAAGTAGCCACCTTCTCCCAAATAAAAATACATAAAAATAAGCCAAGCAATAAAAAATGACCCCTGTAATTTGCAGGAGTCATGATCTCTTCGATATCAATTATTAAATATATAATTTCATCCAATTCATAAAGTTCTCGACTACTGAATCTAAGAATTTTACTGTACCTTCATCTGTTAAGTTTCCTTCAGCATCGAATTTAGTATGAGCAGCACCTACATATACTTCGTTTCCTTGTAGTACAGGTGAGCCAAGACCTTGCGCAAATAGAATATCACGTAAATGCATTTGTGCTTTTACTGTACCAAGATTACCCATTGAAGCTCCCATAATCCAAGATGGTTTACCAATCATGACTTTGTCCACTCGTGATAACCAATCAATAGCATTTCCTAGAACACCTGGGATTGATGAATTGTATTCTGGCGTTACCCAAAGAACAGCATCTGCTGCTTTAACTTTTGCTTTGAAATCAAGTACAGCTTGAGGTGCATCATTTTCGATATCTTGGTTGTACATTGGGATATCATTTAAACTTAAGATTTCTAATTCAAATTTGTCAGCATTATGTTGCTGTACAAATTTTGCTAATTTATAATTATATGATTCTTTACGAATACTTCCTACAATTGCTACTACTTTCATTGTCGTTACCTCCTAAATGGAAATATGTATTTTCAATTTAAGAATATTATTAATTCGAGATAATATCAAACTATTAGCTTTTTATTAAAAACCCTCCGTATTTTAGTTGAATTTTTTTACACACTAAAAGAGTAAGGAACATTTTTTACTCATCCTTACTCTAAACATTAGTGTAGTGTTATTTTTTAATTCGTGGACTTATGTCTCCCATTAGCTCCGAAATGGTTACAAATTTATAACCCTGCTTTTGCAGTACAGGCAATATTTGTTCTAACGCTTTGATGGTTTGCGTACGATTGCCGCCTCCATCATGGAATAGAATAACGTCACCTGGTGTTGTGCCGTTTAACACTTTTCTTACAATTTTTCTAACGCCTGGGCTTTTCCAATCTTGTGTATCAAGGTGCCAAGACCAAATTACTACTTTAAAACCACTCTTTTGTGCAGTGTTAATCATTTCATCTGTATAAATGCCACCGACAGGACGAAATAGTACTGGAGAAAAACCTGTAATACCTTGAATAATTTCATTTGTCTTTTTTAGTTCATCTACCAATTTCTTTCCTCTTGCTTTAAATGGATGGGAATATGTGTGATTTGCAAGTTCATGTCCTTCATCATACGCTCTTTCAATAATCTTTGGATATTTCTCAGCACTTCTCCCTAACACAAAAAAAGTCGCTTTAGCATCATATTTTTCCAATAAGTCTAAAATTTCAGGTGTATATCTTGGATCTGGGCCATCATCAAATGTTAATGCAATCACTTTTTCTTCTGTTTGAATATCCCACAATACCTGCCCAGTCTGCTCATAATAGTACCTTCCCTTATCCGCAGCATTACTAAAGCTTGCGTAAAAAATGGAGATGACTAAAACGCAAACAGTCAAAAATATTATTTTGTTTCGTTTCAAAATATCACCCCCATAACTTTTTTGCTTTCTAAAGAACATCGATGACTTTAATATTTGCTGAACACGATAAATTATGCCTTCAAAGCTGTTTACATTTATTGTTTTGGAAGCATTGCCAATTAAATTTTTATAAATAAAAAATCAATTTTGGGTGACAATAACAAAAGGATTTGCAAATTGATAATTTTCCTATTATACTAATAACTGTAAATTCAGAAAAAAGCGTTGATAAGGGAAAGTAAATGAGGGAATATTTATAGAGAGCTTCTGACGGTGGAAAAGAAGCATTTTGAACCTGGTTGAAAATGGCCTTTGAGCTGCGTATCGAAAAGCGAAGCTGAGTAGAATACGCCGAGATGACACTCGTTACAACAGGAGCAGTATCTCTTTTAAAGACGTACTGATAGAGACAAATAGTGTGAGCTATTTGTAAAACTAGGTGGTAACACGATTATACTCGTCCTAATCTTTAATAGATTAGGGCGTTTTTTATTTTGGCTATTCATGCTAAGTGTACAAACCCGAGCTTAACTCAATCCCTTATTAAAGCAAAACTTTCTTGCGCTTTTTTTAAATTAAGGAGGAATTTCAAATGACTATAGTTATTGGTGGTGCGTGGCCATATGCAAATGGTTCTCTACATTTAGGACATATTGCTGCACTTTTACCGGGCGATATTTTAGCAAGATATTACAGGCAAAAAGGAGAAAAAGTCCTCTATGTTTCAGGTAGTGACTGCAATGGTACACCGATTTCGATCAGAGCCAATCAAGAAAATACAACACCTGAAGCCATAGCAAATCATTATCATCAAGAGTTTAAAAACAGCTTTAAACAACTTGGTTTTACTTACGATTTTTATACCCGCACCGATGCGGATCATCATCATCAGTCTGTGCAAAATATATTCAAGCAATTACTTCAAAATGGCTATCTATACAGAAAAAGAATTGAGCAGGCATATTGTGAACATGACAAACAGTTTTTACCTGATCGATTTGTTGAGGGAATTTGCCCAAATTGTGGGGCAAAAGCTCGTGGAGATCAATGTGATCATTGTTCTACGATACTCGATCCGCTTGATTTAATCGATAAAAAATGTAAAATTTGCGAAAATGAGCCTATCATTCGAGAAACGGAACATTTTTACTTTGCGTTCAGTCGCTTTCAACATGCTTTAGAAGATTTTCTTCAGCTGGCTGAAGAAGAACATCGATGGCGTGATAATGCGATCCAACTAACAAAACGTTATCTTGCTGAAGGTGTACCTGACCGTGCAGTTACGCGCGATTTACCAAATGGCGTCTCAGTCCCCGTTGAAGGTTTTGAAGGCAAAAAAATTTATGTATGGATTGAAGCCGTTGCAGGTTACTTAACTGCCAGCCTCGAGTGGGCAAAACAACATGGAGCAGATATTGAAGATTGGTGGAATGCTCAAACAATTTCTTATTATATTCATGGAAAAGATAATATTCCTTTCCACTCAGTTATTTGGCCATCCTTATTAATGGGAATTGGTAATCAAGCTTTACCTACGCATATTATTTCAAATGAGTATCTGACTTTAGAAAAACGCAAGCTTTCAACAAGCCAAAATTGGGCAGTTTGGGTACCTTATATTACTGAAAAATATAATCCTGATTCCATACGCTATTTCCTTACAATCAATGCACCTGAAAATCGCGATACTGATTTCTCATGGCGTGAATTTATATACAGCCATAACAGTGAATTGCTTGGAGCTTATGGAAACTTTGTCAATAGAACGCTTAAATTTATCGAAAACTCATTTGAAAGCAAAATCCCAATAGGTGTAGTTGATTTGGAAATTCAAAATCATACCCTTAAACTTTATACCCAAGTGGGAAGCCTAATAGAGGATGGACATTTCAAACAAGCTTTAGAAGATATTTTCGAATACATTCGTCGTGCCAATAAATTCTTCGATGAAAAGCAGCCCTGGATTCAAATAAAGCAAAACCCTTCCGAAGGAAAGGATACGTTATATACTTGCTGTTATATCATTTTAAACTTGGCTCAACTGTTGCAACCATTCTTACCTTTCTCAACAGATAACATCAAAAAAATGTTAGGTGTAGATGTAGTTGAATGGAAAGAGCAAACGAACATTCCAATCAATATTAACCACGTCATCCCACTGTTTGAAAGATTGGATACAGGTTTAATAGATGAGGAGTATAATCGTTTGGTGAATCATACTAAATAAAGACTCTACTTAAATGAGAGGTTTATTTATCAGAATAATTAGACAGGCTAAATATTTCGGAATTTATTTTCTATTATGATAATATAATCAATAGAAAATATATTTTTGGGGGTAAAGGAAATGATAGCTAACTTTGAAGAAAATCTACAGAAATATGCAAAACTTTTAGTAGCAAAAGGAATCAACGTTCAACCAGGAGATTGGGTGAAAATGACCATTACAGTTGATCAAGCTCCCTTAGCTCGTCTTATTACACAGGAAGCATATGAATTGGGCGCTGAAAAGGTCATTGTGAAATGGTCTGACGATGAAATAAGTAAACTCCATTATTTACATCAACCTGTAGAGGTATTGACTGACATTCCAGATTATGAAATTCAAGAATCCGAAGATCACGTATTAAATCATCACGTAAGTCGTCTTTCGATTGTATCCAGTGATCCTGGGTTGTTAAATGAAGCAGATCCTACGAAAATAGCTGCTTATCAAAATAAGGCTGGTAAAGCTTTTATTGCACAACGTAAGGCAACTCAAAATGATGATTTGAAGTGGACTGTTGCAGCGGCTGCTGGAGCTGGTTGGGCTGCACACGTATTTCCTGACTTAGCTACTTCTGAAGAACAAGTAGATGCTTTATGGGATCAAATTTTCAAAACTTGCCGTGTCTATACAGATGATCCAATCAAAGCTTGGGATGAACACAAAAAAACATTAAATGAAAAAGCAGCTAAATTAAATGAAATTCAATTTGACGCATTACACTATACAGCACCTGGTACAGATTTAACTTTAGGATTACCAAAGAACCATATTTGGGCTAGTGCAGAAAGTTACAGTCCAAAAGGGGATGAATTTATCGCTAATATGCCGACAGAAGAAGTTTTCACTGCTCCGGATACACACCGTATGGATGGAGTCGTACGTAGCACGAAACCATTAAGCTATGCTGGTACATTAATTGAAGGTATTGAAGTACACTTTAAAGACGGTAAAATCGTGGATATTTCCGCTGAAAAAGGCGATGAAACAATAAAAAAATTAGTACATGACAATGATGGAGCAACAGGTTTGGGTGAAGTTGCCCTTGTGCCAGATCCATCGCCAATTTCTCAATCTGGCATTACATTCTTTACAACACTTTATGATGAAAATGCATCTAACCATTTAGCAATCGGCTCAGCTTACCCTACTACGATTCAAGGTGGTACAAAAATGAGCCAAGAGGAATTGCTTGCACATGGTATGAATACTTCAACAGTTCACGTTGACTTTATGATTGGTTCTGACAAGATGGATATTGATGGCATCAAACAAGATGACACAATTATTCCAATCTTCCGTAATGGTGATTGGGCATTTTAATAAATGAATATAGATAATATTTTTCCAAATAAAAACTCGGATAGAAAATAAAGCATTTCTATCCGAGTTTTTTGATTTTTACACTATTCTTCTTTCATCTGATCAAGGAGTGTAATAGCATCTACAAGGTGGTTGTTAAAAATCTGCTTAGCAACTTCTAACAATTCGATAATCATGGAATCTCTTAATGAGTAGATTACACGATTTCCATCTTTTGTTCCATAAACAATATTCTTTGCCCTAAGTACTGTTAATTGTTGAGAAACAGCAGATCCTTCACTGCCTAACTGGGTTTGAATTTCATTGACACTCCGATTACCTTCTGATAAAACTTCGAGAATTTGAATTCTTAATGGGTGGGCAAGTGCTTTAAAAAAATCCGCTTTAAACTCATGTAATCCTTTATTCAATGTAATTCCTCACTTCCTACATATAAAACGTATTCTCTAGATGCTTTCAAATAGAGTAAATTTTAATGAGTGAATCTTTAAAAACCACACTAAATTCTATTTTACTTGTAATGATAACTATCTTCCACGCGCAATCTTAATTTTCTCTTTTGGTTATCTTCTTCACAAGATAATACTTTACATTCATTAAAAACAAATTTCTTACAACCCATACATTTATTTTTGTCTAATTGTAATAGAGCATAATCGATTGCTTCACCCGTATGATCAAAGAAATGTTCTTCACCTATAAGGTTATATAACCCAGTTTTTTTGAAAAACATTTTAGGCTCAGCTTTTAAACCCGTTACCAAGATGATTCCATGTTTTGAGAAATCTTTTACAATACTTGTTAAATAATAATTTCCCGTTGTATCGATAAAAGGCACTTTATTCATTCTTAAAAGCAATACTTTTGGCTTGTAGTTAATAGAATTCATAATATCTTCTGCAAAAGATTGTGCAGCACCAAAGAATAGTGGTCCTTCAATATTGAAAATACTAATTTGTGGGCACCCGTGTTGAGAAGTTGCCTTTTGAGCTTCAACTTTCGCATGTTTTCTAGAGCGATTTGGTATAGCTTTTTTCGTAACCATATGATAACTCATATTCTTTATAAATAAAATAACCGCTAGTAGAAGACCGAATTCTACTGCAACTGTTAAATTGATGAAAACTGTTAATATAAACGTAACAGCTAAAACTAGCGAATCACCTGTTTTTGTTTTTAACACATGGTAAAACACCTTTTTTTCGCTCATATTCCATGCAACTACCATTAAAACTGGCGCCATACTGGCAAGTGGAATGTTTGAAGCATATGGCGCAAAAAGTATTAATATTATTAATACAACCAAGCCATGAACAATACCAGAAATAGGTGATACAGCACCCGTTTTAATATTCGTTGCTGTTCTTGCAATAGCACCGGTTGCCGGAATACCACCAAAAAGTGGTGTTACCATATTGGCTACCCCTTGTCCTATAAGCTCTCGATTACTGTTATGTTTACTATTTGTCATACCGTCAGCCACAACTGCAGATAGTAATGATTCAATACTACCAAGAATAGCAATTACGAAAGCTGGTTTTAAAAGATGGACAATTTTTTCCCAAGTTATATCAGGAAATTGGAACTGAGGTAAAGAGTTTGGGATATCCCCATACTTAGAACCGATTGTTGCAACTTCTGTTGGGTAGAAAATGGTTGCAATAATCGTAGAAACTACAATACCAATTAAAGGACCAGGTACTTTTGGAGCCAATTTTGGTATGAATAGAATCAAAAACAAACAAATGCAGCCAGTTAAAATACTATAAATATTCACTGTATATAAGTGAACAGCAATTTCTTTCAAATTATCGATAAATAATTCTTTGCTTTTAACATTTTCAAGTCCTAAAAAGTTGGCAATTTGCCCGACAAATATAGTTACAGCAATTCCTGTCGTAAACCCGATTGTCACTGGTCTTGGAATATATTTTATTAAGGATCCAAGTTTAAAAACTCCCATTAAAATGAGCAAAATCCCTGCTAAAAATCCCGCTATTAATAAATCTTTATAACCATATGATATAACAATACCAAATAAGATTGGTATAAACGCTCCTGTAGGGCCACCAATTTGAAATTTTGAACCTCCCAAAAGTGAAACTAAAATTCCTGCAATAATAGTTGTATATATTCCATACTCCGGTTTTACTCCTGACGCAATTGCAAAACCCATCCCTAATGGAATTGCAATGACAGCTACTATTAAACCTGATAGTAAATCCTTTTGAAAACTCTTTAAGGAGTAGTCTACATACCTTCCTGAAAAATTTAATTTTTTCAGCATAATTATCCTTCTTCCTTTATCTTTTAATAACTGAATATCTGATTATTTGAATATACTATTATATGAATATATAGCGTAAAGTAGAATTTGTAAATAGTACTTCTAATTAATATTTTTCTATGCACAAGAGACTATAATACGGTCCATTAGACAACATACTTCTATAAAACCGAACTCTAAAAAAATATCTATTATTTTAAAGTTCTTTTCACCTATTATTAGCAAAAATATTGTAAAATAAATGCATACTTCTATGACAAAAGGAGAGGTATTATATGGGAATTAATATCTATTATTATGAAAGTAAAATAGAATGTCAGTATTGCAAAAAGAAATTTACTACATATAAAGTACGCCCAAATCGTTATAAAGTAATTCATCAGGATACAGATTTTATGCCTATCTACGACGGATTAAATCCAATGTTATATGAAGTTGCAGTTTGTCCTCATTGTGGATATGCCTATCATAAATCAATGGTTCGCACATATGGACCTTTTATGGAATTTGTTAGAGAAATTTATATTAAACCGCTACAAAAACCAATGTCCATTTGCCATGAAAGAACATTAGATGATGCGATCGCCAGTTTTAAGCTAGCCTATCTAGTGTCTAAAGCTTCAATGGAAGAACCACTTGTTATGGCCAACATTGCGATTAAAATTGCATGGCTTTACCGCTTAAAAGAAGAAAATAAATCAGAAATTCATTACCTACGTTCTGCTAGGGACTTTTACAGCCAATCATTTGCGACAAATAAGGAAGGTGAAGAAAGAATTCAATTTCTGTTTGCTGAATTAAGCCTTCGCATTGGTGAGACAGATGAAGCTAAAAAAGGATTTTCTCATTTAATATCAGGTCGAGATGTTTCAGATAAATATCAACGATTAGCTCGTAATCGTTGGGAAGATTATAAATATAATTCGGATAAAATAGAGAATGAGAATGTGAAAGAAGGATAATCACATCATTTTTTAAAGGGGATATTTTTATGATATCAAACTCAAAAATTCAATTAGGCGTAAAAGAAGAAGATATTTTTTCAGATGTGATCCATTTTCTACTTAGAAAAAACCATCGTCTTTTTTCAAATGATCAATTAATCGAAAAAACTGGAATTCCTTCAGACTTAATTTTTAAATGGGTAAAATCAGGGAAATTAAATCCATCCCTTTTTCCTAATCTTGGAGCACCATGCGAAAAATGCGGAAATCTAACAAATCATTCAAAAATCTGTAGGGATTGCACTCAATCAATTACTCATACCCTTAAGCAAGAAGAAAAAGATAAAATATGGTTTGATAAAATTCAGAAAAAAGCACCGAAGGCAAACTCCTATCGCTATAAATTATAAACTACCAAAATCAATCCAAAATGATTTTAATAAAAAAATCGGGTAGAAAATAATTTATTTCCACCCGAGTTTTTTGAAATTTCTAATCATAATTCGCCTTATAATTCCTTTGTCATAAAGACACTATTAGGGTCTTCCTTGTAATCAGCAAAGGGCTTACAATACTGAAATTCAAATTTTTCATATAGATTTCTAGCAGGAGCAAATGTTGCCATTGAACCTGTTTCCAAACTTAATCGTTTATAACTACGCATTTTAGCTTCTTCTATAATGTGTTGCAAAATTTGCTTGGCAACACCTTTTCTTAAATGATGCGGTGCGGTTTTCATTGATTTGATTTCTCCATGTCTTGAATCCAGCTTTTTCAATGCACCACATCCAGCTAATTCATCTTGTTCCCACGCACTCCAAAACGTAATTTCAGGTTTCTTCAATTCCTCAAGACTTAAAGCATGAATACTTTCAGGAGGAGAATGTAATGTCATATTTTGAATATGTCCTCCTATTAATTTCGCCACTTCCATCCCAGACAAATCATCTACTTTAATTTTCATTAACAACCCTCCAATTATTTAAGTGGACTATGATATTGCTTCTTATCGATAGCTATCATGAGTAGGTTCAAACAAGTTTTCATTAGCATTTCTAACCATCGAAAAATGATCTACATTATAATGTCCATGTAGCGTTGCATTGTGATGACGAATAATTTGCTCAGCAGATAATATCTTCGAGTCTGTTGTGGAATGTCCATCACCAACTAACGTCACATCAAATCCATTAATAGTTGCCGCCCTAACTGCCGTGTCTATACAAAATTCAGTTTGGCACCCCATAACCACAAGGTGTTCTATATTCTTGTCCTTTAAATATTCAAGTAATGGCGTACCATAAAAAGAATTTGTTGCTAGTTTATCAAAGATTACAGCATCAGAAGGTACTTTAATATCCTTGTGTACTTGAAATCCGCTACCTTTTCCGTTTGAAACATCTTTGTCCCTAATAAAAACAATATTCGTTTTTTCCTTTAACGCCTTCTCAATAACAACATTGATATTATGGATGACTTTATCTTTTTCAAAAACACCTTGGCGTTCTAATCCACCATCCATTAACTCTTGCTGTGCGTCAATTACAAGTAAAGCTTGCTCCAAAATAATCTCCCCTTTTTAAATCATTTATTTAATTTAATCCATACACGTAATGGACCTATTGCTTCCCATCCTGAAGATTTTGCTACTATTAGACTGCTATTGTGCTCATATCCTACCATTGATAGCTTTGGGAATTCTTTCGATATGATTTTAGGAATATCCCTCCATAGTTTTTTCTCTTCATACCCTATAGAAAATACATTTGATATTCCTACAACACCTTCACTTAAATTAGCAATAAATCCTGAAATTCCATCCTTTGTCTCACATATAAAAATCTTCACATTCTGTTGCTTTAATAGCTCAGATTTAATGACATTTTCTAATTCACTTGCACCATTCCATTTTTTTAAATCTTTTTCTGTTGTAATTATTCGCCAGTTTGTTTGAATAGGTTCGAAATCCAAAATCGGTTCATGAACAATCCATTCGGCCTCAAATAAAATATCAAAACCTAATGGTGTTAAATTAAGATTTGCATAGCTATCTTTAATACTTGATACCTTTCCATTTTCAATAAAGTACTTTACTTCTTCAATTGTTGCACGTTTATCTGAAGTAATGACTTCAGGGTAAAATGTTGGAGCTTTTGAATGAAGTCCCCAGATGTTTTTTTTTGATATCCCAACAATCCCATGTGTAATACATATGATTTGACACCAAGCAATATTATTTAAAACGGCTAGATCTATTTTAGAGCGCATCTATCATTCTCCTAGTCCAAAAATTGATTTGTTTTCCCTATGCAGCCTTATTTCGAGGCCACTGACAAAGTCAAAATGCATGCGTATTAATAATTAAATTTTGTGTTTCAATTTTTGTTGAAGTGGAATCAGCGAAGACTCCCGCGGAAAGTTAAGCTGATTCCACTTCAGGTTATAGTATTTGTATTATGAAATTTAGGGATAAAATAGTTTTTCAGCCATTATGGTTAATACCATGTTGTGTTTTTATAAAAGCTCGAATAGAATACGAATTAAATTTTATCCAAAATATTTTTCATAGCACACACATTCATGAACACGCTGATTGTCGTTGAATTGCTCTATGTTCTGTCCTACATAATGAGCAAAACTTTTTACAGGATATAAATTAGGAATTTCTCCTTTGATTTTCCCCTTCATTTCATTTTCTTCGAAATAAATATGATAATAGGAATCAACCTTTTGAAAATTCATTTTTTCATACCAGTTTTGCACCCATTGGTCGTCTCTCGTCCATGCTTCGAAACGATTTAATCCTAGCTTTTTTGCAAGTATTTCAGCATTTTTCAGTAATTGTTCCCCAATTCCTTGTCGATAGAAATCCGGATGGACGGCTATATGCCAAATCATCCCGCCTAATCTTTCGCCCCTTGAACAAACGGTCTTTTCTTCCTTTTCATATTCCACATCAATGAGACCAACAATTTGGTTATCCATCTCTGCAACTAATTCGATTGCTGGATTTGCATAGTGCTCCTTCTTATTTAAGACATTATCAAAATAAGCAGTATGCAAAAATGATAACGTTCTACATCGAACCCAGCCTTCTTCATCTCTTTCTTCATAATTACGAATAATCATAGAAAAAAATCTCCTTTTCGTCTGAATTGAAGCCACTGAAAAAGTATAGTAATACAAATATTTGCAGTATATATCTGCTATTGAATGAAGTGGAATTAGC
This sequence comes from Rummeliibacillus sp. NPDC094406, assembly GCF_044763875.1. Lineage (NCBI taxonomy): Bacteria > Bacillati > Bacillota > Bacilli > Caryophanales > Caryophanaceae > Rummeliibacillus > Rummeliibacillus sp. NPDC094406. The sequence goes on along the minus strand of NZ_JBIWGZ010000007.1, from coordinate 35,184 downwards.
TCCGCTTTCCGTGGGCGAACTGACGAGCCTCCTCGCTGCGCTCCGGGGTCTCGTCTAGCTCGTTTTCCCACAGGAGTCTCCGCTAATTCCACTTCAACTAAAAATCAAGCAACGTTTACTTTTTCAGTCCCGTTTCTAAATAATTGTAGGTGAATACTGCGATTTGCATCTTCCTAACTAAGCATTTGTTAATTTCTTAATTTGAGCGATTAGCTCTTCAATCATTTGAAGCTTGTTTTGAATATCCAATACTTCCGCTTCAAAGAATTCCTTACTAGAATTCAGTTTTAGTAAGATACTAGATATTAATTCTTTAGAGTTACAAGCAGTTTCTCTTTTTATCTTGAATACCATTTGAATGTCCTTCATTGATAATCCTAAGCGCTTCATTTCCTTAATCACTTCAAAATCAGTGATATCTTGTTCGGTATAGTTTCTTCTATGATCTTTCCAGGTTGGTCTAAGTATTTCTAACTCTTCATAATAACGAACAGTATCCTTTGTAGTACTTACCTTCTCAATAAATTCACTTATTTTCATAAATCTCTCCTTTTCCTATTGATGTGGGGTTAACCCCATACTTTATACTGGCCAAAATAAGGATCCAGAAGGGGGAAAAATCATGATTAGTACTTTCATAATTCTTACTTATTGTTGTATCAGTTTAGTATCTATTGCTATTTACTGTTATCAACAAAACATCCTAAAATTAAGTATTAATAAACTTGTTGCTATCTCTTATTTTGTAATCGTACATTCTCTATTTTTAACTACAACAATCTTACACAATAATTCTTCTTTATTTTATATTATTTCGATAATTCTGGTAATAACATCTCGCATATTCATTGGAAAAATTCTATTTAACAAGATTCACTTTTCACATCATATTGTAATGTGTTCTTTCTTACTCATAATGATTACTATTCGTTATTTAGGTTATTAAAATTAGATTAAACAAATTTTAGATTTACCCATTATTGTAATTTAAGCAAAAAAAGTCGACACTGTTTATCTACGTGTCGACTTTCGATTTTAATGAAATATCATATTCAGATTTGGATGTTCCGCTACAGACGGCGCTTTCCACGGGGCTTGGCTTCAATCTCCTCGTCACTACGTGCCTGCGGGGCTTTCAGTTCAAGCTTTTCCCGTAGGAGTCGCCGTCTTTCGCTCCACACAAAAAATTGGATATCATTTAAATGTTCATATATTTTATATAAATTTTACATTATGAAATTGATTCATTTATGAAAAAATAACCTTTAATAATTTACTGATCATTCTCGGTATGATCAGTAAAAAATTCATAATTACTTCGCCTATTAATGAATCACGAATGTATACCAGCAAATCTTTTATATTGTTATTTACCTTATCTTTTTTAGAGTCAGATTTCTTATTCTCTGGTGTTTTTGGCATATGAAATGTACCCTTTTTTTAGCCTGAAAATTTTTAATGACGCGGTGCAAATAAAATAACAGCAGCACCTATTAAACAGATAGCTGCTCCAATCCAGTCATATAGATCAGGTGTTTTTCTATCAACTCCCCATCCCCACAAAATAGATAGAACAATAAATACCCCACCGTATGCGGCATAGACTCTTCCGAAAGATGGGAAACTTTGAAATGTAGCGATGATTCCATATATGGCTAAAATAATTCCTCCTAAAAGTCCCCAAGATAAAGGCTTTCCTTCTCTTAATGCTAGCCAGATTAAATAGCCTCCACCTATTTCTGCTAGACCAGCTAAAATAAATAATAGTATTGCATTAAACATTTCATACACTTCCTTAAAGCTTCAATTAATATATAAGCCATTATAACGTGTTCTTATGTAAGTAGCTCCTTTTATTAGCGAGAAAACTTCCTAAATAGGCATTCATAATGAACAAATCTGGGAGAAGGTAATATATTATGGTATGCATTTAATCGGAGGGAGAAATAAAATTGAACTACCCGCAATATGTAGGCGGAGAACATTCGTTACTGAATTCTCTCCAACAAGGTGGATATATTTTGTATGCCAGACACGGAGAAGCTCACGTGGGATCGGATCAGCCATACCTCGACCTCAATAATTGCTATACGCAAAGAAATCTGAGTGATACAGGAAGGAGACAAGCAATACTTTATGGGGATGCAATACGGCGTTTGCAAATACCCATTGAGTATCCCGTCCATGCCAGCCCTTTGTGTAGAACAAGGGAAACGGCTTCACTAGCTTTTGGTGGAATGAATGTCCAAGTAGATCCAATAGGTTATGGAATTAATCAATTAAGCGGTCATTTAAACTGGTGGGACCAAGAAAGAATTTTAAACGATCTTCAATCAGTACTAGAAATACCACCAAGCATAGGGAAAAATAAAGTAATTGTTGCACATAGTTTTCCAAAGGGCGTTGGATTAGGCAACATTCCTAATATGGGAACAGTTGTTGTAAAACCTCTTGGACGGGGAAATGGTTATGAAATTGTTGCAAGAATCCCTTTGGAGCAACTTCAATACCTATAAAGCTTATGCATAATACGGAGCCATTATTTATGACTTTGTCATACATTTCTTAATGAAAAAGGATGGAATTAGATCCATCCTTTTAATTTGAGTATTGATTTAATCATTATTTATTAGATTCATTACTTCTTCACTGGTCTTAATTTGACCAATTCTCGGGAAAATATATTTACAAACAAAATCATGTTCCTCTTTGGCAGTAGCTGTCATAGCATCTTCTACAAAGATTTGGTGATAGCCGTGTTGATATGCTTCTCTAGCCGTCATATCCACACCTATTGAAGTTGAAATGCCGCATAGCACGATGGTATCAATACCACGACGTCGTAATTGCAAATCAAGATCAGTACCATAAAATGCTCCCCATTGTCGCTTAGAGATTACATGAGTATTTTGAACATTCTCTAGTTCAGGCACAAGGCGGTCCCAGTCTTCTGGTAATTGCGCCGAATTACTATTGTTTTGTAAATCTGTATGGGGGTTTAACATATCTTTTCCATCTACAGATGAAACTCGTACAAGAACAACAAATGCTCCCTTTTCTGCAAATGCGTTCACTAATTTACTTGCGTTCTGTACAATCTGTTCACCCGTATAAGGAGCACGTTGGCCATGAACGATTCCATTTTGTAAGTCAATTACGACAAGCGCTGTTTTCTCTGTATTCAATTTCTTCTCTCCTCTTTTTCTATAATGGCTTCTTTTAAACAATTGTGCCGATGTACTTAATGATTACTTGCTAATCGTTGGATTTATGTTACTTGAGCTTGTTGAAATTAAGCTAAAAAAATCACACAATATGCTACAGGGTAATAGCATTATTATATTAGAATGCAGAACGAAGATTTTCTCTTCATTCTGCTTTTTTTATTGTTACATAGATTTCTCAAATAGCTGGGTTATTTTCTTTTGAATGAGAAGATGGATGACAGTAACATTCAACTGTGTGGTCATTCACCATTCCCACAGCTTGCATATAGGAATAGCAAATCGTACTTCCAACAAACTTAAATCCATCTTTTTTTAACTGTTTACTCATCTTGTCACTAATTTCATTTGAAGTAGGTACTTCATTTCCCGTCTCCCAATTATTTATAATTGGCTTGTTATTCACAAAGCTCCAAATATAACTAGAGAATGAACCGTACTCTTCTTGGATTTTCAAAAATGCCTGTGCATTTGTTACCACGCTTCGGATTTTCATTTTATTCCGAACAATCCCCTTATTTTCCATCAATGATTGTAATTTTTCATCTGTATACATAACAATTTTTTCTGCTTCAAATCGATCAAAAGCATTTCGGTAATTCTCTCTTTTTTGTAATATCGTCCACCAACTAAGTCCTGCTTGTGCCCCTTCTAGGCATAACATTTCAAACAATATCCGATCATTATGAACAGGGACTCCCCATTCTTTATCATGATACTCAATATATAATGGTTCTTTTGTTTTTGCCCACGTACATCGTTTAATCATTAATAATTCACCATCCCGATATCATATGATTTGTGTCTCACTTTACTAATTATACATAATCTTTCTCTTTCATTATTTTCTAATAAATGAGATCTGCAATAAAGTAAAAATTTAAAATTTTTACCAATTAATATTTAGTTCATAACTTTTTTGTATACTATTTATAACAGAGTTAGAAAGGAAGTATATAACTATGCAACAAGATAAAGCTCAAAAAGGGTGGCGCCAGTTTTTGCAATTAGTCAAGCAAACGAAACCTTCCAAATTAATGATAGGAATCGCTCTACTATTGAGCTTAGCTACCACAGGTGTTGGTTTATTAGTGCCACTTTTTACTAAAGACCTCGTTAATGGTTTTTCCATAAGTGCAATAAACGCTAAAAGCATTTCGATTTTAGTTATTGCGATTCTTGCACAAGCATTGGCGAGTGGATTCTCAATTTATTTATTAGATCGAATCGGTCAATCAGTTATCGCAGGTATTCGCGATAAACTTTGGAAGAAGTTACTTGTATTACCGGTTAGTTATTTTGACGAACATCCTTCAGGTGAAACGGTTAGTCGTATGACAAATGATACTTCTGTCGTAAAAGAATTAATATCGGAGCATTTAGCTACCTTTGTTTCAGGAATTATTTCAATAATTGGTTCGATTATTGTATTATTCATTCTTGACTGGAAGATGACATTAATGATGTTCATCGCTATTCCTATCGCGGCATTAATCTTAGTACCGCTTGGGAAAACAATGTACAAAATCTCAAAAGGTACACAAGATGAAACGGCAAAGTTTACTGCTGTACTTCAACAAGTGTTGTCCGAAATTCGCCTTGTTAAATCTTCTAATGCCGAAGAAATTGAGTACAACAATGGTAGACGAGGTATTACAAATCTATTTCACTTTGGTTTAAGAGAAGCGAAAGTTCAGTCATTGATTGGTCCTATCATAAGCCTAGTTATGATGACACTCCTTGTTTTATTATTAGGTTATGGTGGTATGCGTGTTTCGTCTGGCGCTTTAACTGCTGGTTCTTTAGTGGCTTTTATCATGTATTTATTTCAAATCATTATGCCAATGGCACAAATGGCTTCTTTCTTCACTCAATTCCAAAAAGCAACAGGTGCAACTGAACGCATCATTTCTATTTTGGAATCTGAAGAGGAACTAGATACAACTGAAGAAGTGCAACATATGAACGAATCCATTAAAGTGGAACATGTAAACTACAGTTATAATACAAAAGATCCAATATTAAAAGACATTAACTTTAACATTGAGGCGGGTAAAGTTACTGCAATTGTTGGGCCAAGCGGTAGTGGTAAAACGACTCTATTTTCACTATTTGAACGCTTCTACAGACCTAATACTGGGGACATTTCAATCGGTGGCAAATCAATCAACGATTTCTCCCTGTTTTCTTGGAGAAGTCAAATTGGCTATGTTTCGCAAGAGAGCCCTATCGTTTCTGGAACAATCCGCGATAATATTTGCTATGGTATGAATCGTGAAGTAACTGATGAAGAGATTAATACAGTTTCGAAAATGGCGTATGCAGATCAATTTATCGCTGACCTTCCAAATGGGTATGACACAGAAGTTGGCGAAAGAGGTATGAAGCTATCTGGTGGACAACGCCAAAGAATAGCGATTGCTCGAGCTTTTTTAAGAAATCCCAAAATATTAATGCTTGATGAGGCAACTTCAAGCCTTGATAGTAAATCCGAAAAAGTAGTTCAGCAAGCATTAGATGAATTAATGGAAGGTCGCACGACAATTGTTATTGCTCATCGCTTATCAACTGTAATCGATTCAGACCAAATTATTTTCCTTGAAAAAGGAACAATTACTGGTAGCGGAACGCATCAGGAATTATATCAATCCCATAATTTGTACCGTGAATTTGCAGATCAACAGTTACACAAGATTGAATTTGATTAATTCTTTGAAAAGAATGAAGGAATATTTGATTTGTATTTGTAATCTAAAAGAAAAGCCTCTTAGAAGTTCTAAGAGGCTTTTTCTAGGTTCATATTGTTTTTCAATATTAATATTAATAGTTTATCTCACGATCATCGTTTAGAATTTCAATAGGAAACTATATAAAAGGTGATAGCATATTTATGCTTTCTTTATAAGTGCATAGACATAACCAATTAACCCCCCGATTATCGCAGGAATTAACCAGCCTAAGCCAATTTCATAAAATGGCAATACACTTGCATAAAACTTTTCAATTGAATCTAAAAAGCTAACTTGTGCTTTTGGTAAGTTTGCTACTAATGCGTTATACCCGTCAATCAAACTGACAAAGAATGTTAAGAACATTGAAACTGCATATACGCTACGGCGCGCCTTAAATAACGGTGCAACTAATGTTAATAAGATAATAACGATTGCCAATGGATATAAGAACATTAAGACTGGAACAGCAAATTTAATAATATTATCTAAACCAAAGTTCGCAATCACAAATGATATGAAACATAAGATGAATACAAACCATTTATAGCTTACTTTTGGGAACACTTCATGGAAGAATTCACTACATGCAGTAATCAAACCAATACTTGTTTTTAAACATGCTAATACAATAATAATTGCTAATAGAATACCGCCGAATGAACCGAAGTAATGCTTCGCAACAGCTGCAAAGATTAAGCCTCCGTTTTCAAATGATCCAACAGCATCGACACTTGTTGCCCCCATAAATGTGATAAAGCCATAAATAAGCATCATAAGAACCATAGCGAAGATTCCGGATTTCCAAGTTGCCTTCGCAATTTCCTTCGTACTTGTAATACCCTTACTCTTGATGGCATTAATCACGACTATACCAAAGGCTAATGATGCAAGAGCATCCATGGTATTGTACCCTTCTTTAAAACCTGTCATAAATGCTTGATCAACATAATTGCCTACCGGATTTTTGAAGCTACCCATCGGGAAAATAATACTTGTGATAATCAAAATAAATAAGAATACTAAAAATGCAGGTGTTAAATATTTTCCGATATAATCCATAATTTTCGCTGGATTTAACGAGAAGTAATACACGATTGCAAAGAACACCAAACTAAACAAACCAAGTGCTAAAGTGACATGGTTTGATGCTACATAGGGTTGAATTCCTACTGCAAATGGTACTGTAGCTGTACGAGGAATCGCAAAGAATGGTCCAATTGTTAAATAAAGTGCTAATGAAAAAATAAGCCCAAACACTGGATGGACACGATTACCCAAGTCACGTAAACCATTGCTACCAGATAAACCAATAGCTAGAATCCCCATAAATGGTAGACCAATTGCCGTAACTAAGAAACCGATAAGTGCTGGCCAAAAATGCGTCCCCGATAACTGGCCAAGTTGGATTGGGAAAATTAAATTACCTGCTCCAAAGAACAATCCAAAAAGCATTGTTCCAATTACCGCATATGTTGAAAAAGGGATCTTCGATGTCATGGCTAAATCTCCTTATTGCCTAAATTTTTTATTTTATATAGTAATTTTAGTATCTTATCAATATTTCTATTAAACGACAACCCTACAAGAGCAAAAAAAGAAACTGTCCACATAAGACAGTTAGTTGTGTAGTATATTTTAATTTTTCACTCTTTTAAGAAAACTCTTGTGTCATTTAATATAAAAAGATTCTCTCTTTTAATTTAAGTTAAACAATTCATAATCTCTATCCATTTTCGGTTTTTAAATACATAACCTTATCTATCAATCAGAATAACGATCTGATAGTTTCTTTTTATGTGAGTTAAATACTTCTTCTAGAGGGATATCGTACTTGTTTGCAATCACAATTAGATTACCTAATACATCACCTAACTCTTCAGTTAACTCCTGTCTATTTTCCTCATAAGTTCCTCTTACTTCATCAGGTCTATCTCTACCTATTTCAAGGGCTCTTATTGCTCGTGCAACCTCACCCGTTTCTTCTGCTAAAAAGCCTATACGAATAAAAATGTCTAACTCAGACCAGCCCCTACTTTCGTAATAACTCTTTACCCATTGCTGAAATTCAGTTACATTCATTTTTATCTAACCTCCAATTCAATTATTAGTTTAACAAAGTACTGAAAGTTTTGTATAATATTGTCTGATGTTTTTAGGAGGCGATGTTATGAAAAAGTTAGCTGTATTTTGTGGATCAAGTAATGGCGCATCAGAAGTCTATATAGAAGGTGCAAAAAAACTTGGTAAAGAACTAGCTAAACGAAATATTGCACTTGTTTATGGTGGAGCGAGTGTTGGTGTTATGGGTGCTGTTGCAAATTCCGTTTTAGAAGAAGGCGGATATGTCATTGGTGTCATGCCAAGTTTTTTGGAAAAGAGAGAGATATCTCATAAGAACTTGTCAGAGCTGATCGTCGTAGATTCTATGCATGAGAGAAAAGCAAAAATGGCTGATTTGGCAGATGGATTCATAGCTTTGCCTGGTGGTCCAGGAACTTTAGAAGAGTTCTTTGAAGTTTTTACTTGGGCTCAATTAGGACTTCATCGTAAACCATGTGGTCTCTTAAATATTAATCACTATTATGATCCGCTTATCACGTTATTTAATCATATGGCTGATGAGAAATTTTTGCATGAACAATACCGTTCAATGGCACTTGTAAATGAAGAGCCAAAGGAACTGCTCGATCAATTATCTACTAATGAGCCACCATCTGTGAAAACTTATATTAAGGAAAAAGCTTAAGACAATTAGGAAGGCACCATTCTTTTTTGAAATGGTGCCTTAAATTTACGTAATCCATATTTTTCTATCAACTACTTTAAAAGAGGTAAGGTTATGGTGAATTTTGTTCCTTGCTTTAATGCACTCTCTACTGTAATTATTCCTTCATGGGCCTCTATTAAACTTTTCACAATTGCCATACCCAAGCCTGTTCCTTCAGATTTTTGCTCGGTTGTTGTACCTCGATAATATCGATTAAATAAATTTTGTTGCGTTTCCACTGTCATACCTATCCCATTGTCTAGGATAATGATCGTTAATACATTTTGTTTTATCTCGAGTGTGGTTGTAATCATAACAGGTACTTCATTATAGATCACTGCATTCATATAAATATTTTGCAGTGCTCGTTTAAGCAAATACGGGTCAAACACTAAAGCTAAATCATCTACTTCCGCATGCAATTCAAAATGGTGCTTTTGTGCACGTAAATCATTGCTAACATCAGCTAAAACTTGTTGGACAAACGTTACAATATTTTGTGATGTTTTACGAATGGGTAGAGACTGTGAATCTTCAAGGCGCAACGCTAAATTCAAGTCTTGTACAAGTTGCTCCATATGGGTCCCCTTATCATCAATTTCTTGAACAAAATTACGCTGTTCCTCTTTTGACCAATCATAATCAGGATTTAATAATAATGTTGAATAACCTTTAATATACGTTAATGGTGTTTTTAAATCATGTGAAATTCCCGCTATCCATTCACGCTTTGCCTTCTCTAGTTCGGCACGCTCAACCTTTGCCTTCTGCAATTGTTCCCTCATACGTTCAAGATGTGTGATAACTTCTTGATATAAACGATAACGCATTTTTAATTTTCCTTTACGTAAATAAATTTTTTCGCAGTCTTTAAGTGGCGAAAAATCTTCATTCACTAATTGATCAATCCACTTCATTATAAGTAATAAGGGACTACCAAAATACCAGCCAAACCATATAATGCATAAGATTGTATCCAAACCAATGATAATCATTACAAACCATTGATAGCGTTCGCCATTTAACCCAAGCCTCGGCAAAATGCCCTCCATCACAAGTGGCACTGTAAATGTTAAAAGTAATAGCCAAACGATAAAACCTAATAATAGATGCAGAATAAATCGTTGTTGAATTTTCATTTAGCATCACCTGTCGGCGGAATAAATTTATAGCCAATGCCTCGTAAGTTCACAATAATTGTTGGCTTTCTCGTATTATCCCTCAATTTTTTACGCAACTTTGCAATATAAATCGTTACGGTTTTTTCCTCGCCAAACAGATCTTCTCCCCATACAAGCTCATAAATTTGTGAAGTCGTAAATACGCGGTTTTGATTTTTGCAAAAGAAATGCAGTAATTCTAATTCTTTTGCGGTAGCTTGAACTACTTCCCCATGTACAGTTAATAAAGCCTCATCTGGTGAAAATGCGAACGTGTCATATGTATATGTTTTTCTTTCAGAATGTACGGACTTTTTTTCATACACTCGCTGGCGTCGTATAATTGCTCGTATTCTTGCTACAACTTCAAGTGGATTAAATGGCTTTGTAATATAATCATCGCCCCCCACACTTAGGCCAGTTAATTTATCAAAATCACTAGAACGTGCACTAATAAATAAAATTGGTGCTGTTGTTTGTTGACGAATAGATGAACATAACTCAAATCCATCACCATCTGGCAACATAACATCCAATAAAATAATATCAAACTCCTTCTTCCCCAAAGCTTGCAGCGCCTCCGTTTTCGTCGACGCGGTTTCAATATATGTAAAGTGCTCTTTTTGCAATGTGATTTCAAGCATTTTTAAAATACCAACTTCATCATCCACAATTAAAATTCTTTCATCATATGTCATTTTATTCCCTCTTTCTCCTTCTATCTTATCTAATTTTCTTAGTAATACTATCTTCCATGCAAAAATTATTTTCATTTTCCTGTCTCTTTACTTTATTTTTACTTTCATCTTTTACGATGTAATTAGGCAATATAAACGGGAGGCTTTTTAATGGAATATATTATTCAAACACATCAATTAACAAAACGTTTTACACTCGAACCTGTTATTAACCAAGTAAGTATGAATATTAAAGCCGGTGAAATTTATGGCTTTCTTGGGCCGAATGGTGCTGGTAAAACTACGATTATGAAAATGCTATTAAATTTAGTAAAACCGACATCTGGTGAAATTAAAATTCAAAATCAATCAATTATAGCAACTTCATACGAATATTTAAGAGACATCGGCAGTCTCATTGAATATCCGATTTTTTATGAAGAACTTACTGCATATAAAAATTTGCAATTGCACTGTTCTTATATGGGTTATAAAGACATGAATCATATAAAGAAAGTGTTAGATATTGTAGGTTTACAACAAAGCGAAAAGAAAAAGGTACAAGAATTTTCTCTCGGCATGCGTCAGCGTCTTGCTATTGCACGTGCCATTGTTACTAAACCTAAAATTTTAATTTTAGATGAGCCCATTAATGGTCTAGACCCAATTGGTATTAAAGAAGTGAGGGAGCTGCTTGTTATGCTAAAACAACAATATGGTATGACGATTTTAATTTCGAGCCATATCGTCTCAGAAATCGAATCCATTGCAGATACGATAGGAGTTTTAAATCACGGTGAATTGATCGAGGAAATCCCTATGCATTCCCTACGAAATAAAACACACTCAACCGTTGAAATGGTCGTAAGTGATACTACAAAAGCTAAACAATTATTAGAAGAAGCGTTTAACGCTAATGTTCAGATCATTGACGGCACAACCCTGCATATTCAAAAAGCATATGAAAAGCCGTCAACATTAACAAAACATTTAGTACTGAATGGTGTTGATGTAAATGAGGTTGAAACTTTGCATCAATCTCTAGAAGAATACTTTGTAAATCGTATTAATGGAGGTAAACAAAATGCTTAATCTATTAAAACTTGAATGGCATAAGCATCATATGGCACGTTATTTTAAAAGCTTTCTCTTCTGTATTATTGGCATTTATGCCTTTATGGCTTTAATTTCTCTAGGCTCAAAAAATGATGTTGATGGGGCAATGAGCTCATTTAAGGAATTTATGTCACTTTTTAACATTATATCAAATATTACTTTTATTATCTTTGGTAGTGTTATATTATCTCGCCTGATCATTTCGGAATTTCGTACGAAAACGATGCAAGTAATGTTTACCTACCCTATACAACGTAAAAAACTTTTATTTGCTAAGTTAACACTCGCTTACCTTTTTACTGTAGGGAGTTTATTTGCTAACATTTGGCTCATGCAAATTATTACGTACTTTTTACAACCTTCACTTGGATTATTTGAAGGGACAGTAACACTACAAGATTTAATCGCCACATTGCCAACAACTGTATCTAACTCACTAATGATGGGTGCAATTGCTTTAATTCCATTAATTTTTGGAATGCGAAAAAAATCGACAGCTACTACGATTACTTCTGCTGTCATTATCGCCTTTTTAATTAACTCAACGGTTTCAAATGGCAGTGAGACATTCAGCTTAACGAATGTTGTATTTATTCCAATTATATTATCACTGTTTGGAATTGCCATCGCCTATTTATCATTCCGCAACATCGATATAAAGGATGTGGGATAATGATAAGGAAAAAACTATTTATACTATTGTTACTTGTCATAATGAGTACAGTCGCTATTCTTTTTATGAAACAATCTACTGAGACAATGACTATTGGTAAGTATGAAGCAATGCCAAACATTGATGTGACACTTAATGAGTTAAATATCGCTATTGCCGGCTCACCTGATGATAAAATACATGTTCAATTAAAAGGTCCTAAATTAAATAAAGAAATGGTGAAAATCACCGAAGAAAACAATAAATTCTTCATTAAAGAACCACTACGCAAGAAAAAATGGAAAGACTATATTCACTTTCGTCCAACACCTACTATTGTCGTGCAATTACCCAAAACTCAAAGTAAAACACTTACGCTTAACAATGCAGATGGTGATTTCACTATTCGAAATTTGAGATTGGATAAGGTACAAGCGGAAATGTCTACAGGCTCTTCCAATCTAAAAAACATTGCTATCTCGAATGCTGAATTTCATATGAAAGATGGCAATGTGACAATCGCTAAAAGTGCAATCGAAAACTTATTGATTACAACAAGTTCTGGTGATGTTGCTATAAAGGAGAGTACTGGCTCAACCCAATCGATCCAAACGGTTGATGGCCAAATCAAAATGACGGATGCTACAGAACAACCAAGTTTACATGTGAAAAGCGTTTCAGGAGATATTGGAATCCACTATAAAAAAACACCCACTTCACTTCAACTCAAGAATTCGGGTGCTGGTGATATTAAGATTAAGCTACCAAAATATGATAAGAAAACACATATTATTGGCGATGGCACTAATATACTTTCAACTGAAACGAAAGATGGTAGTATTGTGATTAAATAGAAACGTGAAATAATAAATATTTTATGACAAAATAGTTGGGTACTGAGAAGCTTTCAAACTCGCACTCCTGCTTCTCACATCGCAAAAGTAAAAGTCAGGAACTCAATTCTCTTAATATTCAAATAAAATAGATGGGCAAAATCCTTTATGCCACAAAAAAGCACGATTCAATAAAAATTGAATCGTGCTTTACATTTAATTTTCCGATTGAACGTGCCAGTTCCAGACTTTTTCATTCAACATTTTTTGAATGATATACGATTTTCTAACTTAATACCTTCTTTCCATTCTCCATGATAGCTGGATCTTTCCATTTGAATAGAAGGAGGCGAACAACCTATTGGACTATTCCTTATGAGATTATTTTTTCTTTTACAATAAAAGTTGGTAGTTGTTTTATTTTTTAAAATTTAAATATAGTTGAAAGTTTTCTATATTATGTGAAAATAAATACTAGAAAATAAATGTAATTATAGATATTAATAACGAATTACTAAAGTTAAGAGATGGTGTTACTTGAAGAAAGTATGTGCCATCGAGTAGTTAATGTGAAATTTTTACAGGAAAGGCGTTGCTTTTTGATGGAGAAAACAAAAACTATTTTACTGGTTGAAGATGATCCGGCTATTAGTAATATGGTAAAAACATATTTAACTAATGAGGCCTTTAATGTTAAATGTGTCTTTGATGGAGAGGAAGCCATGAATGCCTTTAAGCATGAGCATTATGATTTGGTTTTATTAGACTTAATGTTGCCAAAGTTAAATGGTATGGACTTTCTTCAAATGGTGCGAACTAAGAGTTACATTCCCGTAATTATTATGTCAGCAAAAGATAGCGAAGTGGATAAAGCATTAGGTCTTGGTTTAGGCGCAGATGATTATATCACCAAGCCATTTTCAATGGTCGAGCTTGCAGCAAGAGTGAAAGCGGCTATAAGAAGATCCACACAGTATATAGTTCCTCAAATTGAACGAAATACATCAATAATCAAAGTACATGAGATTGAAGTGGATACGGAGAATCATTGTGCGACAAAGAACGGTATGGAAATCAACTTAACATCTAAAGAATGGAAGATTCTTTGTTTGTTTTTTGAAAATCAAAAGAAAGTTTTTACAAAAGAACAAATTTATCGTTCTGTCTGGGAGGACGACTACTATGGTGATGAAAATATTATAAATGTTCACATAAGCCGACTTAGAGAAAAAATCGAGGATACCCCATCGAAACAAACCTATATCAAAACAATATGGGGGATCGGGTACAAGCTAGGAGAATTTTAAATGATTACTATATTAAGCTGTATCATAGTTGTTCTTCTTATTTGTTTAATCTATCAATATCAATCTAAGAAGGTAAGAAACAAGAATCTCGCTTATATAACAAATAAAATTGAACAGATGAAAGCCTCACAATCAAATGAGCGAGTTCTCATTGTAACAGATGATAAGCACCTCATAGAGATGCTAGAAATGTTAAATCAGATTGTCGATGATTATCAAGAAAATGTACGTCAGTATAAAAAAATGGAAGCCTCCATGAAACGGATGTTGGCGAATGTCTCTCACGATCTTAAAACGCCACTTACAGTGATCGCAGGCTATATCGAAATGCTTCAGAATCAACCTCAAATGAATGAGCATGAAAGAGTGCGCTTGCTAGAACAAGTACAAGGTAAAACATTAGAACTCATTACTTTAATGAATACATTTTTTGACTTGGCTAAGTTAGAATCCGGTGATAAAGATATTCCGCTTGAAAAAGTTAATCTAACAGAGATTTGTAAAAATAATATGCTATTGTTCTATGAATGGATCCAAATAAAAGGATTAGAAGTGGTCATTGAGATACCAGAAAAGCCTATTTTTGCTCTCGGTAATGGAGAGGCATTAAACCGTGTATTAAATAACTTGATTTCCAATGGTCTTCGCTATGGTGCTGATGGCAAGATGATCGGTTTAAGGGTGTTTTATGATGAAACGAGAGTCCATGTTGAAGTTTCGGATAAAGGAAAAGGAATTAATGAGACGGAACAGGAGCGTGTATTTGAACGTATGTTCACACTTGAAGAATCAAGAAATAAAGCCTTCCAAGGCAGTGGTCTAGGTTTAACCATTACAAAAAGATTGGTTGAAGAAATGCAAGGAGACATTTCAATACAATCCATACCATTTGAAAAGACATCATTTACATTTTCATTGAAGCGTCTGAATATTTAGCCATCTGGTTTCTTAAGATTTTCGTAAGAATTAAGACAGAAAAAAGCAAGGGACGCTTGCTAGAATGAAAACAGGTAGAAAACGAGGAGGGTCATCATGGACTATGTTGTACAGACAAGAAATTTAACAAAAACTTTCCAAGGGCATGATGTTGTGTCCGATGTAACAATGAATATTAGACAAGGTGAGATTTACGGATTTCTTGGCCCGAATGGTGCTGGTAAATCAACCATTATGAAGATGCTAACCAATGTGATTAAGCCTTCACATGGCGAGATTACAATCTTCGGAAAACCACTCAAACATGATTCTTTCGATTACTTGAAGAGAATAGGCAGTATGATAGAATACCCTATTTTTTATGAGAAAATGACTGCACGGGAAAACTTAGAAATGCATTGTACTTATATGGGATACCATAATAAGCAAGCAATTCGCGATGCTTTGGATCGTGTGGGACTTGAAAATGTGGAAAATAAGCTGCCAAAAGATTTTTCACTAGGGATGAGACAGCGTCTTTGTGTCGCCAGAGCCATTATCACAAAGCCAGAATTCTTGGTTCTAGATGAGCCGATTAATGGACTTGATCCTGCTGGAATTAAGGCTATGAGGAAATTATTCAAGATGCTTAATCAAGAATACGGTATGACCTTGCTCGTCTCCAGTCACATTATTGGTGAGATTGAGCAAATCGCAGACACGATCGGTGGCATTAAAGGTGGCAAACTGATTGAAGAGGCATCAATGGATGCGATAAAGGCGAGAAATACAGACTATATTGAGTTAGTGACAAGTAATCAGCGGAAGGCACCATGGTTCTGCATGATAAACTCGGTATTAATAACTTGAAGGTGGTTGATGATCAAACCATTCGAATCTATGCAGCAGAAGTGCCTCAATCGACTATTTCTAAGACACTAATACTTGAAGATATCGACATTGAGTCTATTGATAAAAAACAGACAACATTAGAAGAGTATTTCATAAAAAAAGTCGAGTTAGATCAGGTAGTGAGTTAACTTTTCTACAAAGAGAATAGGACAATGGAGTAACATATTAAAAGTTAAGGAGCCGATCATTTTGTTTCAATTAATAAGACTTGAGTCAAAAAAGTTTAAATTAGGATGGTTTATCAAAGGTGCTATTCTTGCAACTATACTCATTCTGTTTTGTTTATGTATGATTTCTGTACTTGAAAAAAGTGAAGGTACTGAAATGTTAAAAGATATGACAGGATTTTTCACGATAAGTGGAGCACTGGTTAGAGGTGTTTTTATAGTATTTGCCGCTGTTCTTATTTCAAAAATGATTATTCAAGAGTTTAAGAGTCGAACAATTCACATCATGTTTTCCTATCCAATTAATCGTAAAAAAATCCTGGGTGCAAAATTGATACTTATCGTTTTGCTGACATTCATTGCAATGACAATTTCACATACAGTAGTAATTATTGGTTTTATTGGATTGAATCAAATTTTCCATTTTATTTCTGCAATAAGTTTAACTTCAAGTGATTTTTCGGCTGAATTCATAAAAGTAATCATGTTTAGCTTAACGACTGCAGTAGCAGCACTTGTGCCTCTCTATTTCGGGATGAAAAAATATTCTACACCAGCAACGATAGTTTCTTCACTTTTAATCGTTAGTGTGACATGTCAATCTATGGGTCCGAATTTCTCATTAGCCAATATTATTTATATCCCTCTTGCCTTGGCATTAATTGCTTTTGGTATTGTTGCTTTAGCTATTCGGAATGTTGACCGTATGGATTTAAATTAAGTAAAAGATTCAAATCCTTTCATCAAAGAACTTACATTGGATACTTTTATTACGATGGACTTGATTAATAGATGAATTAAGGAGCAGAAGAAATGGAATTAGGTATCATATCAGGAATAATATTTGGCATATTATTGTTTATTATAAAGTTTATTCTCATTATTTTTAACTAAAACGTAAGAGTATCGATAAGAAATGGGCTAAGAAAAAACAAAAAACCATGCTACAGGTGTAAGAACTGTGTCGTGGTTTATTTTTATGTCACACTAAATCAAGAGATTCCCCTGCTACTTAATGAAATATAAATTACTAAACGATGTCTAAACTTTTTACATTTTAATTCCTTTCATACAAATCCACTTTTTATTTACATTTTCATAAAATTCTACTTTATTAAACCCTGATTTTTTAAACAATTGCTCTAATTCTTCCTTGGTTTTATAGGATTTCATATGATAGTTAATTTTATATTTCTCAGCAATGATTAAGAAACAACCTTCTGATTTCAATACTCTAAAAACTTCTTTTATACCATTTTCTAAATCGGACCAAAAGTAATGTGTTTGAAATGCAGTAATTATATCAAATACATTTTCGGGAAATGGGATGTCAGTCACACTCGCTCGCTGAACGTATACTTTACCCGTAGCTACATCTGTTTTATTTGCTCTTATTGAATCTTTTACTGCCTGTTCAGAATAGTCTATACCGTATATTTTTCCGTATGTATTAATTTTGGACATTAATTGTATTGCTTTACCTCCTCCACAACCTATGTCCAACATTACCGCATTTTCACTAATTTTTATCTTCTCGAAAGCCCATTTGTTCATTTCAGTATGAGCAGTATTCATTATATTTAACATAAATGAACCTATGATTCCATTTGGATTCTTAGCTTGTTCTATCAACCTATTTAATAAGTTCAAATTCATTCCACCTTTCGACTTCGCATCACCTTTTATATTCCACTCTCTTGTTATTATCTCCTCTAAATTAATTGAAATATCCTGACTTTAGCTTAAACTTCCACAATCAACCGCCACTTAAAAAATACATTTGTTATAGAAGAAAACCAACCATTTTGAAAAAGAGATAAATCTTCTCTTAAAAACACAAAGGCGATACTACTTAAAACCTAGTACCCCCTTTTAAAGTTCTTTTAAAATATTTAATTCAGCGTAATTGTAGAAATTTAAACAGATTACTTTGAGTCCGCTTTTAATTTCAGATGTTCTTTTTCTGTTAAACATAAAAACCCCCTTAGATAAGGTTATCTAAAGGGGCGAGAATAAACATCATAACTTTATTGCACTATTACTGATAAACATTGTAACTAACTACTTTTGGATTTTTGTCATTGGCATCATTGTATATACTTAGGAATTCAAATGTTAGTTTATAATTCCCTGCTTTATATGTAACAAGATGCGCTCCTTTATATTCAATTTCTTTTGCTGGTTTTCCTAAAGTCTCTTTTACTGTATTTAAACGAATGGCAAGTACTGCTTTATCGTTTTTATTTTCACCTTTTTTTGCTAGTTTCATTACTTGGTTTAAACTAGCTGCTTGTTTAGATGCTTTAGTTTGATAGACATTGTAACTTGTTACTTTCGGATTTTTATCATTCGTATAGCTGTATACACTAGGGAATTCAAACGTTAGCTCATAATTCCCTGCTTTATATGTAACAAGATGTGCTCCTTTATATTCAATTTCTTTTGCTGGTTTTCCTAAAGTCTCTTTTACTGTATTTAAACGAATGGCAAGTACTGCTTTATCGTTTTTATTTTCACCTTTTTTTGCTAGTTTCATTACTTGGTTTAAACTAGCTGCTTGTTTAGATGCTTTAGTTTGATGGACATTGTAACTTGTTACTTTTGGATTTTTATCATTCGTATAGCTGTATACACTAGGGAATTCAAACGTTAGCTCATAATTTCCTGCTTTATATGTAACAAGATGCGCTCCTTTATATTCAATTTCTTTTGCTGGTTTTCCTAGAGTCTCTTTTACAGTTTTTAAACGAATGGCAAGTACTGCTTTATCGTTTTTATTTTCACCTTTTTTTGCTAGTTTCATTACTTGGTTTAAACTAGCTGCTTGTTTAGATGCTTTAGTCTGATGATTAGAATTAGTAGTTTTATGATCAACAGCAGATGCAAAAGTTACATTACTTACGCCATTTAACAGTGCTACAGAAAGTGTAGTAGCGATTAATACTTTTTTTGTTTTAGTTAAATTATTCATTGAAATTCCACCTTATTTTTAAAGTTAGATAAATAATTCCCTTATTTATGTTACAATTATATTACAAAGATTTCATTTTGTATACAAATCAAACAAAAATAAAAAATATTTGTGACTTTATTTTTACAAAACTTTTTATATAGGACCCTTTCGTATTTTAAAATCTGATGTAATAGTTATTATGTTATGAACTTTCTAATTCATTTGTGCATTTATAAAAAAGCCGACACTATATTTGTTACAGTGTCGGCTCTTAATTTCTAGGGACTTTATTATGTTTTAAATGATTTTATTATTTGGGTACAAAATCCGTATAGATTGATTAAAGTTGGATTCCCCTATTCAAAGAAAATAGCTAATCATTTAATCCCTTTCCATCGAGAATTTGCTGAATATATTTTTCAACCCTTGACGCTCGAGTTTTGGCTTGCTTGGCCCCCGAAAAGTAAAAAACGTATGCTCGTTGTCGTCCTGGCGTCAATGCTTCAAAAGCAGTTTTCAATTCAGGAATTTCATCAAATTTAATTTGAAGTTCTTCAGGAATTATGATATCTGTGTTCATATTCACTTTCATCCCTGCTTTTTCAATTTCAATAGCTTCATTAATATAGGCTTTTAAAATGGGTTCCATCTCGACTATTTCTTGCACATTGGTGAAGCGAATCTGGCGAGCTGCCTGTACATTCTCCGTTTGTTGGATTAGAATTCCATTGGGATCCTTTAACAAAGCACCTTTGTGAAACAGAAACGCACAATATTCTTTAAATCCATGTATTAACACTATGTTTTTATTCTCAAACGTATAACAAGGGTGCATCCACTTAAATTCTTCTGTCAGCTCACAGTCAAGAACAATATTTCTCAACTTCTCATATTCTTCTTTCCACTTTTTTGATTTACTTAAATACTCATCAACCTTAGGATTCATTCTACTATTTGTCATCAAGGAACACCCCTCTTCAATTTTCCAAAACAGCATCTTCAACTAAAATTAAGCAGTTATTTTTTTCGGCAATTTTTTTCTCATTTTACTTAACCAAATGAATAAAGCCACAATGATTAATATAATCGGGGCTAACTCTTTCGGGAAAAATAGCATTAGAGCAACTCCTACTAGTAAAGGTGTCTTTAAAATAGCAATCGAAGCACTACTACCTATAACAGCTACGATAAAGAGCATATCTAGTTGTGGAAAGAAAGTCGCGATAGCGTAGCCTTGTAAAATGGAAGCAAATATAACTGGTAAAACATTTCCACCAACCCAACCTGACTTTAAACAAAACTCCATAAAAATCAGTTTTAAAACCGAACCCAAAATTAAAGTAGCAATCGAAAGTGTCGGTACTAAACTAGGTAAGTCTTGCATAGAAAGTTGGCCCGAAAAAAGTAGATTAGGAGCGATTAAAGACATTAAACCAATACCAATACCACCGATAACAGCACTTAAAATAATTTTATTGTTTATTTTAGAAAAGAGTTTATTCATCGCTATTTCCATTAGTTTATAAAGTTTACTAAACAAAATACCAATCAAAACTAAAGGAATAAAAAGAAAC
Organism: Rummeliibacillus sp. NPDC094406; assembly: GCF_044763875.1. Taxonomy (NCBI): domain Bacteria; kingdom Bacillati; phylum Bacillota; class Bacilli; order Caryophanales; family Caryophanaceae; genus Rummeliibacillus; species Rummeliibacillus sp. NPDC094406. The sequence continues at coordinate 14,195 of NZ_JBIWGZ010000007.1, read as the reverse complement.
AATTCATCCAAACCCCAATTAGTTTCCCCTAACTTTGTTACAAAAGGGGGCTGATCCGATATTTTTATAAAAAACATAAAGGTCACTATACCGTTAACGATAAACAACATATAAAATAATTTCTTAAATAATAGTAGTTTTTTCTCTTTAGGAGCCTGATCAGGATTATAGGGAATAAGGTAATTATGAGGTAAAGCTAATTTTTTTAGTCTAATTAGACAAGATTCCTTTTTCAATTCGTTGTAGGAAAAATAAAAGTAACGCATTTTATCTCCCTGCCATACCGATAACGCAATAACAGAACTTAATACGGCTGCTGCAGGACCTACACTTGCACCAAAGATTAAAATTAAAAAGGCAATTAAAAAATTGATATATATATTTGAATAGTCCATTCTTTGAGTTGTTTTTAATTCAACAATAGCATCATTAGCTGTTTTAGGTAGGTTCCCCCACTTATACCTGCTAACACCTACTAAAACACCTCCAAAAATACATAATAATAATGTATAAATAGCGGGTACTTTTAATGTATTGGATAGATCATTCCATAAAAAATCTGCCAAGCCATTAACTAAAATTAAAAAAACAGAAGATATAAAACCGATTATCCCACTTAGAATTAAGCCATAAACAAGTAATCCGCTTATTTTAAAATACTTCTCATTCAAAATAAAACTCACCACTTTTTTCATGTATATTAAACTCACTAGTTGCATTAAGTAACAATATTCATTTGAAATACACATAATTTTAATGTCGATATAACTATACTAGACTTTACCTTGAAAGGGCTAGTAATTTCCTATCTAAATTGTAGGTTTGGAATACAGTTTGATTAAAAGCGCGCTACAGATTGATCAAAATGCGGGGAGTTGATTTTGGATTGAAGGCAATTTTTATAAAAAAAGATTGATTAAAACTGAGAGACAATATCTTTCTTATAAGATTCCGATGGTGGATCAGATAATACAGGGTCCTATTAGGTCAGCTGGATCTCGATAGTTGGTGGTTGGTAAGGTTCATACTGTTTCATTCTCAAGATAATCACTGAAAGAAGGTGAAATATGTTTAAGATCATCTACATCATAAGCTTTTTAATGTCAGTTTTACTTTTTTACTTATGTAATGATATGACACAGACTTTAAATATAAATAGTGAGTTCGGAGTAGTTGGTGGTAATGGCAATCTAGGCCTATTTCCTTGGATCTTCCTCTTTCCCTTCTTTGGATTCTTTGTTTATGGAACTTTTAAGTATTCGATGCTCACATTAACTAAACTAGCAAAGGCTAAGAAAATAATGATGCTTGCAGGTTCAGGTGTGTTATCTTTCATAATAGTGATAAATGTCTACAATCAAGCTTCAGAATTGAGAAAAAAGATTGTGGAGGTTAGTCCTACTTATACAAGGGAAAGTGAATTATCATTATTGAATTTCTGGTCAAATTCTATTTTCTTCAATTTTTTTACTTTTTTACTAGTTATTCTTTTGACTATTCTGCTTAGTGCAGGAATGACTATGTTAAAAAGTAGAGTTCCAAGAGCATAAAAAGATAAAATTACCTTAAGCTAACCTGCCCGATGCTTAAAGAAAAAAATCCTGCAAAAATACAGGATTTTTTTCAATCTTTATTTTAAATAATCGAACTTCGCTTTAAATAATCAATCTTATTTATAAAGCTACACAAAATGTGTCTATATCCTACCCTCAAAAAGATAATCAATAGCAAAATTCATTCATAATAGTAGAATTTTATTCTAAAGATTATCTTTTCATTCTTAAATTACTTGGGAATTGTCTGGGTTTTTGACACCTACATCAAACTTTGAAACAGTTTTTTCAAGATCTTCCGCCATTTTATTAAGCCTTAAAACGGCATGAAGGATATCTTGATTGTAGTTTTCTTGTTCAATTGTTCGGTCGACCACACTTTCTGTTGCCTTTGCTGCCTTATTTGCAAGCATCGTCGTTTCCATTACTCCTGCTGTGATTTCCTCCGAGAATGCTGACATTTCTTCCGAAGTTACGGAAACTTGCTTCGTATGAGATACTACGCCCTGAATAGAGTCGAGAATACTTTCAAATGATTTTCCAGCTTCTTCAACAGCTTGTATACCGTCTTCGACATTTTCTGTTACAACATTCATTGTTTGTACTGTTAAACTCGTATCCACATTTATTTTAGAAATTAAATCCGATATGCTATTTGCTGATTTTTCCGATTGCTCAGCTAGCTTTCTTACTTCTTCAGCTACTACAGCAAAGCCTTTTCCGGATTCACCAGCTCTCGCCGCTTCAATCGCAGCATTTAATGCAAGTAGGTTCGTTTGTGAAGCAATGTCACGAATGATATTTATAATAAGTGAAACTTCATTTGATTGATTCTCGAGTTTTTTAATTGCATTTGCCGATAATTGAACAGATTGATTAATAACATTCATTTGATGAATCACTTTTTCAATGCTACTATTTCCGAGCTCTACATTTTGTAAGCTAATCGATGATAATTGAGATACATTTGAAGAAGCTTCAGCAATTTGTTGAATGCCCTCTGACATTTGCTCTAATGTAACTGAACTTTCCTCCGAGCTTTTATACTGTGCATGCGCTCCTGCCGATACTTCCTGAACGGACGCAGAAATGTGGCTAATTGCTTCACTTGCCTTCTCGCTACTTTTAGCCACTGAATTGGTCGTGTCAATTAACTGTTTGGACCCAACGTTGATGCCAAGAATAATATTTTGTAAATCTAATACCATCCGTTGAAATGCTTGTGTTAAAAGTCCAATTTCATCTTTTCGTCCTGTTTCTATCATGACAGTTAAATCACCATTACCAACTTTTCTCACTTGTGATGTTAATTTTCGTATAGGTTTCGTTAAATAATCTGCGAAGAAATAAACAATGCAGATTCCTACTATTAAGATAATCAGTGTAATAGTAATAATTTTCATTTTATTGGCGCCCATAGCTTCATAAACAGCTGTGGCATCCAAATCTGCCCCCAATAATCCAATCACTTCTCCAGCCTTATTTTTTATGGGAGCATAAATAGCTAGTACTGCACCATATTTTGCATCATTTGATAACTGAAATTGTACTTTCCCGGTTTCAAATACTTGTTTCATTTTAGGATAGGATTCGGGTGATTCCTCTTTAACACCAATCGTGGAACCCTCACTTGGCATACTATCTACCATATAGTAGTATTCGTAGTCTTCATCCTTTTTCACACGAGACATCGTATACAAACTAGATACATCATAAAACTCTTTAACAGAGCCTAGTTCTTTTTGTAATTCTTGATAATATCCTTCCTTTTTAGCACCAATTTCCAAATTTTGATAACCTTTATCATCTATCTTAGAGATTGCATGATCAATCATAGCTAAGTTTTGTTGACCAACAGACTCTTTCACTAAATCTAACGATGAACGATAAACAAAAAAGCTAATCAGAAAACACGAAATAACAAGTAAAATTGAAAAAACCATTAACATTTTAATCTTTAAGCTACTTCTCATCGATGAACTCCCTTTGATTATTTTAATATTCCATTTCCCACCGTGGATATATTCCCCAAATTTAAGGATATCAGGAGTTGTAAATTTTGCAATATTTTCCTTAGTATAATGCTGGTATTTCTAAAATATTATTTTACTTGTTCATTTATAATAAAGTTTGATTTAGAATCCTCTCTCCTCTATAGATTTCTACGAGGTGAGGTGAGGCCGGGACATAACTAGTCAAAAACCTTAAAAGCGCGAGAACTCAACTTTAAAATCGTTGATTTCTCGCGCTTTTCTGATGTGAAATTTTTTAATTTTAGGGTACAACTTAGTTGTGTGCAGACACAAAATTCAGCTTTAAAAAACCAAACTACTCAACCGTAACGGATTTAGCCAAGTTACGTGGTTTATCCACATCGCATCCACGGTATAGTGCTGCATAGTAGCTGATTAGTTGTAAGGCTACTACGGATACAAGTGGTGTTAGAAGTTGGTGTACTTGTGGTAGGACGATTGTGTCACCTGCTTCTTCCATACCTTCCATTGAGATGATGCATGGGTTAGCGCCACGTGCTACTACTTCTTTGACGTTTCCGCGAAGGTTCAGGCTCACGTCTTTTTGAGTGATTAGAGCGAATACTGGCGTACCATCTTCAATTAGGGCTATGGTACCGTGTTTTAGTTCGCCACCTGCAAATCCTTCTGCTTGGATGTAAGAGATTTCTTTTAGTTTTAATGCACCTTCAAGGCTTACGTAGAAGTCTACGATACGACCGATAAAGAATGCATTTCGTGTTGTAGCTAAGAATGAATCTGAAATCTTTTTCAATCCATCCTTGTCATCAATCATTGATTGGATACCATTTGCAGCAATTGCAAGTTCCGCTTTTAGATCAAAGTCTAGTTGTTTACCATGTGACTGAGCTTCTACATAAGCAACGATTGCAAGGACTGCAACTTGGGCTACGTAAGCTTTTGTTGATGCTACTGCAATTTCAGGACCTGCATGTAATAGCAATGTGTAGTCCGCTTCACGAGATAAAGTTGAGCCAGGTACGTTTGTAATTGTTAATGCTGGGTAGCCAAGTTCTTTAATCTTCACTAGCACTTGGCGACTGTCGGCAGTTTCACCTGATTGTGAGATGAAGATAAAGAATGGTTTTTTCGATAATAGCGGCATGTTATATCCAAATTCACTTGAAATATGAACTTCTACAGGAATGCCTGCGATTTTTTCAAAATATTGTTTCCCAACAAGACCAGCATGATAGCTTGTGCCTGCTGCAATAATATATAAACGATCTGCTTCATGTAATGCTTCCGCAATTTCAGAAGGGATAGATAATTCACCTTCTTCATTTTGATAAGCTTGGATAATTTTACGGACAACGACCGGTTGTTCATCGATTTCTTTTAGCATGTAGTGAGGATATGTGCCTTTTTCAATATCGCTCATATCTAACTCAGCTGTAAATGGAGCACGTTCTACTACAGTGCCATCTAGTTTTTTAATTATTACAGATTCTTTCGTTACGATAACAACTTCTTTGTCATGTAGTTCGATGAATTGGTTTGTGACTTGTAACATTGCCATTGCATCTGATGCTACAACATTAAAGCCTTCACCTACACCTACAAGTAATGGGCTTTTATTTTTTGCTACAAAGATTGTTTCTGGATCTTCTGCATCCAATAACGCAAGTGCATAAGAGCCGTGTACAAGTGTTAATGTGTGACGGAAAGCTTCTTCAGTAGTCATACCGTCCTTCACGAATTTTTCTACAAGTTGTACTAGTACTTCTGTATCTGTTTCAGATTGCATCTCAACGCCTTGTAAAAATTCGCCTTGTAAAAGGTGATAATTTTCTAATACCCCATTGTGTACTAAAGTGAAACGACCTGAAGTACTTTGATGAGGGTGAGCATTGCGACGATTTGGTACACCATGAGTTGCCCAACGTGTATGCCCAATCCCAACAGTTGCTTCTAGTGAAGTATCTACGACTTTACGTAAATCTGCAATACGACCTTTTTCTTTAAAAACGGATACACCTTCAGCATTACTTAACGCAATACCAGCAGAATCATATCCGCGATACTCTAGTTTTTCTAAACCTTTTAATAAAATTTCTTTGGCATCCAATAAGCCATTATATCCAACAATTCCACACATATATTTTTCCTCCGAGCTTCGCAAAATTAGCCACAAGAAATCTACTTCCCCTAAATAGGCGAAGTACATTAATATTGTAGCTGCTATTTTGCCTTCTTACTCCTTTGTCTACTCAATTGCTCGAGTAATTTAAAAGTAAGATAACGATCGGGCATTGTCGATCGGGAGGCATCCGCCGAAAATTCGATACTCCTCCACCTCGTCTACTGAAGATTGTACGCTCTATTTCTTCAGTACTGGCGCTATAACTGTTTTCCGATTTCATGCTTCAAAACGATCCTCCTTAGCATTATACTAATCGAATGAAAAGGTTAGACCTTTTAAATTCAATAGCAATTTCATCATACTGAAAACACCATTCATAGTCAATTACAAACATGCATTGAAAAGGTTTACAATTTCAAAAAATAATTAATCATTATATAATACGCAACAAATTCCAGTTTTGTTGCATTTTTTATAAAAAAGATTCCTTTTTACTATTCCTACTTAATCTACAATTAAAAAAGTCCTTTGTGGTTTTAGTTCATTTTTATCCTATAATTTATATCCTTCCGCAAGAAAGAATTTTTAAACATAAGTCTATGTTAAAATCTTTTACGCACAGTGCCAGCGCGCTAAGCGCACAATAACTATTCCTTTCAGATACCAATAATCAAATTTAACTGCGCCAACATAAAAAGAGATATCCTCAAAAGTTCTGTGAGAATATCTCCTTAACTATGTTAATCAAGGAATCGTTCATTTGTGATTTCTATTCCTTGTTGTAAATGAATTAATCCTTTAATTCCATTTCTTCACGAACGACATCCACAATTCGTGTGCAATAAGTTTCGCAAAGTTCACTTGATGGTGCTTCAACCATAACTCGAACTAATGGTTCTGTACCTGAAGGTCTAACTAATACTCGTCCATCACCATTCATTTCTTGTTCAACTTGTGCAATAATTGCCGCTACTTTTTCATTTTCTTTCACAGTATGTTTATCAGTAACTCGAACATTAATTAGTTTTTGTGGGAAAATTGTCATTTCAGAAGCAAGTTCTGATAATTTTTTGCCTGTCTCTTTCATCGTATTGACTAACTGTAAACCTGTAAGTAAACCATCACCTGTTGTGTTATAGTCTAAAAATACGATATGGCCTGATTGTTCGCCACCAACGTTATAATTACCTTCACGCATAGCTTCTACTACATAACGATCGCCAACTTTAGTTTGCACGCTATGCAAGCCATTTTCTTCTAAACCTTTGTAAAAGCCCATATTACTCATAACTGTTGATACGACTGTATCTTGTTTGAGCATACCTTTTTCGTGTAGATGCTTAGCACAGATGTACATAATTTGGTCGCCATCAACAATTTGCCCATTTTCATCAACTGCGATTAAACGGTCACCATCGCCATCAAATGCTAACCCTACATTAGCACCTTTTTCCACTACTAAATTTGCTAATTTTTCTGGATGTGTAGAACCAACGCCATCATTAATATTCAAACCGTTTGGAGAAGATCCCATTGTTGATAAGTCTGCCTCTAAATCTGCAAATAAATGTGTAGCCAATGATGATGTTGCACCATGAGCACAGTCTAATGCAATATGGATATCTGTAAAATCTTCATATACAGTTTGTTTTAAATATTGAATGTATTTTTGGCCACCTTCAAAGTAATCGCTAACTGAACCTAAATCTGCTCCAGTAGGGCGCGGTAGATTATCATGTTCTTGGTCTAGTAAAGCTTCAATTTCTTCTTCTTGTGCATCTGAAAGTTTAAAGCCATCTGGACCAAAGAATTTAATGCCGTTGTCTGCTACAGGATTGTGAGATGCTGAAATCATCACACCCGCTTGAGCACTCATTACTCTTGTTAAATAAGCAACCCCTGGTGTACTAATAACACCTAAACGCATTACTTCTGCTCCTACTGATAATAGGCCTGCAACAAGTGCACCTTCTAACATTTCACCAGAAATACGAGTATCTCGTCCTATTAATACTTTCGGACGATCTGTGGTTTCTTTCGTTAAAACGTATCCACCAAAACGTCCCAATTTAAACGCTAACTCAGGCGTTAGCTCACTATTGGCGACTCCGCGGACGCCGTCTGTTCCGAAATATTTACCCATTTTGTTATTCTCTCCTTCAAAACTGTATGCAATTTTTTAACGAACTTTTTTATGAAAGTTGACTAATTTTTAGTTTTATAGAACTCGGAGTGGCATTCCATGTTGTTCCCGCAGGACTACTACCTAATATCTTCAAGGTATTTGTTCCCTCTTTCACATCTTTTGCATCTACATATAATTGAATATCCGATGCTGTTATGTTCGCAATCTCTTGCTCATCGCCAGTTACAAATACTGATACATAATAACTTGTTTCATTATCAATGGCGAATTGTTCTTTATCTAGATTTTTTACACTTACTTTAACGTTGTCAACAGTAGCTGTAGATGCCGTTGCACTAGTAGTTTCTTGATTATTAGTTGTTTCATCATTTACATTTTTGTTGCTACTTAATGTTTCGTCTAGTGTAACATGGACTTTTAATTGATTAGTTGATAGCTTTGTCACGCCGGATGGTTTGGACAAATTAACTGTGACATAATCAGATTTCTTTAATTTCGAAACATCTACATCAACAGGCAATGAACTTATTCTTTCAAGTTCATCTTTTGGTCCAAATAGCGTAATATGGCTCGCATCAGCTTTCAACGATTTTACCTTTAAATTATCTTTTGGATTACCCTTTACATTTAAGGAAATCGGCACTTCCTTATTATACTCCCCAATGTCAACTTTTACTTGCACAGTAGAAGGGCTAATTGTAATATCTAATTTATTCATATCACGATCTAGCACTTTTACAGGTGCTTCCTTAGTAAAGGACTCTGTCACTCTGGATTCACCTGATAACATTGCTTTTACATAAGCTATACTGTCGACTACACTTTTAGCACCAGTAACTGTAACTTCATTTGGATTCGCTGTCATTGTTTTTACAAAATAATCAGGTGCTAATTGACTTTCGTTAAAGTCAGGATCTACTTTAAAGGTCCGTGTGACTTTTTCTTCTATAGATACATCTATTGTAGATGGTTCAATTTGAATTTGGAGCTTATCTGAAAAACCCTTATATTTAAATTTAACCTTGTGTTTTCCGATTGTTTCTTTACTTAGATCTAAGTAAACTTCATAATCCTTAAGCGCCTTCGTTTGTAATACAAGTGCTAATGGCCCCTTTACGGAAACATCAACCGTCTGTGGTACACCCGTAACAATTAAGTTTTTGTCATCATAAAGCACTTTTACAGGAACGTTATGAATTACTTCAGTTTGGCGGTCAGAAGTTGTTGTTGTATTATTGCCTGGACTTGTTTCAGATCTCACTGTAAAGAACATTAATAATGCCAATACAAGTGCGGTAATTCGTAAAAACCATGGACTGTCGACTAGTTTATCCATCACTTTTTATCCCCCCTCCAGTTCCATTTGGAGGTACTGATTGCAGCAGTTGGTTCGCCAAACCATGCACGCTGTAAACGTGACTCAAATTCTTCAATAGATAAATCACGATGCAAATCACCATTAATGGTTAAACTAATAGCGCCTGTTTCCTCTGACACTATAATCGTTACAGCATCCGTTACTTCACTAATACCAATTGCTGCACGATGACGTGTTCCAAGTTCCTTTGAAATAAATGGACTTTCTGAGAGAGGCAAATAACAGGCGGCTGCTGCTACTTTATTTTTTTGTACAATTACTGCTCCATCATGAAGCGGCGTATTTGGTATGAAAATATTGATAATTAACTCTGATGAGATTTCAGAGAACATAGGAATACCTGTTTCAATGTAATCATTTAAACCTGTTTCTCTTTCAATTGAAATAAGCGCGCCAATTCGTCGTTTTGCCATGTAACTAACAGATTTGGACATGGCGGATATCAATCGGGCCTGTTCTTCTTCTTCCTGTAAATTACTTCGAGCAAACAACTTTCCTCGCCCTAATTGTTCCAACGCTCTACGTAATTCAGGTTGAAAAATAATGATGATCGCCAAAAAGCCAAATTCAATAACTTGTTGCGTCATCCAGCCTAATGTAGTTAGCCCTAAATAAACGGTAATAATTCGAATGATTACGATCACAAAAATACCTTTTAAAAGCTGAACGGCCTTTGTGCCACGAATCAATGTAAGTATATTATAAAAGACCAACCATACTAATAAAATATCAATGATGTTTAATACCATTCTTATCCATTGATTGTTGGTGAACTGTGTAAATTCATTAATAAAAGTCATGTGGATCCCCCACTTTTCTAGCGAGTACGTATACGTCAAGTATAGCACAACTACCTTACTTTCTGCCCGTATGAAGCAGAAAAGCCCACTATTAAGTTAGCAGACTTCTCAATTAGTTTATTCATTTTTATCAATAAAAGACCAAGCACTTTTCACACTACTTTTAATTTTATACCATAGCCATTCAAAAGCCTCGTCAACTTCCTCAATTTGTCCGGTGACATTTGCAGTAGAAGCCATATATTTACCATTAATAACTGTAATATTCCCATCAACTTCACCTTTTACAATAATATCGCCATTCTTCACAACGATGTCGCCTTTTACAGTCTCTCCTTCAGGAACAATTACCGTTTGACCTTGTACTTGTAAATTCGGCTGTTTTGTAAACGAAAATTCTTGGTCATTTTTATAACCTGATAGGAGTGACGCACTCATAAGAATGCAAAACATTGCTGCTGCTACTAAAATTGGGTGTCTACGAATCCATCGTTGTATGCCATTACGCATCTTTCTTTTAGGAAGTTTTTGCATTACTTGTTCTACAAAATTTGGAGGCGCTTCAATAACGGCTGCACTTTTCACGAACGCGATTGTTCTAGTTAACTCTTGCATGTGCTTTTGGCAATCATCACAATTTCGCATAAATGACTTCAACTCTTGCTCTTGTTCGCGGCTAATATCCCCATCTAGATATTCATGCATGTATTGCACGATATGTTCAGGGCATTTACTCATAGTGAAAACCCCCTACAAATTGCTCAATTGCTTTCTTAGCGCTTCACGCCCTCGGTGAATACGTGTCTTTACTGTTCCTAATGGCATATCCAAAATTTCGCTAATTTCTTGCAGTGGCAATTCTTCAATATACTTCAAGATTATGATTGTTCGATACTTTTCTGGCAAGCAACTAATTTCATATTGAATTCTTTCTTGCAATTCCATTCTTTCAATCTCTTCTTCAGGGAGTCGATCTGATGAAGAAATCTGAGAATACATATCGAGTCCATCCGTACCTGTAACTTGTGCATCTAAGTAATAGTCTGGTTTCTTTTTTCTTATGCGATCTATACACAAATTTGTTGCGATACGAAATAGCCAGGTAGAAAATTTCCTATTTAAATCGAAAGTGTGCAAGTTTGTATATGCACGTATAAAAGCCTCTTGTGCTATATCTTCTGCTTCATGTTGGTTGTTGAGCATGCGGTAGCATACTTGATATACTTTTTGCTGATAGAGGCTCACAATATCTGAATACGCATGTTGGTCACCTTTCAGCACTTGCTTTATTCTTTTGTTGATTAACGCATCCATGTGATTTCCCCTCCGCCATGCGGCTGCCTATAATATACGAACCGATTCCTCAGTTGGTTTCATTTTTATTTCACATTTTTAAACATTATTATTTTTATTATACCAATACTCCCTTCTATTTCTTACAACTTTTTTCATTTTCACCACTTTAATGGTAAAACTTTGAAAATAGCTATAAAGGGCTAGTGGCTAGAAGTGCCATAGAACCACAAATGGACAGTATTACAGACGGCGATTAACCCTATTAAATAGATATAAAAAAGGATGAGCAAACCGCTCATCCTTTTTAAACTAGCGTCTCACCAAATAATGAGCCCATTAAAGCTACCGCTACATCAGCTGTTTTATTTTTTTCATCCAGAATTGGATTGACCTCAACAAACTCTGCAGACGTGATTAAACCTGACTCTTGTAACATTTCCATCGCTAAATGACTTTCTCTGTACGTAATACCACCTGGTACTGGAGTTCCTACTCCCGGAGTATAGATCGGGTCAATACCATCTAAGTCTAACGATAAATGGACTCCATCTACATTCTGACTTTTTAAATATGTAATGGCATCTTGTATTACATCCGTCATTCCTTGGCGATCAATTTCATGCATAGAATATACTTTGATTCCTGTTTTACAGATTAATTCTTTCTCACCTTGGTCAATTGAGCGTGCACCGACAATCACAATATTCTCTGGTTTTACTTTAGGTGCAAATCCTCTAATATTGACTAATCTTTCATGGCCCAGACCTAAACTAACAGCTAATGGCATACCATGAATATTTCCTGAAGGCGATGTTTCACTTGTATTCATATCTGCATGAGCGTCGTACCAAATAACACCTAAATTTTCATAGTGATCTGATATGCCAGCTAATGTACCGATAGCAATACTATGATCCCCACCCAATACTAATGGAAACCTTCCTTTCTCTACTACTTCATGAACTTTTTGAGCTAGTTTAGTATTTGCATCAGTAACTGCCTCTAAATTTCTTAATGTTGTATCTGGAGATTCCTCTTTCTTTGAGTGATCAATATAGATGTCACCTTCATCTATTACTGTATGACCGATCTCTACTAAACGCTCAACAGCACCTGCATAACGAATTGCACTTGGCCCCATATCTACGCCTCTGCGTAATTGTCCCATATCCATAGGGACCCCAATCATCGATATCTTTAATGACTCCATGAAGTCATACCCCCTTTGTTATCTAATTCTATTGTAACGGCAGGAATGCTGATGGCTCAACAAGACATTTTTCTGTATTTTTATTCAGTTCAAAAATTTTAAAAAATTATAGAATCCTTTAAGCAAAAGAATTTTAAAGAAGTCTATATCCTTTTATTTGAAACAATTTTATTATGCAAAATTCATATAAAATATACGAATATTAATTGATATCTATTTTTTTCATTGCAACGCTTTCGACGGTGAGCCCTCGAAAATGCATTCGCATTTCCTTCGTGCGAGGTTCATTCAGAGTCATATGGAATAAGCTTGAGCTGAAAGCACCGCAGGAACGTTAGTGCTACACTACTAAGTCGAAGTTAGCGATGCTGAATTCAACAAGGAGATTGAAGCCAAGCCCGTGAAAGCGCTGTCTGTAGTGGAACATCCAAATATGAATATGGAAAAGTTAATGTGTTGAAATAAAATTGATTCATTTATAAGGAAATTACAATATATGAAAGAATTTATTTAGACGCTGCTCTTTTAGATAAAATTGCAGCGAGAGGAAAAGACATGGAAATTAAAGCAACAAAAAAACCTTCTTCTAATATTTTAGAAGAAGGTTATATCTTATGAATGATGAGTCATGCAGGATTCGAACCAGCGACCCTCTGATTAAAAGTCAGATGCTCTACCAACTGAGCTAATGACTCATAAAATAAAAATGGCTGGGGTACCTGGATTCGAACCAGGGCATGACGGAATCAAAATCCGTTGCCTTACCGCTTGGCTATACCCCAATAAATGGTGGAGGGGGGCAGATTCGAACTGCCGAACCCGAAGGAGCGGATTTACAGTCCGCCGCGTTTAGCCTCTTCGCTACCCCTCCGAAACAGTGGTGGAGGATGACGGGATCGAACCGCCGACCCTCTGCTTGTAAGGCAGATGCTCTCCCAGCTGAGCTAATCCTCCAAATTGTTAATATGTAATTATTAAAAGTGGTGACCCCTACGAGATTCGAACTCGTGTTACCGCCGTGAAAGGGCGGTGTCTTAACCGCTTGACCAAGGGGCCATTTTAGAAAATTTATGTCTTTAACAGGACAAGAATAATAATATCACATTTCAATTAGTTTTGCAACCCTAAAACAAAAAATAATTAATCTATTTATTTTTTCGGTTTATAAGTTTCAAAAGCTTCCAACCGGGCTCGAACCGGTGACCTCTTCCTTACCATGGAAGCACTCTACCTGCTGAGCTATGGAAGCACAGACAAAAAAATGGCTCCGAAGGCAGGACTCGAACCTGCGACCCTCTGATTAACAGTCAGATGCTGCTACCAACTGAGCTACTTCGGAACAATATTATTATGTTACCTCTAACACATTTATTATTATAACAGGATATTAAAAACATGCAAGTAGTTTTTATAGAAGTTATTAGATTTTTTTGTTTTTTTAATTTAAACGTGTATTGGAGCAAGTTATTTCCATAAATCTTTATAAAGAGCTCTAGATAAACATGATATTCTTTAGAATAAAATAGTTCATTAATATAATCTTCTCTTATTATATCAATATAAAAAAAGATACTACCAATAAAATTAGTAGTACCTTAATGTGCCTAGCAACGTCCTACTCTCGCAGGGGGACAGCCCCCAACTACCATTGGCGCTAAAGAGCTTAACTTCTGTGTTCGGCATGGGAACAGGTGTG
>NZ_JBIWGZ010000006.1:0-278754 GCF_044763875.1 Rummeliibacillus sp. NPDC094406 | reverse complement strand
CCATGTTTTCGGAGGGGTAGCGAAGAGGCTAAACGCGGCGGACTGTAAATCCGCTCCTTCGGGTTCGGCAGTTCGAATCTGCCCCCCTCCACCATATTTAATACTTATTATATAGGGGCATAGTTTAACGGTAGAATAGAGGTCTCCAAAACCTTTGATGTGGGTTCGATTCCTACTGCCCCTGCCAATTATAAATTTAATGAAAAAACCAATATAATGGCGATTGTGGTGAAGTGGTTAACACACCGGATTGTGGTTCCGGCATTCGAGGGTTCGATCCCCTTCAGTCGCCCCATTTATTTTCATTAAACAAACAATGTATTTAAAATTATATAATGGCGATTGTGGTGAAGTGGTTAACACACCGGATTGTGGTTCCGGCATTCGAGGGTTCGATCCCCTTCAGTCGCCCCATTATTGGGGTATAGCCAAGCGGTAAGGCAACGGATTTTGATTCCGTCATGCCCTGGTTCGAATCCAGGTACCCCAGTTAAATATGCGGAAGTAGTTCAGTGGTAGAACATCACCTTGCCAAGGTGGGGGTCGCGGGTTCGAACCCCGTCTTCCGCTCCATTTAAATTAATACTAAGGCGGCATAGCCAAGTGGTAAGGCACAGGTCTGCAACACCTTTATCACCGGTTCAAATCCGGTTGCCGCCTCCATTAAATTTAAAAATAATAACTCTAATAATAATATGCCGGTGTGGCGGAATTGGCAGACGCGCACGACTCAAAATCGTGTTCCTTTGGAGTGTCGGTTCGACCCCGACCACCGGTATCCTATAATCAACGAGCAACGTTGGTATATCAAGACTTCACAGTTCATTCTGTGGAGTCTTTTTATTTTCCCTTGTACTACTGAATAATTACAAATAGTGTGCGAGGAGTAGTGTGCAATGAGTAAACGAAGAAATCTATTATCACAAGAAGAATTACATATAGCAACAAAGAATATTTTTGTTGCCCCAGATGAAGAAGCTATAAAACTGTTTTACGAAGATTGTAAACTGAGGAACTTGAGGCCACATACATTCAAATATTATCATGAGAGCTTAAATATTTGGTTACCTGATATTTGATATCTCCAGGGGCAATGTGCCGTTTCTTTACCTCTCTATCACGAATACTATAATGGTAGACTGATAGAGAGGAGGTGTTTTCTATGCCAAAGTCTTCTAATCCAAAGCCTTCTAAGCCAATTACTTTGACAACAGGTCCAGTTTGGCGAAATCCTAATACGGAGAGGGTTGTGGTTAATGTTTTAAATGTATCGGACAAACCACAGACAGTCACCGTTTCCGTCATTGACCGTACGAATTGTTTAAATCAAGAGACCGCTAAAATGGCGTTTATATGTGGAGCACCAGCAACACCTGTTGGTATCCAACCATCAGTATCATCTTGTGATCCATTATCTGATCCAACCTGTAACGCAGTACCTGTTACTTTTACGATTTCTCCCCAGTCTACATTGGCGGTCCATGCCTTTTTCAGTTCACCTTTTTTACCAGGTGCCCCTATGTTTGAAGCACGTGTGACAGGTCCGTTTTCAGCATCATCAATATATCCACCTAACCCATGTCGAATCAGCATGGTTGGTATCGACACAGCTGGTGTACCACAGATAGGGAATGTGTTTAATATGCCTGATTTTGTCGTTACTCCACCAAGTCCCGTATAAAATGAACGTATGATAACACTGCAAACGAACGGTAACTGACATTAATTACTGTTTATGCAAAAAAGTCTCTTGTACTACAAGAGGCTTTGTATATTAATATTCAAGTATTTTAAACTTCGAAATTCGCCCATTGTTTCAATAAGCTTCTCATTCGTTCTGAAGGAATATAACAATTCATTGGTTCGCCATTTCTGATACAACCCCTAAAGATGAATTGTATTAAATCAGATACTGCCAATAAATCCTCGTTTACATTTACGCCACGAGATGTAAAAAACTTTTTTTCGTTTGGGTTCATAAAGCGGTTATAAACGTAAGCCATAGCATTACGGTCACCATAATTGTTAGTCGCTCGAGCGTTAAAAGGAAGGAAATTATCTTTTTCACGATTTCCTTTTTTATCAAATTTACATTTTATTACATAGAAAATGGATATCTTTTTGTAAAGCATCACACATGCATGCATGTGTGTGTCTTAGTCCATGTACAGTGATTGGCCCAGTTCCAAGATCCACTAGAATATTTTCAGGAGTTTATTTGCATTTGAATTACTGATGACTTTATATTTTGAGGCAGAACTGTAGAAAACCAATCCATATGGATTGGACGGATTGTTGTAAATAACTCTTGGAATTTAGACATAGTAATTTCATCAACGTCAATGATTCGGTTCGACTGTTTGTTTTTAAGAGAAAAAAATAGGTAAAGTAAATATACTATCTAAAGAACTGCCGATATACATAAATCTTATACTTGAATTTGAAAAAATAATTGCTCGCTCACATCTGCTTTTTCCATAGGAATGCATGATCTTCCCCATCAGCCGTTTCCGAATCTCCCACAACCTGTTTACGGTTATTAATATCAGAAGCAAAACTGAATGTTCCTCCGAGCGTACCGAGATCGGTCATCACACCGTTTTGCCATAGGAAAGGATGGAATTCCAAATCATTAGCCGTAGTCGAAAATCCCACAATCTGTCCACGTTCATTTATATCATGAGCTTCACTGAATGTTCCCCCGAGTGTACCCAAATCAATCATATACGGTGTTATTCCCATATACATCATCCTTTCAAAAAATAAATTTATGAAAGTATATGAAAGATTTAATATGAATGATTGTGCTATACTCTCGTCTACTATAAAAAATCGGCTTTCTTAATAGTAGTTTACTAATCAGGTTTACGAGATTATACAATTATTTATTTGCTTTTTGATACTGGTGTAAGGCTTTCTGAAGTTGTTGGAAATGAAATAGATGATATTCAATTTGCCGAAGGTGTAATAAGAGTTAGACGTTCTTTTTTGTTTTTTTGAACTATGATCATATTTAGCAGAAATCTTGTTCCTCTAATCGTTTCTCATGGTATAAATTAAGGGGAGATTCATTGCGTTTTGTTCTTTTAATAAGAAAAACCAATAAATTTAGTGAAAATGGAATAGGGTAATTAGAATTACGGTAAAACTATCATTTCTCTCTATATATATTATTTACCAACATTTACAAGATAATTAAAAGAGATTAATATTCTCCTGTTATTCTTGAATAGAAGTCTATTAGAATAGATAGGAGATGTTGGAATTGAAAAGAAAATGGTTATCTGCTCTTGGTGCTCTGGTATTAGTCGGGGGGATTGCGACAACAGATGGAGGAACAGCTATGGCTAAAGAAAAATATAAGGATATCGAAAATGTCTCACATCGTGGTGCTTCTGGTTATGCTCCTGAACATACAATTACTTCCTATCAAATGGGAGAAAAAATGCATGGCGACTATATTGAAATCGATTTACAGATGACAAAGGATGGCCAATTAATTGCTATGCACGATGAAAAGTTGGATCGCACAACAGATGGGACAGGCCTTGTAAAAGACTATACACTAGATGAAATCAAACATTTGGATGCTGGAAGCTGGTTTAATGAAGCATATCCACAATATGCTAAGTCAGAGTATGTTGGATTACAAGTACCAACTCTTGAAGAGATTTTTCGAAAGTTCGGAAAGAATGCTAGCTATTATATCGAAACGAAATCACCTGACATATACCCTGGGATGGAAAAAGAACTTTTACGTCTTATAGATAAGTATGACATCAATAAACAGAAATTACTTCTTCAATCATTTAGTGCTGATAGTCTGAAAATAATGAATGAAATGGATCCATCTCTGAAACTAATTCAATTGTTATCCTATAAAAAGAATGCAGTGATAACAGATGAAGAAATCGCAAAGATTAAGGAATATGCGATTGGAGTGGGACCAAACCACACGTATTTAAATCAAGAATATATACAAAAGGTAGTCAACAGTGGACTTGAAATTCACCCATATACAGTAAATGACAAAGAAAGAATGCAGCAGCTAATTGACTGGGGTGTAACAGGAATGTTTACAAACTTCCCAGACTTGCTGAATGAGGTTAAGAAAGGAAAGTAAATTTCAGCGCCTTGATAATAGATAATCAAAAAAACTTTCTAATTAAGTGTTAGTGACAGTGTTTTGATGTTTGAAAGTCTTAACTTTTCTAGATTAAAATCCACGTCGGTATCATTAATGGAAATAGCGTTCAGTAATGCTCAGAAATGTTGATAAACAATATTTCTGAGCATTTTATATTATCAAGGACATGATAGAAAACGATTACTCTGATTTCCTTCTACGTCCCAAAGTTACCAAATATCATTATGCCGATAGCGTTTAGAGTTAAGACTAATAAAACTAACATTCCGATAGAAGAAATAATTAGAGCAATTATTTTTAAAAGACCATTTTTACTAAATAATGCAGTGAGAAATGAACCTAGTAGTAGTAATAATAATATAATTATGTCCCAAGAATCAGGTAATGGATTCAATACTTGTGGAGTGATAAAACCTAAAACGATTAACAAGAAGAACAACATTAATGAAACGATACTCAAATATCTTCTCATCACAATATCCTCACTTTCATTAAAATTGCCTTTTTTAACAAGAAGCAACTTGTTTTTCATTATAAAGAGATAGTGATGTAAAGTTAATTTTTGTTTTTGAGAAAGCATGCTACATATCATATAAGACTATCTATTTTTCATTTTACGATCCTTTAATAGTTGTAAAGAGTCGTTGAACAGCTTCTTTCATTTCTTCTTCCTTCAAGCTTGCAAAGCCGATAATAAAGCTATGTTCATCATCAGGTTCTTGTATTTCACTTAATGAAAATCTTTTAATATTAAAAAAATGAATACGAGCTTTCTCTGCTCTCGCGGTAATTTCTTCATAATCTCGTGTCGTCTTTATTTTAACGAGAAAATGTAAGCCGGCTGGAACATCTAATATGTTTATGTCATTTTTGAATGTTCTTTTTAGCTCTTTAATAAGCTTTTGTCGCATCGCTTCAAAATGATGTGTCATTTTGCGAAGATGCTTTTGGTAGAAGCCATCTTTTATAAAATAAAGTAATGTATATAAGTTCAATGTATTGCATTGTGGTAGTAAGTAATCGAATTTTTCACGATAGACCTCTAATAATTCTGGTGGCAACACCATGTAACTAATACGAATACCAGGGAATAACGTCTTAGAGAATGTTCCTGTATAAATTGTACGATTATTACGATCAAGACTTTGAAGGGAAGGGATATTACTTGTTCCGTATTTGAACTCACTATCGTAGTCATCCTCGATTATGTAGCGCCCCTCTTTGGCATTTGCCCAATTTAATAATTCAAAACGACGTGATACAGGCATAATAATACCTGTAGGAAATTGATGTGACGGCGTTGTGTAAAGTAGACCAATGTCTTTATGTTGAATGGCTTCAATTTGGAATCCACTATCGTCGAGAGGTACAGTATGAACTTTCCATCCTTTTCGTTGAATCAACTCATAATAGCGAGCATACCCAGGATTTTCTAATGCAATGGATTTGTTGTCACCGCATAATTCTAATAATTGTGAAACGAGCGCTTGACTTGAGGAATGAAAAATAATTTGTTCCGGTTCGCAGCGTACTCCTCGATTAAAGCTTATGTATTGTGCTAAAGTTTGACGAACTTCAATTGGTCCTTGATTGTGCGACATAAACGAAAGTTCATGATGAAATGTTTTCAACGCCTTCTGCTCACACTTTAACCATTCTTTGTATGGAAATAAATCCATATTTGCACTCATATGTGAAAATGAAATAATGTCTGAAGAAGATATCCTTGTTTCTTTCAAATGTTTTGGTAAAGGTTTAACTTCTTTTTCATCTGCTACATAAAGCGTAATATCCTCCACAAAATATCCCTTTCGCTCCACGCTATAAATATAGCCTTCAGCAAGTAACTGATCTAATGCAACGATAATAGAGTTAGTGCTGACTCCTGATTGCTCCGCTAATTGCCGTTTTGATGGAAGCTTTTCTTGCGGCTTATAGATACCAGATAAAATTTGATTTTTTATTTGTTGATAAATTTGTTTATATTTATATTCTCTCTCTGCATTTCGGTTTGCTATCATTTGAAATCTTCCTTTCAATCATCTGGTTCTTAAAAAATAAAAAAATTGGTTCTTTTCTTTTAATGATAAGCTGTTCATAATCTTCTGTAAACGCTGGACAAGGGGGAATTGAAAAGTGAATGTCACAACTAAGGCAGAAAAATTACTACGATAACAGCGAAAATATGTTTTCGAGCTGTAAGCAATGGCTCAATAAATTTTGCAAAAGAGGTAAGAGTTATTGATTTTAAGGGGAATGGATTGATTTTGCAGCAGGTATCGGAATGATTATGTAGGATAATCATCCAAAAGTAGTGGAAGCTGTAAAAACACAAGTGATTCACTTTATCTAAACGATAAGAGTTACTTTATCGGAAAGAGCCAAACACAAAGGGGGAATACATATGAGTAATAACAATAATAATAAAAATTTTACGAAATCAATGTCGAAGATTGATGTACTGTTTTTATCTCTTGGGGCAATGCTTGGATGGGGTTGGGTTGTTCTTTCAGGAGAATGGGTAGCAAGTGCAGGTTTTCTAGGAGCGGTAATTGCCTTTATACTGGGCGGTCTATTAGTTATTTTCATTGGTCTAACATATGCAGAGCTATCATCTGCGATGCCAGAAACAGGCGGGGGACTCGTCTTTGTAAAGCGAGCATTTGGTAAGAAAAGTGCATTTGTAACAGCTTGGGGAGTGCTATTTGGTTATGTATCAGTCGTTACATTTGAGGCAGTTGCTTTACCAACTGTAATTGATTATGTAATGCCAGTAGAGCATAAAGTGAGTCTTTGGACTTTAGGTGGTTGGGAAGTCTTTTTAACTTGGGCGTTGATTGGTACAGTTGGTTCGATTGCTTTAACAGCGCTCAATTTCTTTGGAATAAAGCCAGCTGCAGTTTTCCAAAACATTTTTACAGTAGCGATTGTATTAGTGGCAGGGTTAATAGTGTATGGTGCCATTGCTCACGGTGATTTAAAGAATCTAGATCCAATGTTCACTGATGGTATTGGTGGTACGCTTTCCGTCCTTGTTATGATTCCATTTTTATTTGTTGGCTTCGACGTTATTCCACAAGTGGCTGCGGAAATTAATGCACCTGGTAAATCAATTGGTCGCATTATTATCGTATCTATTATAAGTGCTGTGTGTTTCTACTTATTTGTTGTATTTGGTGTAGCTGTGGCACTTCCAGATGATCAGCTCTTGAAGAGTCAACTTGCAACAGCAGATGCAATGGTTGCTTTGTTTGGTAGTCCAATTTGGGGTTATATTTTAGTAATAGGTGGTATTGCAGGAATTATCACGAGCTGGAATGCTTTCATTATTGGTGGTAGCCGAATTCTTTATGCAATGGCTGAAAATAATATGATTCCAAAATGGTTTTCATATATGCATCCTAAATATCAAACTCCTACAAACGCGATTATCTTCTTAGGGATTTTAGCGGCAATTGCGCCATTTTTAGGGCGCCCAGCATTGGTATGGCTAGTAGATGCAGGTGGTGTAGGGATTGTAGTTGGTTATTTACTTGTTTCAATTGCATTTATCAAGCTACGTAAAACAGAGTCAGAATTACATCGCCCTTACAGAATTAAATATTGGAAATTCACTGGTATTATGGCGATTGTTTTAAGTATTTTATTTATTTCATTCTACCTACCTGGTATGCCGTCTGCATTAGTATGGCCTATGGAATGGGTTATTCTAGGTGTTTGGTGCTTAATTGGCTTTGGATTATATTCTTTAAACTCTATGAAAGTATCAGAAAATATTTTTGAGAAAAGCGAAAATTATACTTCAGAATGATGAAGCGTTATGTATGTTAGAAGATAGTTATTTGTAATAAGCATATTTGATGTTATTTAGATAAGACGAGTATCTATTTGATATAACTATTTTTATTTAGTTTATCTGGATCCTAAAAAAGCTGAAAATTGGTTCTTTTCTTTTCATCAGAAGATGACATAATTTTCTGTAATCACAACACGAGGAGGAATAAAAATGAAAGTCACTACTAAAACAGAGGAATTACTAGAAAAACGACAAAAATATGTTGTTCGAGCTGTAAGCAATGGTTCATTGAATTTTGCAAGAGAGGCAAAAGGGGCAACAGTTATTGATATAGAGGGAAATGAATGGATTGATTTTGCAGCAGGTATCGGTATGATTAATGTAGGCCACAATCATCCGAAAGTAGTGGAGGCTATAAAAGCACAAGTGGATCACGTTATTCATCCAGGATTCAATGTTATCATGTATGAAAACTATGTTGAGTTAGCAGAAAAGCTTTGTGAAGTTACACCAGGTACACATGACAAACAAGTTATTTTATTAAACTCTGGTGCAGAGGCAGTTGAAAATGCTGTGAAAATTGCCCGTCGTTATACGAAAAAATCAGGCGTCGTATCGTTTACACGTGGCTATCACGGTCGTACAAATTTAACAATGGGCATGACAAGTAAAGTTAAACCATACAAAGAGGGCTTTGGTCCATTTGCACCTGAAATATATAAAGCACCATATCCATACTTATATCAAAAACCAGCTGGTGAAACAGAAGTAGAATACGTAGATCGTATTATTGCTGAATTTAAAGACTTCTTCTTAACAACAGTATCTCCTGAAATGGTAGCTTGTGTCGTAATGGAACCATTACAAGGGGAAGGTGGATTCATCGTACCACCGAAAAAATTCGTACAAGAAATCGCGAAATTCTGTAACGAAAACAACATCGTCTTCATAGCGGATGAAATTCAAACAGGATTTGGACGCACAGGTAAATTATTTGCCATCGAGCATTTTGACGTTGTGCCAGATTTAATTACTGTATCGAAATCTTTAGCAGCTGGTATGCCACTTTCAGGTGTGATTGGACGTAAAGAAATCATGGAAGTTTCCGAACCAGGTCAATTGGGTGGTACATATGCTGGTAGTCCAACAGCCAATGCAGCGGCGTTAGCGGTAATCGAAATTATGAAAGAGGAAAAATTACCAGAGCGTGCTGAAATTATTGGTCAAAAAATTGAAAACAAAATAAAAGCATTACAAGCAAAATATCCCGAAATCGGAGATATTCGTCGTTTAGGTGCGATGGTAGCGATGGAAATTGTTAAAGATCCGGTGACTCGTGAAGCAGATAAATATCGTGTAACTGATATCGCAAATTATGCAAATCAGCATGGATTGTTATTATTAACGGCTGGTATTAAAGGGAATGTGATTCGCTTCTTACCCCCACTAGTGATCACGGATGAAGAATTAGAAAAAGGCTTTGCTATTTTAGAAGACGCTTTTGCGAATAGCTAAGGAGGAAGTCGTTAATGTCTACATTTATAGTAACCAACCCTGCAACAGGTGAAGATTTACAAGAAGTAATTGTTTCAAGTAATGAAGAAGTTCTAGCTGCACTTAAAGCAGGTCATACTGCTTTTAAAACATGGTCAAAAGTAAATGCACATAAACGTTCAGCACTTTTATCAAAGTGGGCTGATTTAGTTCGTGCACATCGTGCCGAAATTGGTGAATTAATTACACGTGAAAATGGTAAGCCACTTGCAGAAGGTCTAGGAGAAGTTGATTATGCAGTAAGCTACATCGATTGGTACGCAGAAGAAGCAAAACGTATTTATGGTCGTACAATCCCAGGTCATCAAGAGTCCAAACGTTTAACAGTTATTAAACAACCAATTGGACAAGTAGCAGCGATTACTCCCTGGAACTTCCCGGCAGCGATGATGACACGAAAAGCTGCACCAGCACTTGCAGCAGGTTGTACATTTATTGTAAAACCGGCAGAGGAAACACCGCTTACAACAATTCGTTTAATTGAATTGGCACATGAAGCAGGTATTCCAAAAGATGTTGTGCAATGTGTCAATGGTGATGGACCACGTATCGGTAAATTATTTACAGATAGCCCTTACGTACGCAAAATTACGTTTACAGGATCAACGCCAGTTGGTAAGGAACTTTTGCGGAATTGTGCTGATACGATAAAACATGCAACGATGGAACTTGGTGGTCATGCACCTTTAATCGTTGCAGAGGATGCAGACCTTGATTTGGCTGTACAACAAACAATTAATGCGAAATTCCGTAATGCAGGTCAAACTTGTGTTTGTCCAAACCGCTTACTTGTGCAAGATAGTGTAGTGGACGCGTTTACAGAAAAATTTGTAGCAGCAGTGAAACAATTAAAATTAGGTAATGGACTAGAAAAGGACGTAACAGTAGGCCCAATTATTAATAAAAAAGGGTTCGATAAAATTGTTAATCAGTTAGAAGATGCTGTATCAAAAGGTGCAGATATTGCGTGTGGCAATGAATATAATTATGATGATGAAAAAGGATATTATTTCATTCAACCAACAGTTGTTGTAGATGTAAATGATACAATGAAAATCATGCAGGAAGAAACATTTGGACCCGTAGCACCAATTACACGTTTCCATACATTAGAGGAAGCAGTCGAAATTGCCAATGGTACACCATATGGCCTAGCAGCTTACTTCTTTACTGAAAATTATAAAACGGGTGTGTACTTGAGTGAAAATCTTGACTTTGGTATTGTAGGCTGGAACGATGGTGCACCATCTGGGGCACATATTCCATTTGGTGGAATGAAGGAAAGTGGCATTGGACGTGAAGGTGGCCTTGAAGGCATCGAACCGTACCTAGAAACAAAATATATTTCTACAAATATATAACGAATACCAAAAGATATATTTTTTATTGTCAAAGAAATTTGTCGATTTTAAACGAATAAAAAAGACTGCCTAATTTGAGGTAGTCTTTTTATTTTGGAAATTCCTTTTACTGTTGCTTTTTTTTTATTGTGTAAAAAAATAGATTTGCTCCCATTAAAGCACAGAATCCTCTGTATAATAGGATATAAATTGTTGGATACGTGGATATAATTTAGATAACCGCGGATATATGAGTTGAAACCGCGGATGAAACAACCAAAATTGCGGAAACATATTTTTAAAAAGATAAATCTCCTGTATAAAGTGATACCTAATCGTAAATTATGGAAGTAATAATTGCGAAATACGGGAGGACTTCATTATGTACATGCAAACTGATCATAAAATTATCTATTGCTACAATTGTAAGTCGAATACAATTTACCACCATAAAGATACACACGGCAACAGTTATGTAGAGAGTCATTGTTCTGAGTGTGGATGGCTGGAATGGCAAAATAGAGCAGTCGAGCGTGAGAAGCAAAAATGGATTGACTATAACAAAGAGCAAGGGATTGGTATAAAATTACCGCAAATTAATGCTAGTGTGCAACTTGAAGAATCGGACGTAAATTACAAGACACGTTAGAATTTACAAGGTAAATATATAAGGTCGACAAAAATAAATAATTAGATCAATGAAGCTCTAGCGAATTTGTTAGGGCTTTTTATTATTTTTAAAGAGCCAATTGAAATTTCGGTTAAATTAGCAATAAATAGATAAACGATTTATATTAATAGGGCTAGCAATATTGTGTAAACTTAAAATAAGGGTCGGTTTCTTACTTGAATAATTATAAGTATGATAATACTCTACTCGCTTTTTCAATAGAATAGGTGGTAAAGTAAGGGATAGTTATATAAATTAACATAGGAGTTTTGAATATGAAAAGACGTCCACCAAGATTACAAAAAGGGGATACAGTTGGGATTATTGCCCCATCTAGTCCTCCGAATATAGAAAGATTAACAAAATCACTCGGTTTTTTAGAAGAATTAGGTTTACGTTATGTGTTAGGGAATACGATACAGCTAAATAATCATTATCTTGCAGGAACAGATGAACAACGTGCCAAGGATTTGCAAGAAATGATTGAGGATCCAACAATTAAAGCGATTTTTTGTGCGAGTGCGGGCTTTGGAGCAGCAAGAATAGCTGATAAGATTGATTACTTATTATTAGAAGAAAATCCGAAAATTTTCTGGGGTTTTTCTGACATTACATTCTTGCACAATGCGATCGGCATGTACTCAGATATTGTAACTTTCCATGGACCTACATTATCAAGTATCGGACGCGACGATGTAACAGAACGCTCGAAGCGTATGTTTAAGCAGCTATTCCAACCAGCAGAGATTCACTATGATGAAAGTATTTCACCACTTACAACTATTTGTGGTGGAGCAGCGCGTGGAGAAATCACTGGTGGTAACTTAACATTAATTGCAAATAGTTTAGGCACTAAATTTGAAATTGATACAAAAGGTAAAATTCTACTCATTGAAGATATAGGATTAGAACCTGCACAAATTGATGGATTGCTAAATCAACTAAGACAAGCACGTAAATTTGAACAAGTTAAGGGAATTGTAATTGGTGAATTTACAGAAATAAATCCGCGAGAATATGAAGATTCACCAACTTTAGAAGAATTATTTGAATCTTATTTCAAAGATCTGAATATACCAGTTGTAAGTGGTTTTAAAATTGGACATTGTGAACCGAATGTAGGTATTCCATTAGGGGTAGATGTCATTTTAGATGCAGAGAACAAAGATTTGGCAATTTTGCCAGGTGTAGAATAGCAAACGAAAGATCTAATTTTATTAAAAAATTGGATCTTTTATTTTTGAATTGTTTAACAAATATGAAGCGGAAAGCGCCATCTAGAGCGGAATACTAAATAAATACTAGAATTGAAGTACTATCTGAATTATTGATTTGTTTATTTAAATAATATTTGTATTTTTTAACTAGAAAAGCATTTATGAAATTGACTCATTAGTAAAAAATAAACATTATCCTTATTAGATATAATGAAATAAAAATGTATTTACTGTAAAAATAAAGATATGTTACATTTTCTTACTTATAAATAATTGAATATTCAGAATTTTTCTGGTAACCTATCAATAAGCAACAGGAGATTGATAGGGGGAACAAGGATGAAATATTTTCTTTCAGTAGACATGGAAGGCATTACAGGGTTACCAGATTATACGTTTGTAACATCTTCAGAACACAATTATGAAAATTCGCGAAGAATTATGACACAAGAAGCAAATGCCATAATCGAATCAGCATTTCATAATGGGGCAACAGAAGTATTAGTAAATGATAGCCACTCGAAGATGAATAATTTATTTGTTGAAGAATTGCATGAAGATGCAACACTAATATCTGGAGACTTCAAGCAATTCTCGATGGTACATAATGTAGATGCAACATTTGATGGCGTTATGTTCGATGGTTACCATGCAAGAGCTGGTCAGCCAGGTGTTATGAGCCACTCAATGACATTTAGTTTCAGAACGATGTTCATCAATGATGTAGAGATTGGAGAAATTGGATTCAATGCATACGTAGCAGGGTATTATGGGGTACCTGTTATTTTCTTAGCAGGTGATGATTGTGCATGCAAAGAAATCGAAGCGTTAATTCCTGGTGTTGTCACAGCAGCTGTAAAAGAATCTATTTCAAGATCTTGTGTTAAAACACTGCATCCGAAAAAAGCTCGCACGTTAGTTGCTGAAAAAGTAGCTGAGGCAATTGCTAAAAAGGGTGAAATTAAACCATTAACACCACCGGAAAATCCAATTTTAAAAATTGAATTCACCAATTATGGACAAGCAGAATGGGCTGCATTAATGCCAGGAACAAGAATTATTGAAGGTACAACAATCGTAGAATTTTGTGCAAAAGATATTCTAGAAGCATATCGAGCAATGTTGGTCATGGCGGAGCTGGCTTATCAAGCAAAATATTGTTAATGACATCATAGAAAGATCAAAGGGGAGATTTGTATGGTGAAATATATCATCAAACGATTTTTGATGATGGTCGTGACAGTTTTAATTATTGCAACTTTAACATTCTTTTTAATGCATGCCATT
This sequence comes from Rummeliibacillus sp. NPDC094406, assembly GCF_044763875.1. Classification (NCBI taxonomy): domain Bacteria; kingdom Bacillati; phylum Bacillota; class Bacilli; order Caryophanales; family Caryophanaceae; genus Rummeliibacillus; species Rummeliibacillus sp. NPDC094406. Next base: position 264,743 of record NZ_JBIWGZ010000006.1, on the reverse strand, counting down.
CCTGGGTCACCTTTAGATAGTGATCGAACGACGAATCCAACAATTCAAGCAAACTTAGAAAAATTTTATAAGCTAGATCAACCACTTTCAAAGCAATATTTAAGTTATTTAGAGGCCATAGTAACATTTGATTTTGGACCTTCGATTAAAAAGCCAAATGAGACTGTGAATAGTTTGATCAGCCGGGGTTTTCCAATATCATTTGAACTTGGAATGGTTACGATATTAGTCGCCGTTATATCGGGGGTAATACTAGGAACTTTAGCAGCACTTCGCCATAATGGCGTAATCGATTATTTTGCCATGACGTTTGCTGTAATAGGGATTTCGTTACCAAACTTTATCTTGGCTACATTACTAATTAAGGTGTTTGCAGGAGAGCTTGGCTGGTTCCCAGCAGCAACTTGGGAAAGTCCAAAGCATATGGTGCTACCAACACTCGCATTAGCAACAGGTCCGATGGCTATTATAGCAAGACTAACAAGAGCCAGTATGCTAGAAGTATTGACGCAGGATTATATTAAAATGGCAAAAGCAAAAGGACTAAAACCGTGGAGAATCATTGTACGCTATGCATTGCGTAATGCAATGATGCCGGTTGTAACGATTATGGGAACGATGTTAGCCGGAATTTTAACAGGAACGTTTGTTATTGAGAAGATTTTCGCCATTCCTGGTATGGGGAAATATTTCGTAGAAAGTATTAATAATCGTGATTACCCAGTAATTATGGGAACCACGGTGTTCTATAGTGCGTTTTTAGTTTTTATGTTATTCCTAGTGGATATTGTTTACGGTATTTTAGATCCACGTATCAAATTGCATAAAAAAGCAGGTGATGCATCATGACGAATGTGCACGATATTGAAGTAAAAGACGAGTGGTTTAAACCAAAGGAAAAAGATATAGCAAAAGCAGAAAATGTTGTCCGTCCATCACTTTCATATTGGGCAGATGCATGGAGACGTTTAAAGAAGAATAAATTAGCAATGTTTGGCTTATTCTTTTTAATTTTCTTAGGACTAGCTGCTATTTTTGTACCAATGTTTTCTCCACATTCAGTAACAACTACTGATTTACCAAATCAAAACAAAGCGCCGTCAATGAATAATTGGTTTGGTACTGATGAGATGGGCCGAGATGTATTTACGAGAACATGGTATGGGGCACGTATTTCATTATTTGTTGGATTAATGGCCGCTATTATTGATGTTACGATTGGCATTATCTATGGAGGAATTAGTGGTTATAAAGGCGGCAAAGTAGACTTATTTATGATGCGTATAATTGAGATTTTATATGGTTTACCACATTTATTAGTCGTGATCTTACTTTTGGTAGTCATGGAACCAAGTTTAACAACGATAATTGTCGCATTAACGATTACCGGTTGGGTTGGTATGGCTCGAATTGTACGTGGTCAAGTATTACAGATTAAAAATTATGAGTTTGTAACGGCTTCTAAATCATTTGGGGCCAAAACATTCAGAATTATTAGAAAAAATTTACTCCCAAATACAATGGGACCTATTATTGTTCAAATGACATTAACAGTACCTAGTGCAATCTTCGCAGAAGCATTCTTAAGTTTTTTAGGTTTAGGTATTCAAGCACCCTATGCTAGTTGGGGGGTAATGGCGAATGATGCATTGCCAGTTATTTTATCAGGTTACTGGTGGAGATTATTCTTCCCTGCATTATTTATAGCGATTACGATGTTTGCATTTAACGTTTTAGGTGATGGGTTGCAAGATGCTCTGGATCCAAAACTTAGGGGGTGAGAGGGATGACAAGTAAAACGCAACAAAGCGATGAACAACTTCAAAATCTCTCTACAGCAGTTGGTAAGAAGATTCTAGAAGTTCAAGATTTACATGTAACCTTTAAAACTTATGGTGGTGAAGTTCATGCTGTTCGGGGCGTAACCTTTGATCTGCATGAAGGAGAAACGCTCGCTATAGTAGGAGAATCCGGTTGTGGGAAAAGTGTAACATCTAATGCCATTATGGGGTTGATCCCTCAGCCTCCAGGCAAAATATCGAATGGCAAAGTATTTTTTAAGGGTAAAGATTTAGCGAAGTTAGATAAAAAGGCATTACGGAAAATCCAAGGAGTAGATATTTCAATGATTTTCCAAGATCCTATGACGGCGTTGAATCCAACTTTAACAATTGGGGAGCAGCTAACAGATGGTCTTAGAACCCATAAATCGATTAGCAAAGCTGAAGCCAATAAAAAGGCGATAGAAATATTAGATTTAGTAGGCATTTCAAATCCGAAAGAGCGCCTAAAACAATTTCCTCATCAATTTTCAGGTGGGATGAGACAGCGAATTGTTATTGCAATAGCATTAATTTGCGAACCGACATTATTAATCGCAGATGAACCAACAACTGCTCTTGATGTAACAATTCAAGCACAAATTCTTGAGATATTTGAAGAAATTCAACAAAAAACTGGCGTCTCTATTATTTTAATCACACATGATTTAGGCGTAGTAGCGAAAATCGCAGATCGTATTGCTGTTATGTATGCAGGCAAGATTATCGAAATCGGTACGAAACGTGAGATCTTTTATCAGCCGACTCATCCATATACAAAGGGCTTATTAAATTCAGTACCACGACTAGATTTGTTGGAAGAGGAACTAGAACCAATAGAAGGAACACCTCCAGACTTATTTGCACCACCAAAAGGATGTGCCTTTGTAGCACGTTGTCCATTTGCGATGGAAGTGTGTGATTATGTACAACCGGAGACAACTTATCTATCTACAAGTCACTATACAGATTGTTGGCTGCAAGATGCACGATCAAAGGGGTTATTTGATAAATAGGTGATGGGCACTTAGTGCTTCACATAAATATAAAAAGGGGAAAGAGGGGAAATGTATGAAGAAAAAATGGCTTCCGTTAGTATTCATTTCGATGCTGATTCTTGTATTAGCAGCATGTACAGCAACCAAAGACGCAGGTAAATCAAAAGACACATCAAGTGATGGGAAAAAAGGAGAAAAGGTTTTACGATTAAATAACAGTGTTGAACCAAACTCATTTGATCCTTCTGTAGCATTTGATGCAGTGTCATGGGCCCCATTAAATAACTTAATGGAAGGTCTAGTTCGTTTAAATGACAAAAACACGCCTGAACCAGCAACAGCAGAGAAAATTGATATTTCAAATGATGGATTAACGTATACATTTACACTTCGAGATAATGCAAAATGGTCAAATGGTGATAATGTAACTGCTGGTGATTTTGTTTACGGATGGAAACATATGCTAGATCCAAAGACAGCTTCTCCCGCGGCATTTTTAGCCTATGTTATTGATGGTGCTGAAGCATACAACACTGGTAAAGGCAAAGCTGAAAAAATTGCAATCAAAGCAAAAGACGATAAAACGTTTGTCGTAAAATTAAACGCGCCTACTGAAGCTTTCTTGAACATTATTTCAAATCCAAGTTTCTTCCCAGTAAATGAAAAGGTGGCGACTGAAAATCCAAAATGGTTTGCAGAAGCAGATTCATTTGTTGGTAATGGTCCTTTCAAATTAGCATCTTGGGAACACGATTCTAAAATGGTATTTACAAAGAATGATCAATATTGGGATAAAGATACTGTGAAATTAGACAAAGTTGAATGGGCAATGGTTAATGATACAAACACTGAATATCAAATGTATCAAAACGATGAGCTGGATATTTCATCTGTACCATCAGAACTTGCTGCAGAATTGAAAGACAATAAAGAACTTAAGATTGAAGACCAAGCAGGCATTGCTTTCTATCGATTTAATGTAGACAAAAAACCATTTACAAATGAAAAAGTTCGTAAAGCATTTGCTTTAGCTGTAGACCAACAAAACATTGTGGACTATGTAACAAAACAAGGCCAAAAAGCTGCACATGGTTTCGTAAGTTATGGCATCTCAAATTCAAAAGGTGAAGATTTCCGTGAAGCAACTGGCGATCTAATCACTTTCAACAAAGACGAAGCGAAAAAACTACTTAAAGAAGGTATGAAAGAAGAAGGTTGGTCAAAACTACCGGCCGTTACTCTTACCTATTCTACTAGCCCGGATAATCAGAAAATTGCTGTTGCACTTCAAAGTCAATTTAAAGAAAATCTTGGTGTAGATATTAAACTCAAAAATGTTGAATCAGGCGTATTTATGACAGAACAAAAAGAGTTGAAACACCAATTATCACGTTCATCATTCTTATTTGACTATGCAGATCCAGTGAATGCAATTGAAAGCTTTATCACAGGTTCTTCTATGAACCGTACAAACTGGTCAAATAAACAATTCGATAAATTAATTGCTGATTCTAAAAAAGAAAAGGATAATGATAAACGTTGGAAAATGCTTCAAGACGCAGAAAAAATATTAATCGATGAAGCGCCAATTGTTCCACTTTATTTCTACAATCAATTAACGTTGCAAAAACCGTCTGTAACTGGTGTTGTTCGTCACCCAGTAGGTTACTTAGAGCTTAAATGGGCAGATAAAAAATAACAAAATTGCGGTGTCACCATGTGGCACTGCTCTTTCTCTCTTAAATAAGATGATAATTTTTTATGAGTCTTACCTTATCGTTTTATTTATGAAAGAAAGGGAGGTAATAAAATGAAACGTCAACCAAAGAAATTACAGCCTGGGGATACAATCGGTATTATTGCACCTTCAAGTCCACCGAATTTAAAGAGTTTAGAGCATTCATTGGATTTTTTACAAAAGCTAGGTCTTAATTATAAATTTGGAGAATCGCTGTTCCAAGTAAATGGCTATCTAGCTGGGTCAGATGATGAACGATTAAACGACCTACATCAAATGTTCGCAGATCCGAGTATTGCAGGTATTATATGTGCTTGTGGGGGATACGGAGCGGCTCGCTATACAGATCGCATTAATTTTGATTTAATCGCTCATAATCCAAAAGTATTTTGGGGATATTCAGATATTACATTTCTACATACAGCCATTGGGAGATATTCCGATTTCATAACATTTCACGGTCCAATGCTCGGATCAGATGTCGGAAAAGATTCATTCAAGGAAAAATCCGCAAAGATGTTCGAGCAATTATTTGAGCCAACCGTACTCCAATATGATGAGTCTTTTGCATCTATTGAAATGTTTCGTCCAGGACAATGCCAAGGGGAGTTAACAGGGGGTAATCTTAGCTTGTTATCAAATGGAATCGGTACAAAATATGAAGTGGATACAAAAGGTAAAATTCTTATTATTGAAGATATAGACGAGGAACCATATCGAGTTGATTGTATGCTAAATCAGCTTAGACAAGCAGGGAAATTTGATAATGTTGCAGGTGTTATTATTGCTGACTTTAGCCATGCAGAACCAGCAAAACGAAAGGTTTCATTGACATTAGATGAAGTATTTGAACATTACTTTGGTAAGCTTTCAGTTCCAATCGTGAAAGATGTCAAGATTGGGCATTGTCAGCCACATTTTGCAGTCCCACTTGGAGCAAATGCATTTTTAGATGCGGATGAAAAAACAATCACAATACAACCAGGGGTTCAATAACAAAACGGGGTGGAGAAAAAATGATCATTCGTTCAATCGAAACGTTTCAAGTAGCAGTACCTTTGAAGAAAGCTTTTAAAACAGCATTACGCACGGTTACTGTCGCAGAAGCAATTTATGTTCGTATTCAATTAGATGATGGTAGAGAAGGATTTGGGGAAGCGCCACCAACACATGTTATTACAGGGGAATCATTAGCAAGTATTCAATTTGCAATTGAAGAGGTTTTCAAACCTTTGTTGATAGGAAAAGATTTACGTTATCATGAGCAACTTTTCCAATCACTTCATCGTTCGATGGTTCATAATACGAGCGCAAAGGCAGCTATTGATATGGCATTATACGATTTATTGGCACAAGAGGCTGACTTACCTCTTTATCAATATTTAGGGGGTGCAAGATCCGAATTAATAACGGACTATACGGTTAGTGTGAATGAGCCAATTGAAATGGCCCAGGATGCAATAAGTTATGTACGTTCTGGTTTTCAAATTTTAAAGATAAAAGTTGGTATTGGCGAAATTGAAGAAGATATTAAGCGAATTAAAGCAATTCGCAAAGCTGTTGGCGTTGATATAAAACTGCGCTTAGATGCAAACCAAGGTTGGACAGCAAAAGAAGCGGTTAGAGCAATCGGACAAATGGAAGACGAACAACTGAATATTGAATTTATTGAACAGCCTGTATTAGCCCATGACATCGAGGGATTAAAGTATGTAACGGATCATACATTGACCCCAATTATGGCTGATGAAAGCGTATTTTCTATTTATGATGCAAAACGAGTTATTGAAATGAGAGCAGCTGATTTGATTAATATTAAATTGATGAAAGCTGGTGGCATATATCAAGCTTTGAAAATTGCTTCTTTAGCTGCAAGTCATGATATGAAATGTATGACAGGGAGTATGATAGAAACGAAGTTAGGGGTTGGAGCAGCTGCTCATTTTGCAGCGAGTCAATCGAATATCATTCACTATGATTTTGATGCACCATTGATGTTAAAAGAGGATTTGCTTGAGGGGGGCATTCAATATGATGGCTCTAAGATAACTTTTGATCCCTCACCAGGATTAGGAATTGTGCGGATTAACAAAGGGGGAAATTAATATGACAGCTTTAAATAACCTTTGGCGTTGTGCAGTGCCTGTAGCTACTATATGGACATCACCAGCATCTGCACGTGATATTGATGTGGACGGTACTGGTAATCCTGTAAACCTTGTAAAATGGCTTGAAGCCTTGCAGTATAAGGAAAGGTTAGACTTATGTGAGGCGAATCGTGTGCAAACACAACTACTTTATGGAGAAGAAGTGATTGTAGATGAGATTATTGACGATTGGGCAAAAATTGTTGCAATTCATCAACCATCTACCAAAGATCAACGGGGATATCCGGGATGGGTTCCTTTAACACAATTAATTGAGAGTAATGGTTCAGAATCAAAAAAATATGCCATCATTACAGCTGATAAAGCTCAATTATGGACAGAGGATGAAATGCCGTTACTGGTACTACCTTTTAATACAATTCTTCCATTACGAGACGAGAGTTTAAAATACTATCATGTTGATACACCAAATGGTAAAGCATATTTAAGTAAAAATGGAGTAGAAATCACATCTAGTAGAGCAACTGGAAATCCTACGACCATGGAGCAAGCTGTTATTAAAGGCACAGCATTCCTGGATTTACCTTACTTCTGGGGAGGCATGTCATCATACGGTTATGATTGCTCAGGTTTTACATATAACATGGCAAAAGCATCTGGAATCATTATTCCAAGAGATGCAGGGGAACAAAAAGAAGCAGGTCAAGCAATTGACAAAGAAAATCCAGATGAATGGCTAATTGGTGACTTACTATTTTTTGCAAACGACTTTGGTAGAGCACCTGTGCGACATGTAGGATTTTACTTCGGGGAAGGGAAAATGATTCATTCTCCGCAAACCGGAAAGACTGTCGAAATTATTCATTTAACTGGCACAAAGTTCGAAGAGGAGCTTTGTGGAGTAAGTCGATATCAAGCAGAACTGGGGTGAAGACATCATGACGAAGGAAGTTTTATTATCAGTAGAAAATTTAAAAAAACATTTCGATCTAGGAAAAGGCAGTACATTAAAAGCTGTTAATGGCATCAGTTTTGATATCTTAAAAGGGGAGACATTTGGGCTTGTTGGCGAATCTGGATGTGGGAAGTCAACAGCAGGTCGAACTATTTTAGGTCTATATAATCGTACTGAAGGTAAAGTTTTATTTGAAGGCAAAGATGTTCATGAACAATCTGGCAATGAACGCGATCAAATGTTGAAAAATATGCAGATGATTTTCCAAGATCCATATGCTTCTCTAAACCCAAGATCCACTGTTTTTGAAATTATCGCTGAACCGATGGAAATCCATGGATTGTACAAAGATAAAAGTAAGTTACGAAATCGTGTTTACGAACTATTGGAGGATGTAGGTTTAAATAGAGAGCATGCCAATCGTTATCCGCATGAGTTTTCAGGCGGGCAACGGCAACGAATTGGTATTGCTAGAGCTCTTGCGTTAGATCCAGAATTTATCATTGCTGATGAACCGATTTCAGCATTGGATGTGTCAGTTCAAGCATCTGTTGTTAAACTATTACAACGTTTACAAAAGGAAAAAGAACTAACTTATTTGTTTATCGCTCATGATTTGTCGATGGTCAAATATATTTCAAGTCGTATTGGGGTTATGTATCTAGGCCAGATGGTAGAATTGACGACTTCAGAGCAACTTTATCATGAACCGCTCCACCCATATACACAAGCATTATTATCTGCAATTCCTATTCCAGACCCGGATATAGAAGAACAAAGAGAACGTATTATTTTAAAAGGGGAATTACCAAGCCCAATTACTCCACCATCAGGCTGCGTATTCCATACTCGTTGCCCAATGGCCCATGAAGTTTGTAAGCATGTTGAACCAAGATGGAAAGAAAAGGAGCCGGGACATTTTGTTGCTTGTCATTTATATGATGATGATGTGATGAAAGCAGAGAAAGAAGCTTCTACGACAGAAGTGTAAAATAGTAAAAGCACTCTACCATGTAGAGTGCTTTTCATTTTCATATTAATGATCATAAATTTTTCAAAAAGGACAGGTCAATCAGCTATATTTCCACATGTGCTTGTTCATTGGTTAGTATTGCTGCCGTATAGTCTCCACCATGGATTTGAGAAAACATCTTACCGGCAGCATCCAATAGCTCTGTACATTCCTCTTTGGATACAGATGGGCGAAGATAGAATATTTGAATAGCATCAGTTGTGTTTTCCGTAACTGAGGTACGTTTTGAATCGACAAACGGACTACCAAATGGTCCTTCAGTATCTCTTGAGTAGGCGATATTCTTCAATGAATTATAACGGCCATTTAATCCTTCATAGCCTGTTTTTTCATCTCCAAGTGCAATCGTAATATCACCATCTAGTAAATTGCCATCGTAAATACCAATTGGAATTTCGTATTGAAGCGAAAAGAAATTATTTAAATCAACAGCTGAATGGAAGGGCGTTAAATAATTTTGCTTTGATACACGGCGCATTAAGCTTTCTGTAGAATGGCGATAACGATTTTGGTCAGCACCTAATGCTTTCCAGGTAGTACGCCATTCTTTAATGCCAGGTCTTTCGGTAACTGGTTGTTCTTGTAATTCCAAATATAGGTTTTCTTGATACAACTGTGTTCGACCTTTAATCATTTGAGGAGATTCTGCTACGACAATTTTGGTATAATGGATAATGCCGATTTTAAATGTAGGTACTTTATTTGTTATGGATGAGTCCAATGTAATTTTAATCACTATACATCACCTAATCATATATTTTTTTCCAGTTTATCATAGAGAGGGAGTGAAACCAAATGAACATCATCGAACTAAAGCAACAAGTAATGGCCTATGCAAAAAGCATTGGTATCGATAAAATTGGTTTTACTTCTGCATCACCATTTAGCGAACTAAAAAATCGTTTACGCCGCCAACAAGAGTTAGGATATCAATCTGGTTTTGAAGAATCAGATATTACAAAGCGTACAGAGCCGCAGTTGTTGTTAGAAGAAGCGGAAAGCATCATTGCAATCGCTATTGCTTATCCATCTAGAATGAAGGATGCTCCTCAAGGAAAAAAAGGTGCAAGAAGAGGGATATTCTGTCGTGCATCATGGGGGACAGATTATCATACAGTTTTACGTGAAAAACTCGCTTTACTAGAAGCTTTTCTTCAGGAAAAGGTACCTGGTTGTCGTCTACGTTCAATGGTTGATACAGGTGAATTATCAGACCGAGCTGTTGCTGAACGTGCAGGGATTGGATGGAGTGCAAAAAACTGCGCCATCATTACACCTGAATTTGGATCTTATGTCTATCTGGGAGAAATAATTACCAATTTGCCATTTGAATCAGATGAACCGATGGAAGATCAATGCGGAGATTGTCGCCTTTGCATAGATGTCTGCCCAACTGGTGCACTTGTACAAGGTGGTCAACTTAATTCACAGAAATGCGTCGCTTATTTAACCCAAACGAAGGGCTTTTTACCAGATGAATACCGTGCTAAAATAGGAAACCGTATATATGGCTGTGATACTTGCCAAACCGTTTGTCCAAAGAATAAAGGGAAACTTAATTGGATCCATGATGCGCTTCAACCAGAACCTGAAATTGCAAAGCCATTATTAGAACCTCTACTGACAATTTCTAATCGTGAATTTAAAGAAACCTATGGACATATTTCAGGCTCGTGGAGAGGGAAAAAGCCAATTCAACGCAATGCGATTATTGCACTGGCACATTTTAAAGAAACATCAGCTTTACCTTCTTTAATAGAAGTTTTCCAAAAAGACGAGCGTCCAGTTATTCGAGGTACTGCAGCATGGGCAATTGGCAAAATCGGTGGAGAAGGTGTAAAAGAAGTATTACAAGAAGGCTTACTTCATGAAGAAGATGAAGAAGTTCAAATGGAAATTCAAAAAGGTTTAACATTTTTAGCAAAAAAATAAAGGAAGTGTCTCGAAGTGTCTTTACACATCGTATTATATCAACCAGAAATTCCAGCAAACACAGGGAATATTGCAAGAACTTGTGCAGGAACGGATACACATCTACATCTAATTCGTCCATTGGGATTTTCAACAGATGATAAAATGTTAAAAAGAGCAGGTTTAGATTACTGGAATAGCGTCAATATCAAATATTATGACTCAGTAGAAGAATTTTACGAAAAGAATACTGGTGGTTCAATCTACTATATTGAAACTTTCGGTACGAAACCTTATTCTGACTTTGACTTTAGTAATCCTGAAGAAGAAATTTACTTTATGTTTGGGAAAGAAACAACAGGTATTCCGAAAGAATTAATCCAAGATCATCAAGATAAATGCTTAAGAATTCCACAAAGTGAAAATGTGCGTTCATTAAATTTATCAAATACAGCAGCGATTGTTATTTTCGAAGCCTTACGTCAACAAGGTTTCAAAGGAATGCACTAATTATGTTATTGTTTTTTTATCAAAAGTACCAGCTCAATAACTAATATCAACAATTATATATATAAAAAGAGGGCAACCATTATAGGTTGTCCTCTTTTTAAATGAAAAAAATTATTTGTTAGAAGCACCTTGTTTGTCTTCATAACCAGCAGTAAAAATTGCAACTAAGAATGACAAAATCACACCAAGAATTAAAATTAATTTCATGGAAGTACCCTCCTAATGATAATGAAAAAGTTCTCTTCAAGTATAGCCTAATTTATAGGGAAATGATACGTCAATTGTATTTTAAATATGGCGGAAATCGCTCATTGTTCGTAAATGCCTTATGATGCATAACCCTTATGATAACAGGGAATAGATAATGACATACTAGTGATAAAGGAGATTGATGACAATGAGTAAAGATAAGAAACAAATTGAAAATGGGTCGATGGCAACTTCATTTGAAGATGTTCAAGCACTAGGAAAGCAGATGGAAAAAAGACGTGAAGAAACTGAATTAGAAAGAGTTGGACGTGATCAAGACCCTGAACAATTTGATGATAAATAGAAAAGAGTTGTCCAAAAACTGCTTTTGGACAACTCTTTTCTGTATTAATGTTGTAAGAAAATTAGTTGAATCGCAAATAATATTGCGAAGATATATAACAATGGATGAACTTTCTTTGCTTCACCTTTTACGATTTTCAAAATTGGGTAGGCAATAAAACCAAAGGCAATCCCAGTTGAAATACTCGATGTTAAAGGCATGATTAAAAGGATTAGGAAAGCAGGAAAAGCTTCATCGAATTGATGCCACTCAATGTCTTTTACTGAAGAGATCATTAATGTACCGACAATCACAAGCGTTGGTGATGTAATTGCAGCTACACCAGAAACAGATCCTACCAAAGGTCCAAAGAAGGAAGCAATGATAAATAGGATAGCAACCGTTAAAGTGGTTAAACCAGTACGCCCTCCTGCAGCAACACCTGCAGAAGATTCAACAAATGCTGATGTTGGGCTTGTACCAAACATCGCTCCGATTGTTGTGCCAAGTGAATCAGCTAATAGAGCTTTACGTGCACGTGGTAATTCATTTCCCTTCATCAAACCAGCTTGCTTCATAATCCCAACAAGTGTACCAGTTGTATCGAACAAAGTGACTAAGATGAATGAAAAAACAACTCCGTATAAGCCGTAATGAATGACGTCACCAAAAGCATCAAGTGGATTCCAGATCAAAATATCATTTGGTAAATGAGGCTTAGCTACGACTTTATCAATTTTTAGTTGACCAGTAAATGAGGCGACAATCCCTGTAACAACCATACCGATAAATAAGGCACCTCTAACATTACGAACCATCAAAATAACCGTAATGATTAAACCAAATAATGTTAACATAACGCCTGGAGAGGTTAAATCTCCTAGAGCTACTAAATTATCTTTATTTGCAACAATTACGCTACCCATTCGTAAACCTAAAAAAGCAATAAATAAACCGATACCGGCAGTAATCGCACGTTTTAAGTTTTCGGGAATAGCAGTAATAAGCTTTGCACGAAGCGGAGTTACCGATAAGATAATGAAAATAATACCTGCAACAAATACAGAAGAAAAGGCAGTCATGTAATCAATCTTACCGTTAGAATTTAAAACAACAGAGGTGAAATATGCGTTTAAGCCCATACCTGGTGCAATCGCAATCGGATAGTTAGCACATAGTGCCATCCATAAAGTACCGACAACAGCAGAGATAATGGTTGCCATAAATACTTGGTCTACAGGAACTCCTGCATCTGATAAAATAGCAGGGTTCACGACAATAATATATACCATGGTAAGAAACGTTGTAATACCAGAAATAATTTCAGTTTTAACGTTTGTGCCATTTTCTTTCAGGTGAAACAATGAAATACCTTCTTTCTAAAATCCGAACATTTGAAACAACATTTAATATAATATTCGCTTTTGTGTAAGATTGCAACCCTTTAAAAAAAGTCGTTATTCTCGAAATACTTTGACAATGTCTGTATAATAAGATTACCCAAAAGGAGGTAACGACATGTACTCAATAACATCAACAAAAAAATTACATAATGGTATTGAAATGCCTCGATTCGGATTAGGTGTATACAAAATGGATGATCCAGAGGAAGCATTTAATTCAATTAAAAAAGCACTAGACACTGGCTATGTCGCAGTAGATACAGCAGCTTTCTATAAAAATGAACAACAAGTTGGAGAAGCTCTTCGTGCATCAAATAAGAAAAGAGAAGATATATTCATCACTTCAAAAGTTTGGAATACCGACCAAGGCTATGATGAAACATTAAGAGCGTTTGAGAAAACATTAACTGAACTTAATACAGATTATTTGGATTTATATTTAACACATTGGCCAGTTCCAGAGAAATTTGCAGAAACTTATCGTGCGATTGAACGACTTTATGATGAGAAACTAATCCAAGCAACAGGCGTTTCAAATCATGAAATACATCATCTCGAGAAATTATTTGCTTCAGCTAACATCAAACCAATGGTCAATCAAGTAGAATTGCATCCGTACCTTTCACAAGTAGAATTGCGCAATTACTGTAAAGAAAATGATATAGTCATCACCGCATGGTCACCACTAGGTCGTGGTCACGTGTTACATGATGAGACAATTGCAGAAATCGGTTCCAAATTCGGTAAATCTATTGCACAAACAATTATTCGTTGGCATCTACAAAGTGATCATATTGTTATACCAAAATCAGTGACACCAAGCCGTATTGAAGAAAATGCAAATGTATTTGATTTTGAACTAACTTCTGAAGATATGGCAACAATTGATACCATTAATCGCAATGAGCGATTTGGATCACATCCAGATCATTTTAAGTATTAATAGGGAAACCTTTCTATGGAGTTTTTAAGATAAATTAAAGATGACTTTTTGTTCAAATTGGAACGAGAAGTCATCTTTTTTCGTACCCTTTACATGGATATTTTTAGTAGTGATACTAGATATTTCGTTGTAAGATAAAGGTAGTTAGTGAATAAAAAGGAGAGAGAACGATGAAGTTATTAGTAGATCGTGTACAGCATACGAGACGCACATTACGTGAGTATATGTTAGAAACAATATTTAATGAATTTGATGTGGAATGTATGGGATTAGATGATGACAAACGTAAAGTGAAATATGGGGAAATGATAGAAAGCCCATTCCGTTTCTTCCGAGGCAGTGCCTATTTGTTTTATTATGATGTAACTAAAATTCCATTTCCTTACAATACACCGATAGATAAGCCAGCTTGGATTCAAGGGGATTTGCATATGGATAACTTTGGTTGTTTTCAAAATGAAGCAGGTGAAATTGTTTATGATGTGAATGATTTTGATGAAGGCTATGTTGGATCTTATTTGTATGATGTGTTTCGAATGGCGGTCAGTATCGCTTTGTATACAGATGCGGAAGGGCTAAGTGATGCTGAACAAAAAGCACGTATTGCTCACTACTTACATAGTTATTACAAACAATTGCAGCGCTTTAAAGAGAATATAGATGATCCATTGACGTTAACGTTTACGCAAGAGAATACAAAAGGCCCTGTAAAAAAAGTATTGAAGAAACTTGGAAAAAGACAACGTGATCATTTATTAACAGACATCACATATATCAATGAAGAAGGAAAGCGCGTTTTCAACTGGAATGAAGAAATCCAGCCTGTAACAGATGAAGAACTAAAGAAAACTCAAGCAGTTATGAAACAATATTTCTTGACAATTGATCCGGAGAACAAGCAGGATCCTTCATATTATCAAGTAAAAGACGTTGCACGCAAATACGGTACAGGCACCGCTTCGATTGGTCTAAGTCGTTTTTATATTCTTATTGAAGGTGGACAAGAAGCGGGTGGTACGGATGATTTAGTATTAGAAATGAAAGAAGTGCGTACTTCCATTCCTGCTTATTTCTTACCATATAGTGATGTGTTCTGGAAAAAACATGCACATCAAGGGGAGCGTGTAGTTGCAACTCAAAAGGCTATGCATCATTTAGAAGATCCTTATTTAGGTTATGTGACTATAGAAGATAAACATTTTTACATTCGTGAACGCTCACCGTATAAAAAGAAAGTAAAAGCAGATAAGCTTGTTACATTAAAAGACTATGACCAAACACTAAAAACGATGGGGCGCGTTACTGCAAAAATTCATGCGCGAGCTGATGCGGACATTGAATCTGTACTATTAACACATCATAGTGAAGTTGAAATTATAAAAGCCATTGGCAATGTCGATCAGTTTGTTCGTCATATTACATATGCTGCTGTTAATTATAAAGAGCAAGTGAAATATGATTACACATTGTTCTGTCAATGGGTACAAGAGAAGTATTAAAAAGCTATTGCCTTCGTCTTAATAAAATCTAAGGGCTATCTAAAAGTGATTGTCTACACTTTTAAGATAGCCTCTTTTTGCGTTATAACTAGTTAGTTTAGCTCTGTACTATCTGTTGGGGGATACAAACAATTGGTCATAATAAAACTACTCAAATGGGCTTTTTGAAGAAGCAGGAGCAAGCGTTAGCGAATGAGGAGGATCGGCAGTGAGTCAATGTGTCATTTGCGACGAAGCTAGCGAAGCGATACAGGAGCATGTACCAGAACAAGTTTATAAGATAACTTGAAATATTCCCCCAGCATTTGTTATAGAACCATTAATTTTGAGTGTAAGGTGCCCAATGAGAAGCTGAAAATATGAACTTGAGAAAATTATTGTATTAAAAAAGTACATTGCCCATTAAAAAGCAATGTACTTATTATAAAGAAGAGACTTTTAAGACTAAATTTATTTACCCTTCAGAATGGTTGCCTCAAAGAACTTTTTAAATGTATCTTCGGTCTGCTCACCAACTACACGTAACTGTTCTTTTCCGTCTTTGTAGTAAACCAGTGTTGGTGTACCTTCGATACTATATTGATCCCATCCTTGTTCAAATTCAAGAAGGTTAAACTGATCAATATGTACACCCATATCTTTTGCAAGAGGCATTAAGATTGGTGTGATTTTATGACAGTGTATACAATCGGATTTAAAGAAGTAAACCATTGTTTCTTTCCCGCTTGCAATTTTCTTTTCTAATTGATCAGGTAAAATTATATTTTGATAATTTTTATCCTTTAAGATATCAACTGTTGCTGGGTTTAAATCTGTTTTACCATAAGGATTGTTTGCTAGCTTGTCTTCATCAGACTTGGTTATAAAGTATAGGACTCCAAAAGCTGCAATAATAATAAACCCAATGATTAATAATATTGTAAGCTTATTATCCTTTTTTTGTGCAGTGGATTTGTTTGAGTTTGCCAATTATTTGTCCTCCTTGAGTGCTTTTAACATGTAAAAGCTTGTACCTGCTATTAAAATAAATGCTACGAGTGAAAGGAATGGGATGGTAATAAAAGCAAACCAGTTAATATAATCAGATGTACAAGGTACTCGGCCACAAGTAATAGCGGATTCTTGTAAAGCTGGTATTTTTTGAATACCATAATGATACAATGCTATGCATGCACCTAAACAAGAGAATATGGCGCTTGTTACTGCAATACGAGCATTCCTTTGAACATATGCGACTGCTAAAATGATGACAAGGGGATACATTAAGATACGTTGGAACCAACATAACTTACATGGTTCAAAATGCTGAACTTCAGAGAAATATAGAGAACCCATCATAGCGATTAGTGATACAACCCACATAAATAGAAGGCTATTCTCCAGTTTTTTTGACATATGAAATCTCCTAGTATTAGTATATTTCTTTTCCGATTATAGATGTAATACAAATCGTTGTAAATTATTTATACTCGAAAGTGGATTTTATTCCCATTCTATCATAGCTTGTTTCAAAGCAAAAGTATAATTCCTTCTCGGTCAAATTACTGAGATGTAAATCATGGGAAGCGATGGAGGGCAGTGGTATGATAGAAGGAACAATAGAAATAATGGGCATCCGAGAATGGAGGCTTTTTGATGAAACCTACAGATCACTCAAATATTAGTTTATTAAAAGAAATTGCAGAATTATTAAATGAAGAAACTGAAATGCAACCAATGCTACTAGGAGCACTACGCAAGTTTTTGGAAGGTACCAATTTTGAAACTGGCTGGATTTTTTTTGTGAATGGTAGAGGGCGACATGAAATGATTGCGCATGTAAATTTACCACGTGCGTTAGAACAGAATAATTGCCAGTTTTTGAGCAAAGGTGGTTGTTGGTGCATATCCAAATATCGTAATCAGGAATTGTTAAAGGCATCTAACATAATCGAATGCCAACGGATTGAAAATGCAACTACAGCTTGTATTGGAGATTGTGCAGGAATTACGCATCATGCAACTGTACCTTTGCAATCTGGACAAGAGCGTTTTGGTTTGCTCAATGTTGCCTCCCCTAATACAGTACGCTTTTCAGATGATGAGCTTGCATTACTCGAATCGGTTGCTTTCCAAATGGGTTCAGCGATTAAACGAATTCTGTTAACAAAACAAGAGCAGGAAATGGCACTTGTTCAAGAACGAAATCGGCTTGCAAGAGATTTACATGATTCAGTTAATCAGTTATTATTTTCTGTTACTTTAACATCTAGAGCTGGAATTGAAATGTCAGAGCAACCTGACATTAAAGAAACGTTTAAAGAAGTTCAAAATCTAACACAGGAAGCATTAACCGAAATGCGGGCACTAATCTGGCAGCTTCGTCCAAAAGGACTTGAAAGTGGCTTGATGGAAGCGATAAAAGGATATGCAGAAATGTTGGGGTTGCAACTAAAAGTAAAAGTTTCTGGTGTACTACAATTGCCTTCGCGTATTGAAGAAACACTTTTCCGACTAACACAGGAAGCACTCAATAATGTAAGAAAGCATGCAGGAGTAAAAGAAGCAGAAATTTTTATCACAATAACACAAACAGATGTATTACTTGTTATAAAAGATGAAGGTAGAGGATTCCAAGTTGACTCTCTCGTAAAGTTACCATCAATTGGTTTGCAAAGTATGCGTGACCGTACAAACGCATTGGGGGGAACGGTTGATTGGGTGAGTAATTTAGGAAAGGGTACGGAAATCTTAATCCGCCTACCTTATTAAAGGGGGATATGTGAATGATTAAAGTATTAATAGCGGATGATCATCATGTTGTCAGAAGAGGATTGCTATTCTTCCTTAAAACTCAGAAGGATATTGAGGTAATTGGGGAAGCAAGTAATGGCAAGGAAGCTGTTGAGCTAACAACTGAATTACATCCTGACATCGTGTTAATGGATTTAGTAATGCCAGAAATGGATGGTATTCAAGCAACAAAGCGAATTAAGGCTAAATTTCCTGAGATACAAATATTGATGCTGACAAGCTTCTCTGACAGAGATCATGTTGTACCAGCGATTGAAGCAGGAGCAGCAGGATATCAATTAAAAGATATCGAGCCAGATGAACTTGTTTTAGCTATTCGTCGTATCATAGCAGGGGAAAATATTATTCATCCTCAAGCAACAACTCAGCTTATTCGTAATCGCGAAATGATGGAAGAACTTCCACATGTCAAACATCCACTTACTCCTAGAGAGCAAGATGTATTAGCAGAGCTTACGAAGGGAAAGAGCAATAAAGAAATTGCATCATCACTATTTGTGACGGAAAAAACAGTGAAGACGCATATCTCGAATATCTTTGCAAAGCTTGAAGTACAAGACCGTACACAAGCAGCTCTATATGCAGTAAAGCACGGATTGACTGAGACTAGTGAAATATAAGTAAAAGGCAACTCGTATGATACGGGTTGCCTTTTTTAGATGTGAAAACAGATGAGTAGTGTCAATTAGGTTGCAAGTGAGAGCCAGAGTCGTGCAAAAAAATCTATAAGATTAATTGAGACATACAATGCTCTTTAGAATGAAGAAAAAGGATAGAAAAGCATTGTTCACACTATCTTTTTTTGCCACTCTTATTTCTGATTTGCTTCGTAACTTGTTTCCATTTATTTCTCTCAGCTGCTTGAGCCTGCGCATTTGTTTTTCTTTCGATATAAGCGAGTTCACGTTTTAACTTAAAATAGTTGTCGTATCTTTCTTGCTCGAGTGTACCTTCTTCAATGGCTGCAAGTACAGCACATCCAGGCTCTTTTTTATGTTCACAATCTCGAAAGCGACAATGTGTTGCGAACGATTCGATATCGCTAAAACCACTGTCGAGGCTATCTGTATTATTCCATAATTGGAATTCCCGCATTCCGGGTGTATCTATGAGTAAACCTCCATGTGGTAATTGGAAGAGTTCACGATGTGTAGTCGTGTGGCGCCCTTTGTCATCATCCTCCCGAATCATTTGGACAGTCATCACATCCTGCCCACAAAGTGCATTGGTCAATGAAGATTTGCCAACACCTGAAGAACCTAGTAAAGCAGCTGTTTTGCCATCAGCTAGCAATTGATGTAATTCGTCAATTCCTTCACCTGTAAAGCTACTAACAGTATAAACAGGAACGCCAAAGCAAATTGTTTCAACTTGACTTAAATAACTTGATACATCATTACATAAATCCTTCTTTGTTAAGATAATGATGGGGTTTGCACCCGAGTCGTATGCGGCTATTAAATACCTTTCTAATCGTCGTAAGTTAAAATCTTTGTTCAAGCTCATAGTTAAAAAAACATGATCTACATTAACGGCAATGATCTGTTCTTCAACGGTAAATCCAGCTACTTTACGCGAGAACAGCGAAGTGCGCGGAAGGATTGAATGGATAATACCTTTTTCTTCTCCTGGTAGCTGTTCTAAAACGACCCAATCACCTACCGCAGGAAAGTCACGACGCATTTGAGCATTATATTGGAAATGACCGGATGGCGTAGCAAGCCATTCCCCAAATTCAGTTATTACCCGATAAGAATGTTTATGTTCTAATAAAACACGACCGATCGTTACATTTTTATGTGGACTTGCTATTTGATACATATCATATTGGTCTTGCCAATTATTATTCCAACCGAAATTTGTTAAATTCATTTTTCTTCCTCCTATTGTGTGTAAGCGGGTGTTCCGCTTTTAAATAAAAAAACCTGTAACTGCAAATTGGCAGCTACAGGTTATACGCACAATAAAAGAAAGCATACTTAGATAGTATACGAAAAGTGAGCGTACTGTAACAAACCAATTTGCATAATTTCAATGCTTGATAAAATTGTCATAATACCTCACCTCTTTCTTTTTCAATAAGTTGATAACAGAATACCAACACTTAACATAATTGTCAATGGTTTTAAATCTAATTTTTCCGAAATAACAATGTAAATAATAACTCATCTTTCGACCTATTTGATTAAAAATCTTAATTAAATCATTTAAATTTATTTAATTTACTAAATTATACAATTAATTTATAGTGTTATATAAGATGTGCATCTGATAAATAATGGAAGGGTGAAATGTATGGTTCGAAATCTAAGTGAAACTTTCCGTCGTTTCGCAAAAAATGAATGTGAAAACTCAAGTGAATTATATGAATCACTTTCTTATCAAATTGCAGAGGATGTTGATCTAATTCAGCTAGCTAGTTTTATACCTGAAGGACAGCCAGTACCCAATCTATTTTTTGCAGCAACTCAATATTTATTAATAGATTCACAAGATTATTTGAAAAATTTCTATGCTTCCTTTACAGAAAACCTATTTTCAATAAATGGAGTCTTTCCTTACTTTAAAAATTTTGTTCTAGCCAATCAGGAGGAGCTTAAACAGTTATTTCGAACAAAACTTGTGCAAACAAATGAAGTAAGACGTTGTGCTTATTTATACCCAATGTTTGCAGATATATACGAAAAACATCAAATGCCCTTAGCACTTATAGAAATTGGTACAAGTGCAGGCTTACAGCTAGGTGTGGAGCAATATCACTATCTTTATAACAATGAAATACAAGCAGGTAATCAACAAAGCTTGTTAACAATCAATTCTCAAAATCGAGGAAAAGCGTTACCAGCATCTATTACGAGAAATCCTGTAGTTCAAACACGTATCGGCATGGATTTAAATCCTATTGATTTGAAAAATACAAATGATTTGAAATGGTTACAAGCACTTATTTGGCCAGAACATCATGAAAGAAGAAATCTATTTAATAAGGCTGCTACAATAATCAAAAATTTAGATATCCATTTTATTCGTGGTGATGCTGTGGAACAAATTCAATCAATTTGTGAACAAATACCACAAAATCAACTAATTGTGGTATTCCATACTCATGTTGCCAATCAAATTCCACCAGCAGCTAAAGTTGAACTTATCGAAAAATTGAAGGGAATTAGTACAAAACGTCCTCTATATCATTGCTACAACAACATGTACGATACTAATCTTCATCAAGATTACATCGTAGCTAATAAAATCCATTCAGAACGTGTACTGGGGAAAACAGATGGGCATGCAAGATGGTTTACATGGGTATAAAATGTAATAAGAGAGCGATATAAATAAATGAAAAGTCGATTTCCTGATATTCAAGAAATCGACTTTTATTTCACCTAAATAATTTTACTGCAATGTATTATTAATTGGTTCTAAAAAAGATTGTGCTCATGTTCGCGTGTTAAACCTTCTGGTTCTATATGGACAAGTACAACAGCAAAAGGTTTAGCACGACGAATTGTTTTTTCGATTTCTTCCGTAATATGATGACTTTGCCACACATTAAGTGCTGGATCTACGGTGACAGTGAGATCAGCGAAAATCAAATTACCGTGATTCCGTCCTTTAAAATCAACTAGCTGAATGACACCATCTACGTTTTTAACAAGCACAGATAGGGTTTCCAACTCTTCTTCATCAAATCCATCTGTTAACGTATGTACAGCATCAAAGAAAATATCATAAGCTGTTTTTATGATTAGACATCCTACGGCAAAAGCAGTAATGGAATCGATAATAGGAAAACCAAAAATGGCACCGAAAATACCAATTGAAGTACCAAAACTTACCCAAGCATCTGAACGATTATCATAAGCCGCTGCCTTTACGGCAGAACTTTCAATACGTTTTGCTAATCTAATATTGAAAAGGTACACCAAATACATCACAACGCCACTACCCAGTGCAACAAATGCTGTCAATAATGAAGGAGTGGGGTGGTTATGATCGATAAAGCTTTTTCCAGCATTAAAGAGTACTTGAAAACCTACAACAGCCATGATAAAGGAAGCAATAAGTGAAGATATCGTTTCAGCACGTAAATGACCGTAGTGATGGTCTTTATCTGGTGGCTTTTGAGAAATTCTTAATCCGATTAGAACAGCTACAGATGCGATAATATCTGTTGTATTATTTAATCCATCTGCTTTCAGAGCAGTAGAATGTCCGATAAAACCAATGGCTAATTTGACAGAACTGAGAATAAGATAGGTGAAAATACTGAGCCAGGCACCTTTTTCCCCTTCTCTTAAATTTTTATATAAGTCCACAATGTTTCCCCCTTGCAAAAGTTTCAGACAAGCGAAAACGACGCACACTTTAATTTAAGTGTGCGTCGTTCGTTGTTTAGTTAAGGTGAAATTTAAAATTCATTTGAATCAGTAGGGTCGTTATCTTGAACGTTTTCTGCTGATTCCTCTGGAAGCTTAATGACTTCTAGATAAAGAATATGGTGACCATCTAATTCTTTGATGATGAATTCATAACCTTGGTCAGTGATTTTTTCGCCTTTTACAGCATCGAAATCTTTTGTCATGAACCAGCCACCAATTGTATCGATGTCATCTTCTTCGATATTAATACCTAAGAAGTCATTAACATTTTCGATTAACATTTTGGCATCTAAAATAAAGTGGTCTTCTTCAATTTTACGGATTTCAGGGATTTCATCTTGGTCGAATTCATCTCGGATATCACCGACAATTTCCTCGATAATATCTTCAATCGTAACAAGACCAGAAGTACCACCGTATTCATCCATTAAAATTGCCATATGGATACGTTCACGTTGTATTTTTAGAAGTAAATCACTTATTGGCATTGTTTCAAATACACGAATAATAGGTTGCATATATTCAGTAACCGGTTTTGAACCGTTTTCTGGATCTTTAATATAAGCAGTTAGAAGATTCTTCATATTGACCAGACCAATAATATGGTCTTTATCACCATCAATAATTGGGTAACGAGTATATTGTTCTACACCCATTACTTCAAATACTTCTTTTAATGTTAATTCTTTTTCAATACCAATGATTTCAGTACGAGGTACCATGATTTCTTTGGCAATACGATCGTCGAATTCAAAAATGCTATTAACATATTTATATTCAGACTGATTAATCTCGCCGCCTTTTAAACTATCAGATAAGATGAGTCGTAATTCTTCTTCACTCATTGCGACTTCAGAATCTTTCATTCCTTTTAAGCCAAATAAGGCAGCTAAGCCATTGGCTGATGAATTTAGGATTTTGATGAATAAGTACATTACATTATGGAATATGATTAAAAAGCCAGATATATTAAGTGCTACACTTTCTGCCTTTTGAATCGCTAATGTTTTTGGTGCTAACTCACCCATAACTACGTGTACAAATGTCACAATAGAGAATGATAGGATAAATGATAGGATTGTAGTAATACTATCATTTAAGTTTAGTAGGTCAAATAATGGCTCTAGTAGTATTGCAACTGTGCCTTCCCCTAACCACCCTAAACCTAAAGATGTAATGGTAATCCCTAGTTGGCAGGCAGATAAATATTCATCTAAATTTGTGACTACCTTTTTTGCTTTTAATGCTTTTTTGTTACCTTCAGCGATAAGCTGATCAATTCGAGTTGTTCTAACCTTTACGATAGCAAACTCTGTTGCTACGAAAACTGCTGAACATGCGATCAAGACAGCAAATGCTGTCAACCGTATGGCTATGTCCAAAGACTTCCTTTGTTCCAAGACCCAAATGAGGGGGAGAACAAAGTGTACACCTCCTGTGATAATAAAAATATTTAAGTATGATAATCATAAGATATTTATCGAAAAAAAACAAATTATCTAGATGTTTTTGTCAGTATTTCTCACATTTTCTACCTAATTATAAGTACTTTAAGGGAATATTATGAGTAAATGAGTAATTTTAGTATTATTGTACAAAATATTCAAAAAGTATTGACAATTGGAAATTCGGAATGCTAATATTGAGGAACACTAAATAACAAATAGGAAATGGAGGTATGGATTATGAAAATGTTACAACTTAGTTTAATGAATAGAGAATTTCATAATGAATCCACACCCAATTCCGTTTTCTTTATCATTTGAATTAATGGATGGTACGGGTGTGCTCCCGTACTCTTTTAAATTAGCGCATGCTCTTTTAAGGGTATGCGCTTTTTTGTTGCCTTTAATCACAAATGGCTAGTGTAAAAACAAAAAGGGAGAGAGCGTTATGTATATTCAGAAAATGACAAGACATTTAAACAAGGATTCGATTGATGATGGCTAGCTAGACTTACAAAGAGAAGGGAAGGAAAGATTTATGTTCGATGTACTAATAAAACTTCAATGGTTTTTTAAAGAAAACTGGAAGCGATATACAATTGCAGTAGTGTTATTAATCATAGCGAATATTCTGGAAGTAATACCACCATGGTTGATTGGCGAATCTATTGATGCTATTTATCGCGAGACGTTGACCAGTACGCTATTGTTACAATTTGTTGGAGCATTAGCAGCGGTATTAGTTGTAGCGTATATAGTAAATTTTATTTGGCAATACCAATTATTTGGGGGCTCAAATGTTATTGAGCGCAAATTACGAAAAAATTTAATTAATCAGTTTCTAAAAATGTCACCACCATTTTATGAACGAAATCGAACAGGGGATTTAATGGCTCGTGCTACCAACGATTTGCGTGCCGTTTCTGAAACTGCTGGATTTGGTATAATGACGCTTTTAGATTCTACTTTATATTTGGCAACGATTGTGTTGATGATGGGCTTTTCAGTCTCTTGGAAGTTAACACTTGCGGCTATTATTCCATTACCAATATTAGCAATTACGATGCAAGTATTAGGTAAGAAGATTCATGAACGTTATATGACTGCACAAGATGCTTTTGGTCAGATGAATGATCGTGTACTAGAAGCTGTCGAAGGTGTTCGTGTTGTGCGTGCCTATGTACATGAGCGAGAAACAGAACAACAATTTGCGAATATGACGGAAGACGTATATCAAAAAAACATGAGCGTTGAAAAAATCGATGCTTTATTTACGCCAATTACGAGGGTATTAACAGGGTTAAGCTATATGATTGGTCTTGGCTATGGAGCATATTTAGTTTCAATTGGAGATATGACTTTAGGGAACTTAGTAACCTTTAACGTATATCTTGGTATGGTCGTATGGCCGATGTTCGCAATTGGTGAATTAATTAATGTTATGCAACGAGGTAATGCATCTCTTGATCGCGTTCAAGAAACGTTGAATGAAAAAGAAGATGTAGAAAATCCACAGGCGCCTATGGTTATTGAAAAACCGAACTCAATCGTATTTCATGATGTGACGTTCCAATATCCACAATCACATTCTATTAATTTATCTCATTTAGAAGTATCTCTAAAAAAAGGTCAAACATTAGGGATTGTAGGTAAGACTGGCAGTGGTAAAACGACAATCGTGAAGCAATTATTACGAGAATATCCTACTGGCGAAGGTAATTTAAAATTGTCTGGGGAATTGATAGAGGAGCAAACAAAAGAACAAGTACGCAATTGGATTGGCTATGTACCTCAAGATCATGTGCTATTTTCTCGTACCATTAGAGAAAATATTCTATTTGGTAAATCAAATGCTACTGAAGAAGAGTTACAAGAAGCTATTCGAGTTTCATGCTTTGAAAAAGATTTAGAAATGCTACCTTTAGGGTTAAATACATTAGTAGGTGAAAAAGGGATATCATTATCTGGTGGTCAAAAACAACGGATATCGATTGCACGTGCATTGATACGTGATCCGGAGATTTTAATATTGGATGATTCGTTGTCAGCAGTTGACGCAAAGACAGAAAGTAACATTATCAAGAATATTCAACAAATCCGCACAAATAAAACAACGATAATCGTAACGCATCGATTATCAGCCATTATGCATGCAGATTGGATTATTGTTTTAGAAAACGGCAAAATCGTTGAAGAAGGTACACACGAGCAACTCATCTCACAAGATGGTTGGTACAAAGAACAACATGATCGCCAACAGATTGAGGGGGCGAAATAATGAGTATATCAAAAAGACTTTGGCAATATGCACTACTTTATAAAAAAACATTAGCTACAGGGCTTTTCCTCTTAGCGATTGCAGTAGCAGCAGACTTAGCAGGTCCATTAGTTGCTAAGAAAATTATTGATGATCATATAGCAAAAGCAACAACTGCAGGTCTAGATTTTAAACCAATGGCAATATTACTTGCTGTATTCTTTGGTTTAGCTATCATTACAGCGATCTTCCGGTATGGTCAGTACATTCTATTACAAATGGGTGCAAATCGTATTATTCAAAAAATGCGAAATGATGTATATCAGCATATACAAACATTACCGATTCGCTATTTCGATCGATTACCAGCGGGGAAAGTTGTATCAAGAGTGACAAATGATACGGAAGCAATTCATGACCTGTTTGTGACGGTCGTATCACAATTCGCAGCAAGTTTTATGACAATATTCGGGATTTATATCACATTATTCTTCCTAGATTGGAAAATGGCTTGTATTGCATTGCTCGTGATTCCATTACTTATCATTTGGGCTATTCTTTATCGCAAATATGCAGCAAAATATAATCATATCGTACGAGGTAAGCTTTCTGATATGAACGGTATGATTAACGAGTCTATTAATGGTATGACCATTATTCAAGCTTTTGGACGTGAAAAGCAGATGGCTGATGAGTTTAATGAATTAAATGATGAATATTATAAATATCAAAATAAACTTGTTTTGTTAGATTCTGCTACTTCACACAACTTAGTTGGTGTCATTCGTTCTCTTACATTTATCATGTTTATTTGGTACTTTGGTGGTGCTGAATTAACTGGAAATCGTGTAATTTCAATTGGTATGTTATATGCATTTGTTGATTATATTACGCGTTTGTTCAATCCCGTTACTAATATAGTGAATCAGTTAGCTCGACTAGAAAGAGCGAATGTTGCTTCTGAACGTATTTTTGAATTATTAGATCAGCCAGGAGAGGCTGTGGATGATACGAGGATTAACCGATATCACGGAAACGTATCATTTAATCATGTTTGGTTTGCTTATAAAGAAGAGGAATATGTGCTAAAAGATATTAACTTTGAGGCAAAACAAGGTGAAACAATCGCACTTGTAGGACATACAGGATCTGGGAAAAGTTCGATTATGAATCTACTATTCCGTTTTTACGATGTTACAAAGGGTTCAATAACAATTGATGGGATAAATATTCAAGACTATTCTCGTCAAACAATTCGTGAGCACATGGGCATCGTATTACAAGATCCTTATCTATTTACAGGTACTATTGCATCCAATGTAAGCTTGGATGATCCGGAGATTTCGCGTGAAACGGTTGAAAAAGCGTTGAATGCAGTTGGCGGTGAACGTGTATTAGAGAATTTACCCGGTGGAGTGGATGAACCGGTTATTGAAAAGGGGAGTACACTATCATCAGGTCAACGTCAACTTATTTCCTTTGCGAGAGCTCTTGCATTCAATCCAGCAATATTAATATTGGATGAAGCGACATCTAATATTGATACGGAAACGGAAGAGATTATTCAACATGCAATGGAAGTATTGAAAAAAGGCCGTACAACATTTATCATTGCACACCGACTTTCTACTATTAAAAACGCAGACCGTATTTTAGTGCTCGATCGTGGAGAAATAGTTGAACAAGGTACTCATGAAGAGCTTCTTGCTTTTGGCGGTAAATATAATCAAATGTATAAACTCCAATCTGGCGAAATGAAATAATTCAAAAGTTTACCTAAGTTAATTTCATAATTCTAAATTTCACCAATAAACAAAACGTGTAACCTTTTTGTTGGAGCGGAAGACGGCGACTCCTGCGGGAAAAGCAAGCTAAGCAAGACCCCGCACGAACGAAGTGAGGAGGAGGCTTGATGCTTGCCCGCGGAAAGCGTCCGTCTGTAGCGAAAATGAAGAACCTATACCATGGTGCAGAACTATCATTCAATTCAAGAGAATAATGTTCATCTTTATTATCAAATCTTTGAATTATGAAATTGATTCAAGTAAAAGTTCACCTATAATGATTTAGAAATCCAACTATGAACATCTTCGTTCCTAGTTGGATTTTTTCTTTTTTAAGAACTTCATCACTCCATCTCAGGAGAGAAAACTGGTATGATAGATATTAGCGTTTTTTTATTCTGTATTAATAGTAAGAAAGGAAGTTATGTTCATGGCACAAGTGATAGATAAGCCTGCAGTGATGCGCACAAATTTGATACTTACAAACAAAGCGCGAGAAGGCGTATTAGCATGGGGAAAGGATGAACATGCTTTTTTTCATCTACAAAAATCATTTGTCGTGCATATTGAGCATGTTCAAAATACATCTCAGGATGAAATGGCTATTACGCTCTATTTCAATAACGTAGAAAATAAGGTGCTTTCTGAAAAACTAGATGAGCAAGTAGCAGTTATGAATTGCATTGTAAAATATGATGGATTACTCGCAACGAACTTCCGTGTGTTAAGTAAGCGAGTACCTGTCCATACCAATAGACGATTTAAAACGAAAATGGAATTTGCAACAAATGCACGAAATACAGTTGGTTTACCTCTTGAATTACATAGTAAAATTCGCGAGTTACCGATTGCAGAAGAACGTTCAAAATATGTTCAAAAGCGTATTTCAAGCTGGGAAGGTTATTTGAATATCCAAGAACGAGACGCAACGATTGATGATATGACTGCCTCTTTTTCTCATTATGAATTTAACGAAGATTTTACCAGAATGACCGTCAAAATTAATGGTTTAAAGGAAAGCGAATGGAAAAAGGTAAAGGGATTAAGTGCCAAAATTCAAGGCTCAAAAGATGAACTAGGTGCTGTATTAAAAGCACAGCCTTCGAAAAAGACAGTTGAAATCGATTTACGCCCATTTATCCAGGAACAAATAAGAAAAAATAAATGGCATCCAAAAGTAAAAGAACTGGTATTTAGTAACTTTGCAACACTAAGCCAAATCCGGCGATTACGAAAAGGCTTCAGCGACTTAGAAAAAGGGCTTGCTGCCAATGCCAATTTAGAAAAAATTCTCTTTGAAGAACGCCCACGAATCACACAGCCTAAAAAAAGAGCGGACCTACAATTTGATAATCGTTTAAATGAATTCCAAAGGGAAGCAGTCATTGGCGCCATGTCCGCAGAAGATTTATTTGTGATTCAAGGTCCTCCGGGTACTGGGAAAACGACTGTCATTTCTGAAATCTGTCAGCAAAATGCCAAAGCGGGTTTGAAAACATTAGTCGCTTCACAATCCAATTTAGCTGTTGATAATGCATTGAGCCGATTACTCGCAAACAAAGATATCCGTATTCTTCGATATGGTCGTACGGAAAGTATCGAAGAAGAAGGTAAAAAATTCATTGAAGATAATGTTGCACTCTATTGGCGTGAACAAACTTTACACGATTTAGAAGCAGAACTAGCGATTCATAGAGATCGTACGACAGAGTTAGATTTAGCAATTAATAAAAAAGAAGCAGAAATGCAAGGCTTACAGGAACAGCTAAAAGTACTTGAAGAGAAAATTACTGAACAAGAGCTAGCTGAAAAAGATTATGTCATTGTAGAAGAAGAGATTAAAAATCTAAAGAAATCTTTAGGTATATCGCGTAAAGAGCTACGACTAATAGAAGAACAATCAACAGCATTAACAGCTAAAAAAACAACTGTTGAACAACAAATCAAGCAGTTGGAAGAACTATTATCTAAATACGGTTCATTAGAAAAAATAGAAGAGGCTGAGCAACAAAAACAAGCAGAAGTTGTGAAGCTACGTCAGCAGGTTTCATATTTTATCGCAAAAGGTGAATTGGAAAAAGCAGAAGTTGCTCTAAAAAATGCAAGAACATCTTATGCTGAATGGCTTGAAAATCATAAAAAATTGCAAGTTTCAAAAGAAGCCATAGAAGAATGCAAAAAGATTCAAGATTTGAATGTATTTATGGAAGAACATCATATTCAAGCAAATACGAAAATCGAGTGGCAACGCAATTCTTTTGAACGCATAAAAGCGCAAATGTTTGGCTATAACGAATGGAAAGATGTACGAAATCGCTTAAATGGTGCAATTGGATTTTTAGAAGAGAAAATTGGTATGGGACAGAGTCAACAGATTTTGCAAAAAGTAGAGGAACAAGCATCTAACGGATATTCTTCTTATTCCATTCGGGAAATCGACCAAGCAATCGATCATTTTAAAAAATTCCTTCTTGATACACCGGATCTCTTTGTTAATCAGCTATATGGTTATCTAGAACGCTTGTACAATCGCCGCCTTTTTGTCGAAGAGCAATTCGGGATGCTTGAAAATCAACGACTAGAAATTATGCGCCTGTTCCAAATGATGAAACAGGAAGTACAAGCCCAAGTTTCTTATATTTTAAATACATCCAAGCAACATGAAAGTGGGTTATTGAACGCAGGAAACCGTTGGAATGCGGAAGTCGAACAATTAAAGCAGAAGATTGATAAATTACATGGTTCGATTCATGAGGAAGAAATGACTGTAACACTTGGTGAATTGCAAGAGCAGATGATGATTGATGAAAAAGAATTGGAGCAGCTTACGGAGCAAAGACAAACTGTAGCCAGTACTATGCCAAAGCTCCAACAAATGCAATCTGAGTTCGAATTAATTGTTCAAGAAGAAGCAGAAGCATTAGAACAATTTGCTCAAAAAGAAGCACAAGTAAAAGAAATCAATGCTAATGGCCTTGTTCAAGAAAAGAGACTAAAAGAATTAGAACAAATTTTGCAACAAGATTTAACAAGACAAAAGCAATATACAGAAGAAACGATTAAAGTTGTACAAAAGACAATTGAAAAGCTACATCACGATAAACAACAATTACCAATCAAACAGCAGTTACAACAACAATGGCATCAATTATTGTTAAATGCCAGCGAACATGATTTAGACGAAATTCGAAAACTTTATGTTAATCATGCCAATGTCATTGGGACAACCTGTGTGGCCTCTGCAAGAAAAGAATTTATGGACAACTATCCAACGTTTGATGTTGTTATTATCGATGAAGTATCAAAAGCAACGCCACCCGAGTTGCTTCTTCCAATGTTAAAAGGTAAGAAAATCATCTTGGTAGGTGACCACCATCAACTACCACCGTTAATCGGAGATGATACGTTGGAAGAAACGCTTAAAGCAATTATCGATGAAAGCGATGATTTACAAGAAATCAACGAATTGAAAAAACTATTAAAAGAATCTTTATTTGAACGCTTATTTAAAAACTTACCGAAAAGTAATAAACAAATGCTAGCGATTCAATATCGTATGCATGAAAATATTATGAAAACGATCACACCATTTTATGAAAATGAAGACGACCATTTGCGCTGTGGCTTAGAGGATTCGGATGAGGTACGTGATCATTTCTTAGAAGGTCATTATGTAAAACGCCAAGATCACTTAATCTGGCTAGATATGCCAAGTAGAAAACCATATTTTGAAGAACAGATGAAAAATGGTAAGAGCCGCTTTAATCCAGGAGAGTTAGATACCATTCGTCAAACTTTATTGGATCTGGATCATGCAACGGCAATGGCCATTACAAGTGGAAAATTACCAGAAAGCACGAAAAAAAGTGTAGGAGTTATCAGCTTCTATGGAGAACAAGTGAAGAAAATTGACCATCTCGTCCAACAAGAATTAAAACTAAATCATTTGCAGCTTCGTACAGGAACTGTTGACCGATTCCAAGGGATGGAAATGGATGTCATCATCGTTAGTATGGTCCGCAATACAGAACATAAAGGTGGAGACATCGGATTTGCCAATGATTATCGCCGATTAAATGTAGCATTATCACGTGCTAGAGAATTACTCATTCTAGTCGGAAGTACAGAAATGTTTACAAAACGTGCTAAGAAAAAAGAATCACGTGAAATGTATGCTCATTTACTTGAAGTTGTCAAATCACAAAATGGTCTTCGTGATGAAGAAGGAAATCCAAAATAGTTCTTTGAAGGGAGGCACTTATCTTGAAAACATTAGAGAAAAAGCTAACAAATAAAATTAAACAAGATCCTAAGGTGGAAATTTTAGCTACTTCAAGCTGGTGCTTTCCTATACAATCAATCGAGTTTAAATATCAACCAGTAAAAAGATTAACAATGGATATCTTGATGAAGATGATTTTACTCAGTTGTCAACAAGCAGAAATTGCAGAACCAAAGGAACTTAGTGATTTATTGTTAGTGGAAGAATTATTCATCCGCGATTTACTTCAAAATCTCCAAAATACGGGTTTGGTGGAAAAAACGGAGTATTATCACTTAACTGCAAGAGGAAAGAAACAGTTAGAAAACGGTATTTTTGAAGAAGCACAGAAAGAGGAAATACAACAATTACTCTTTAGTTCAAATCATAAAGGTTTTTTGTCAGGCGATATTGAACAATTGGATGATTTCGATGAATTGCCAGATTCCTTTGCCTATGCTTCAGAAGAACCGATGGAAGTGGATGATGAAGTGATCATCAGTGCACTGCAAGAAAATCGCCCTGATTCAGATGTTGAAGAACCTGATGAGAAAGCAGTACAAACCTTCATCACTTCGATTGAATCCAAAGAAACGATACAATTCAATGACATTCCATGCATTCAATTCGTTATTTATAACAAGGAAAAGGATTTACTCTATGTTCGAGTGTGGAATACATTAACAGGACATTGGGATGAAACATTAGAAAAATTACTAACAGAAAAAGAATTGCTAAAATGGCGTGAAGAGTATTTAGATGGAAAAGAGTAAGTCAACTAGGCTTACTCTTTTTTCATAAGTTTGAGTACAGCACTTGTGCAAAATTATCGGAGTGTAGTGCCAAACAATGATCGAGTGGTGCTAATGGAGCTGTGAGTGGAGCCAATGGAAACAATTAAAAAATGCTCGCCCTAATCCGCGGCAGAAAATAGTGCTTTGTCCAGCATAGTAGGCGCGAATAAGAAGAGCAATCTAATCTCTTTAATCATAAACATGGAACAACATCAATTCATGCACCATCTTTTTAATTTGTTCCTCATTAGGTGGTGTTTCACTATTCCACTTAATCGCCCCATCTTTTTCGTATATTCCTTCGTAGCGATTTTGTTTATAAAAGAAACTGACAGTCCAGCCTGGTAGTTGTTGATTTTCGTATAATGGCTTATAGCTAAAATGTTGAATCATATGTAGGGCTCCTTTCAAAGTGGAAATCTCATTTTATTTAGTATAAATTGCCAATGGAATTATTCAAAGTAAAACCTAAGTATATGTCGAAAAATGCCTATTCATTTTTATAACAATGAACTGTCTGCTATAATATAGCTTAGTTTTGAAGAAATGGGTGAATCAGATGCATACGCTATTATCGATTTTATTTATGACCGTTGTAGGAGCTGTAATTGGTGGGCTCACCAATTATATTGCGATTAAAATGCTATTCAGACCATATAATCCAATTTATCTGGGTTCTTGGCGATTGCCATTTACACCTGGTTTAATTCCTAGAAGACGTGATGAATTAGCCATACAGCTTGGGAAAACAGTTGTTAACTATTTATTGACTCCAGAAATGTTCCGCAAAAAGCTGTTCACTGAAAGTAACAAACGAATAGTTGAACAATGGTTGAATGATAAAATCAAAGAAAATGTATTTACCGAAGAAAAAACAATTAATGAGTGGGTACAGCAAATTGGTGTAACTAATTTACCACAAACAATTGAAGGTAAGATTGACAATATTGTTGTAAATCAAGTTGCCCATTTGAAAAATGTTTTATCGACCAATTCAATTGAAGCTTTGCTACCAGAATCATGGCAAGAAAAAGCCACAACAAAGATTCCTGATATTTCTCGTTATATTTTGCAAAAAGGCGAAGATTATTTCGAATCAGAGGAAGGTTATCAAACGATTAAACGTTTAATCGATGACTTTTTAGATTCAAAGGGGACACTTGGTGGAATGATTCAGATGTTCTTGGGAGATTCAACTTCACTTGTTGGACGATTCCAAAAAGAAATTAATAAGTTTTTAAATGCACCTGGTACAATGGTATTATTAACGAACTTATTGACATCTGAGTGGAAAAAGATAAAAGTACAATCTGTTACACAATTAGTAGGAGAATTGGATTTCACTTCAACAACAGCTAGAATCCAAACCTATGTAAAAGAAGAACTACAATTAGAAAACCGTTTAGACAAGCCACTTGTGTACTATTGGAGAGACGGTGCAGACTGGATAGCCCAAAATGTCGTACCTCAACTAGTAGAAAAAGCTTTTGTAATGGCTGAAGATAAACTAGAAGACGCAATCAACCGCCTGAACCTACAAGAAATTGTAAAGGAACAAGTGGATACATTCCCAGTACAAGTATTAGAGGATTTAGTGTTAGGGATCTCAAAACGCGAATTCAAAATGATTACTGTACTAGGTTATGTTCTTGGTGGAGTAATTGGTGTCATACAAGGTATCATTGTAACCATATTCTAAATTAGCTAGCTTAAATAATAGGCTATGTTAAAGGCTACTGTTAAATTTTTATACAAAGTGCCAGTGCGCTAAGTGCCCAAATCCCAGCGCAACTCTGTTGTCTCACCGGTTTGGTTCACGCGCTACGTTTTCGTCGCGAGCAAAGCTTTTACACGCTTTACGATCGGCGTGCAGGCAAAATGTCTTTTCTTTTCAAATATCAACGATCATATTTAACAGTGCCAAATAAAAAAGAAAGTAGGGAAATGAAATGATTAATATTTATAACGAAATTAATGCTTTGGAAGGATCATTCCGTAAAACAAGCGAGTTTAAAGCTTTAGAAGAAGCAATTGCTACTGTAAAGGCTGATGAAGATGCAAAAGCACTTTTCCAA
Source organism: Rummeliibacillus sp. NPDC094406 (assembly GCF_044763875.1). Taxonomy (NCBI): domain Bacteria; kingdom Bacillati; phylum Bacillota; class Bacilli; order Caryophanales; family Caryophanaceae; genus Rummeliibacillus; species Rummeliibacillus sp. NPDC094406. The sequence continues at coordinate 229,502 of NZ_JBIWGZ010000006.1, read as the reverse complement.
AACTTCCGTAAAGTACAACTTTCATTACAAGAAAAACAAATGAAAGGTGAACAAATTGGAGAAGATGAACTACAATATGCTCAAAAAACAGCACAACTATCTCAACAAAATGAAAAAATCGGTAATATGCTACAAGCTGAAATGGCTTTAAGTGGTCTAATCGAGGAGATCAACCGAGTACTTGTCAAACCTGTTCAAGGGTTATATCAAGAATTGGATGACTAGTATGTAACATCAAAATGCTCTCAGGCAAAAATGCTTGAGGGCTTTTTATATGTACGAATACCCCTTAAATTAAGATTTCTTTCGAGATTTATACAAAAATTTGCTACAATAGATTCGATGTTTTGAAAAGTACAATTGTTTTATTTAGAGAAGATAAAATCATCAAAATATATATGTATTATCAAAAAGCTTTACAGAGAGAAGTGAAAAATTGAATGAAAGTATTAAAAATAGACCAAGAATACCCACAAGATTTTATGCGTGTATTTCTTGATATAACGAATTTGTTTTTCGAAGATACAAAGCTTGCGAAAAAAGACATGACCCCAGATTTGGTGGTTCATTTCAATCATTATACTGATGAGCATTTTACAATTATTGCAGACGCAACACTTCAAGTAAATGAGCAATTCTATAAAAGTCATTTTGAGCAAAAGTTCGAAACTGAAGGAACTGATAAAGAGCAAAAAATTCGATTGAAACGTGCATTATCACATGTTTTACTTGATACGCTTGAACAAATGACAGAAATCAAACAACAATGGGGAATTCTAACAGGTATTCGTCCGACAAAGCTTTATCATAAATTTAGAAAAGCTGGATTATCAGATGATGAAATCCATGATAAGCTGACAGATGAATTTAGTTTAACTGATGAAAAAATTAGTATGTTAAATAGTATTGTGAAAAATCAGCTAAAGACTATTCCTGACTTAGACACAATTGGCAATGAAGTAAGTATTTATATTGGCATTCCATTTTGTCCAACAAAATGTGCATATTGTACATTCCCAGCATATGCCATTCAAAGTAACCGCAAACAAGGGAAAGTTGCTACATTTTTAGACGGATTGCATTATGAAATTGAAGAAATGGGTAAATGGTTAACGGAGCATGAGATGAGAATCACGTCTGTGTATTGGGGGGGAGGTACTCCTACTTCAATTGAAGCAGATGAAATGGATGCATTGTATAAAACTATGTTTGATTCATTCCCCCATACAGAAACAATTCGAGAAATAACAGTGGAAGCAGGAAGACCAGATACCATCACTCCAGAAAAATTAGCGGTTTTGAAAAAATGGGGAATTGATCGCATTAGTGTTAATCCTCAATCTTATACAGATGAAACTTTGAAGGCAATTGGTCGCCATCATACGGTTCAAGAGACAATCGATAAATTCTGGATGGCAAGAGAAGCCGGCATGAATAATATTAATATGGACCTTATCATAGGGCTTCCGAATGAAGGAATAGATGAATTTGAGCATTCACTTAGTGAATCTGAAAAAATGATGCCGGAATCTTTGACAGTCCATACACTTTCATTTAAACGCGCATCAGAAATGACACACAATAAGGATAAATATAAAGTAGCAGATCGTAAAACAGCAGAAGCAATGATGCATCGTGCACACGATTGGACAGCTGAACATGGGTATACACCGTATTATCTATATAGACAAAAGAATATATTAGGTAACTTAGAGAATGTAGGTTATTCGATTCCAGGTGAAGAAAGTATTTATAATATCGTCATTATGGAGGAAGTCCAAACGATTATTGGTTTGGGGTGTGGTGCTTCAACAAAACTTGTGAATGCTGAAACAAGTAAGATTACTCAATATCATAACCCGAAAGACCCTGCAGCATATATTCTTACTTTTGAAGATGCAATTCATAAAAAGATTCAAGCATTGGATGAATTATATGGCTTTGAGGTAAGTAAATAATTTCAATTTAATTTGATTTAAAGCAATCCAGATAAGAGAGACGTCAATGTCTCTCTTTCTTTTTATATTTATTACTCAGCCATAATGCAATTTGCAATACAATGGCATCTTGAAAAACGAGAGGATTATATCCTGTTTGTTCATGAATTTGGTTGAGCCTGTAGGACAATGTATGTCTATGTATGTTTAGAACTTCAGCAGCTAATAGAAGTTGTTGGTTGCAATGTAAGTATTCTTCTAATGTATGTATCAACTTATTGTTCAGATTTTTTAAAATTCGATTTGTAAAATGTTGTGCTTCGGGTGAATCCTTCTTTTTTAGTAATGAATAGAGCTCGACATGTTCATAGAATGTAATTACTTGCGAAGGTTTACTGTATTCCATTGCTGTTTTAGCAGTATCATAAGCGTAATGAATCTTACACAACTGATTTACTGTCTGTCCTACTCCCATTTTTACATGAACATATTTTTTAGTTTGGTTTATGAAAGTAGTTAGGTTTTTCCTCACAACTTTACCATCAATTCCAGATGTTAATATAAAATGTTCATCTGATTGATATTTTCCAACTAAAACAGATTCATGTATATAGAAATCCTCTAAGTATTCTATAAATGATTGATAGGCCTGTTGTTTAGGTGTTGCTTTAATAATAATCAGATAAAATGGTGGCTCTGGTATAAAAGAAACTTTAGATAAACGTTCAATCATCACTTTATCTAATGGTACTTGGTTTAACAAATCTTCAAAGATATGTTCACGCATTTTACGCTTCCATTCAGATTGAGTGGCAATCAATGCTTGATGGACCATCATCTCTGTTGTAAGTTGTACGAGTGAGGCAATTTCTAAAATTTCATTTGGATCCCCAGTAATACCAACTACACCTACTAATTCATTTTGAAAATAGATTGGTTGATTAATCCCAGGTTTTGTTTTCGGAAATAAATGCATGTTTTGCTCTGTAATGATTAGTGGCTTTTCAGATTCTGCTACAATTTTAGCACCTTCATGAATGCTTTCAACACGTAATTGGTCGCCAGAAGCTAAGATCATACCATTTGTATTCATTACATTGATATTCCGATGAAGCCTTAACATGGTTTGCTCGACTATTTGATTAGCCAATTGTTTTGAAATCATTCAATACTCCTTTATGTCTAAAAAATATCTGTTATAAGACAGAAAATTTATACACTAAGTATAATGTAAAAACAAAGAATTATCACTATAATTTTTTGTAAGCGCTTTACTTATAGGAGGTGTTGCCATGAAAATCATTGTCTGCCCAGATTCTTTTAAAGGATCATTATCCGCAACAAATGCGGCAAAAGTTATGGCAGAAGCTATCCATAATGTAGATGAAACAATTGAAACTGTACTATTACCTGTAGCAGATGGTGGTGAAGGAACCCTTAATTCTCTTGTGAATGCAACGAATGGGAAGATTAGATCGGTTCAAGTTCGGGACCCATTAGGCAGAATGATTTCTGCAGAGTACGGAATTCTTGGTGATGAAGAAACTTGCATGATTGAGATGGCTAAATCCTCAGGTTTAACACTATTATCAAAGGGTGAACGTAATCCTTTAACAGCTTCAACATATGGCACAGGGGAAATAATTCTTCATGCGTTAAACTCAGGTTATCGAAAATTTGTCGTTGGAATTGGCGGAAGTGCTACAAATGACGGAGGTACGGGAATGCTACGTGCACTGGGTATGAAGTTTTTAGATACTCAAGGGAAGGAATTAGCAGAAGGTGCAGAAGCATTACAAAGCTTAGAAAAAATTGATACAAGCAACTTTGATGAACGGATTAAAGCATCACAGTTTATAATAGCTTGTGATGTAAATAATCCACTAGTAGGTCCAAATGGAGCCACGATAGTTTTCGGTCCTCAGAAAGGTGCTACTGAAGAGATGGTAAAAACTATTGATGCGAATTTAAATCATCTAGCAGATCTTATTGAAAAAGAAACAGGTATTGCACTACATCAAAAGGCAGGAGCAGGTGCTGCTGGAGGTATAGGGGGGGCTTTCCTAGCTTTCTTCCCAGTACAACTAAAACCAGGAATTGATGTTGTCATGACGGCAATTGATTTTGAAGGGCACCTTCAATCAGCATCGTATGTGTTAACGGGGGAAGGAAAATCAGATTTACAAACATTATCTGGAAAAGCACCAATTGGTATTGCAAAATTAGCAGCAAAACATCATGTACCAGCTGTGTTGATTTCTGGATATGTAGAGGGGAAAAGTAGAAAACAGCTAGCAAATTATTTTATTGAGATTGCTAGTGTAGCGAACGAAAAAGTTTCAAGTGAAGAATCCATTGCGAACGCTGCATTTCATTTAAAACAAAGAACTCATGAAACGGTTCAAAGACTAATGAATTTATAGGGTTGTTACGGCACTTGGTACAGGAGCAATGACTGTCAGTCGCGTAAACAATAGTTTCTTCTGGGTACACTTAACTTAGCCGCATAAAAGTAACAGATACTTTTAAAGCTCAAATAATGGCAACCTCACTTCAAGGTACAATGATAATTTGAGTACTATATGTGTAATATAAATTCTTGAGAGACTAGTGCATACTAATGCATTAGTTTTTTTATTTAAGGTACAGAATCAATTTCGCGCGACTTAACAAAATGCCCGGAAAGCTATGCTTTTAGACGAAAGCATAGCGATTAAGCACTGATACGGAAAATTATCTAATGGTAAGAATAACTAATGCATAAGTGAAGCATAGATTACATACGATGGAACATGCTAAGTATCAGACATCATTAGACTAGAATGCTATAATAATAAAGTCAATACAGAGTAATCGACAAAAAAATTACTACTCAAATATCGATTCAGTCGATGAAATATTCGTATTGGAGGTTTCTTATATGGATGAAATAACATTAAAAAAACAGCTGCTTGATATTCAAAATGAAGAAAGCACAGGGAAGGACTATGATCAGCAAGAGCTTCTTGACGCAATGATGGAGCATATTGGTTCACCAGATCCTGAGCTTAGGGATGGATTAATTTATCGTCAGTTCAGTCAAATTATTCATTATGATGATCAACTATCAGATGACGTGCTCATTGATTTGCTTACAAAAGCATTAGGGGACGAGTATTTGTTTTATGAAATAGGAGACGTTGGTACGGATAACATATTTAAACGTTCTTTTTCAGTTTTATTAATTGCATTAATATTGAGTAAAGACTTAGAACGCTCATTTCTTTCTTTACCATTATTGGAAAAAGTAAGAGCTGAGTTGCTCCTATATTTAGATTTAGAACAGGATTTGAGAGGTTATGTACCTGAAAAAGGGTGGGCTCATAGCGTTGCACATACCGCAGATGCAATTGATGAAGTAGTCAAAAATCCTAAATTGAAAGTGCAACATTTTTCAGCTATTTATCAAGCACTTGTAAATAAAGTATTCACTTTTGCTGACGTGTATGTTGCAGATGAAGATGAACGCCTCTTGACTCCAATTATGAAAATGCTTGAAATTGGTTTACCTCCTGAAATTGTTGAAGAATTATTCACGAAAATCCCTTCCTTTTTAAAACAACAAAAGGATAAGATTGACGAGGAAAAATATTGGAGGCTTTATGCCAACTGTAAAAGCTTTTTAAAAAGTTTTTACATCTGTACAAGCTCAAACGAAAAGTGGGCTTTGATCCAACAACGAATAGGTCGTTGTTTAGATGAAATTTAACCTGCAATAAGCTCGAAAGATATCCTGAATACTTTATCAGAAAAGTAATTTTGCAAATAGGCTTCTGTATTTACTCTAATGTAAATGCAGGGCCTTTTTGCTTTCGAAAGTATAAAATATGTAAAAATATACTAATAATTCACAAAATACTGAACAATAAATTATTAATATAAATATCTCTATATAAATTACTTATTTTACATTATTTGTATTACACTTTATCAAATTAGTACGCTAATATTTTTTTAAATTGTGACAATAGACTGAAAATACAGTAATTAATAAATATAAACGCGGTAACATATTTATTATTTATTTGACTATTTCGACCATTGTTTTTAAATAAAAATGCAAAATGTAACTATTAATTTCGAAATTGATGATAGTTTAGAATTCCTTCAATTATCCCGAATTTAAAAATATTCTATCAACTTCTTTTATTCTGTTTATTTGTTTGATATAGTAATAACAAGCTATTTAAAAATAGCAAAAATTCAATATTAGTAATGGGGGATTTTCAACATGAAGAAAAACTTTATGTGGTTATCAATCCTTGCTGCTCTTACTTTAGTATTAGGGGCATGTGGCTTTGGCGGAGACAAGTCTAAAGACGATTCTTCAAAAGGTTCAGGTGAAAAAGCACTTAACCTTGCAATCACTTCAGAACCACCAAGCTTGAACCCACAATTAGCAACAGACAATCAATCTGGATCAATTTTAAACGGGGTATTCGAAGGTTTAACTCGTGTTAATGATAAAGACCAAGTTGAGAATGCTATGGCTAAAGATATAAAAGTTAGCGATGATAAATTAACTTACACATTCACTTTACGTGATGCAAAATGGTCTAACGGAGATCCAGTAGTAGCTGGTGATTTCGAATATGCATGGAAATGGATATTAAACCCTAAAAATGCTTCGCAATATTCTTACATCTTATACCCTATCAAAGGTGCAGAAGCTTACAACACTGGTAAAGGTAAAGTTGAAGATGTTGGTGTAAAAGCTATCGATGACAAAACGCTAGAAGTAAAATTAAACAATCCAACACCGTACTTCTTAAAATTAACTGCATTCTACTCTTACTTCCCAGTTGATCAAAAAGTAGTAGAAGGTAAAAAAGACTGGGCAGCTGATGCTGGTGCAAACTACGTAACAAACGGACCATACGAATTATCTGAATGGAAACACAACGAATCAGTAACCCTTAAAAAATCTAAAAACTACTGGGATAAAAACAATGTAGATCTTGATACAGTCAAAATTACAATGGTTGAATCTGCTGCTACAGCTGACCGTATGTTCCAAAGTGGTGATCTTGATTTTATCGGTGCGCCTTTCCAATCAGTATCACTTGATAAAATTGACACTTATAAGAAAGACAAATCACTACACATTTCGGATTTAGGATCAAGCTATGTCTACAAATTCAATACAAAAGATAAAGTGTTGAAAAACGCAAATATCCGTAAAGCATTAACTCTTGCAATTGACCGTCAAGGATTAATTGATAACATTACAAAAGGTGAACAAAAACCTGCTAATGGTATCGTTCCAAAATCAATCTCTGGTTGGGATACTCAAAAACAATTCTTCAAAGACAACGATGTTGAAGGTGCAAAAGCTGCCCTTAACCAAGGTATGAAAGAATTAGGTATTTCTAAAGCTAGTGATATTAAAATCAAACTTTCTATTAACACTGACGAAGCTCACCAAGCTATCGCTCAATACATCCAAGAAGGTTGGCATAAAAACTTAGGTATTGACGTAACAATGGATACTTCTGAATGGCAAGTTTACCTAGACAAAGTGAAAAAATTAGACTACCAAGTTGCTCGAATGGGTTGGACTGGTGACTATAATGATGCAAACACATTCTTAGATGCATATACAACTGCTGATAACGGTAACAACAACACTGGTTGGGAAAATCCAAAATATAAAGACTTAATGGCTAAAGCTACTAAAGAAACTGATGAAGCAAAACGCTTAGAACTTCTTCAAGAAGCTGAACAAGTATTTATGTCTGAATATCCAGTAGCACCAATTTATGATTATACGAATCTATATGTTGCAAAAGATTACGTTAAAGGTATGGCTCCTGACCTACTAGGAAACATTAACCTTAAAAATGTTAAAATCGAAAAATAATTCATAACATTTTGTATTACTAGCCTTCTGGTAAGTAATGACAATTAGGGTTGCCAGGCATCACTTCGGTGAGTACTCGGCAACCCATTCTATTATGAAAAATTGAGGAGGCTATACGAATGGTTAAGTATATTTTAAAAAGACTTGGATATATACTGATTGCACTATTTGTAATTGTAACTGTTACATTCTTCCTTATGAGAATTGCTCCTGGTAGCCCATTTGCAAGCGAAAAGAGTGTGCCACCTGAAATTCAGCAAGCTCTTAATGAGGAATATGGATTAGATAATCCATGGTATGTTCAATATAAAGACTATTTAATTTCAACTGCAAAATTCGATTTTGGTGAATCTATGAAATATAAAGGTCGTTCTACAAATGATATGATCAGTGAAAGTTTCCCGATATCTTTGACATTAGGTATTGAAGCAATGATTCTTGCAGTTGGTTTAGGTGTTTTAATAGGTGTTGTATCAGCACTCTATCATAATAAATTCCCCGATTATTTAGGGACTACATTTGCAGTCCTTGGTATATCTGTTCCGTCCTTTATTTTAGCGGGATTATTACAATACTTTGTTGGCCTAAAAATGCAGCTATTACCGATTAGTGGTTGGAATGGCTTCGTTTATAGTATTTTGCCTGCACTTGCAATCGCGATTACACATATGGGTTTTATCGCAAAACTAACTCGTTCAAGTATGCTTGAACAAAATCATAGTGAATATGTGAAAATGGCACGCGCTAAAGGGATTGGTAAATGGACAACCGTCTTCAAACACACCCTACGAAATGCTCTTCTACCAGTTGTTACGTATCTAGGACCATTAGCAGCTGGTGTTATTACAGGTAGTTTCATCGTGGAACAAATCTTCGCAATTCCTGGTTTAGGAAAATATTTTGTAACTAGTATTACAAACCGTGATTATACGGTAATTATGGGTACTACAGTATTCTATTCAATTATTCTATTATTTGCGGTATTACTAGTAGATATTCTATATGGATTCATCGATCCACGTATCAAGCTGAAAGGAGCGAAAAAATAATGACACAATCTTTAAAGGAAACTCCTAAGATTTCAAAAGACAAGTTCAAAATTGTTGGTGGAAATCATGCGGATACAGAAAAACTTTCTGAAAAATCAGTGTCTTTCTGGAAGGAAGTAATGCTTCGCTTCTCTCATAACAAATTAGCGATTGTAGGTTTGATTATTTTAGCAATTGTTATGTTACTTGCTATTTTCGTTCCTGTTTTTTCTCCATATAGCTATAGAGAACAGTTAGGCGTATATAATGCTCCTCCATCTGCAAAGCACTGGTTTGGAACTGATGATCTAGGACGTGACGTATTTGTACGTGTATGGGTAGGGGCTCGAATTTCTCTATTTATCGGCTTAACTGCAGCTGTGATTGATCTAATCATCGGTGTTGCATGGGGCGCTATCGCAGGTTTATTAGGTGGTCGCATTGATGATATTATGATGCGTATTGCTGACGTATTAACTGCAGTTCCTTATCTATTAGTAGTAATCATCTTACTTGTTGTGCTACAACCAGGTTTACTACCAATGATCATCGCACTTTCTATCACAGGGTGGGTGAACATGGCACGTATTGTCCGTGGGGAAGTACTTTCAATTAAAAATCAAGAATACGTACTTGCTGCAAGAACTCTAGGTGCAGGTACTAAACATATTATTTTGAAACACCTAGTGCCAAATGCACTTGGTGCAATCTTGGTAACAATGACATTAACGATTCCAAATGCTATTTTTACAGAGTCTTTCTTAAGTTATTTAGGACTAGGTGTTCCAGCACCAATGGCAAGTTGGGGAACAATGGCATCTGAAGGGAATAACGCATTAGAAACAGCACCTTGGCGTCTAATCTTCCCAGCATTTTTTATCTCGGTAACGATTTTTGCCTTTAATGCAGTTGGCGATGGTCTTCGCGATGCATTAGATCCAAAATTACGTAAATAATCAAGGAAGTAGGTGAGAAAATGAGTGAAACATTATTAGAAGTAAAAGATTTAAAAATTAACTTTAAAACGTATGCAGGTATTGTTCACGCGGTTCGTGGTGTTAGTTTCGACCTTAAACAAGGTGAAACACTTGCCATCGTTGGTGAATCAGGTTCTGGTAAAAGTGTTACAAGTAATGCTTTGATGAAACTCATTCCTCAACCACCAGGCATTTATGATCATGGTCAAATCCTATTCGAAGGACGAGACCTCATTCCTTTATCTGAAAAAGAGATGACGAAAATCCGTGGTAACGATATTGCGATGATATTCCAAGATCCAATGACTGCCTTAAACCCAACGATGAAAGTTGGTAAGCAAATCATGGAGGTTATTTTAAAACACAACAAAAAAGCTACCCGTGAATCTGCGAAAAAACGTGCAATTGAATTACTTGATGAAGTAGGGATTCCATATCCTGAGCAACGCTTTAAACAATACCCACATGAATTTTCAGGCGGTATGCGCCAACGCGTAGTTATTGCCATCGCACTTGCAGCTAATCCAAAGCTTCTAATTGCGGATGAACCAACAACGGCACTTGACGTAACAATCCAAGCACAAATTATTGAATTGATGAAGGAAATTCAAAGGAAAAGTAATACATCCATTATTTTCATTACGCATGATCTGGGTGTCGTAGCGAATATTGCAGACCGTGTAGCAGTTATGTATGCTGGGCAAATCGTGGAATACGGCACAGTTAATGAGATTTTCTATAATCCAAGACACCCTTACACTTGGGGATTACTTGGCTCAATGCCAGATCTTGATAATAGTACCGATGAATTGTTGCGTACAATCCCAGGTTCACCACCAGATCTAATCAATCCACCAAAAGGTGATGCATTCGCACCACGTAATGAGTATGCAATGCAAATCGATTACGAACAAGAACCACCAATGTTTAAAGTAAGTGATACGCACTACGCAAAAACTTGGCTACTACATCCAGATGCACCGGAAGTTCCAGTGCCAGAAGCGGTTCAAAAACGAATCGATGGATATTTAGCGAAGGAAGGTGCTCAAAATGGCTGAGAAAATTTTAGAAGTTAAAAATTTAAAACAGTATTTCGGTTCAATCCAAGCTGTAGATGGTATTAACTTCGATGTTTACAAAGGTGAAACACTTGGTCTAGTTGGCGAATCAGGCTGTGGTAAATCTACGACTGGTCGTTCCATTATTCGCCTATACGATATTACAGACGGTGAGATTAAATTCAAAGGGAAAGATATCCATGGCAAAAAGTCTCGAAAAGAATTAAAAGACTTTAACCGTGAAATGCAAATGATCTTCCAAGATCCATATGCATCACTTAACCCACGTATGACAGCCGGAGAAATCATTGCAGAAGGCTTTGATATTCACGGCTTATATAAAAACAAAGCAGAACGCAAAGAGAAAATTGGCTCATTACTTGAAGCAGTAGGGCTAAACCGAGAACATGCGAGCCGCTATGCTCATGAATTCTCTGGTGGTCAACGCCAACGTATAGGTATTGCACGTGCATTAAGTTTAAATCCAAGTTTTATCATTGCGGATGAACCTATCTCAGCACTGGATGTTTCCATACAAGCCCAAGTTGTAAACTTGTTGAAAGAGCTACAAAATAAACATGGTTTAACTTATTTATTTATCGCACATGACCTTTCAATGGTTAAATATATCAGTGATCGTATCGCTGTAATGCGTCGTGGGAAAATTTTAGAGCTTGGTTCTTCAGAAGATATTTATCAATACCCGGTACATCCTTATACGAAATCTCTACTTTCAGCGATTCCACTACCAGACCCAATTTCTGAAAGTAAGCGTACTCGTATACCTTATGAACACGAAGAAACAGGGGATGATGCTTCAACTCATGAAGTATTCCCAGGACACTTTGTTTATGGCACAGATCAACAAATTGCCAAATGGTATAAATAACACAGTCTCATAGTCTCTTAGGAATTAATAAGAGAATAGCTTGGTAATGAATATTCAAATGCCCCTCATCAATTTTCTTGATGAGGGCTTTTTTTAACTCAAACAGACACTTTAACGCTTTAGAGCGTAAGAAATTTTCAGGGGGTCTCTGGGGTGATAAATTCACAAAATGTATAAAAATTCATAAATCACATTTTAAATTAATATATTTTGATAATAGAATAATATTTATACATAAATAGTTTATATGACATAAATTTTAGAAAATTGATGTATTTTAGAAAATTTAGATAATTTGTTTTTTTATATTTTATCCTCTGCTATAGTAATAGATAGTTACTTTTAGTTAGTAGCTATAAATAATATTATTTTAACAAAATAAGGGGGATTATTATGAAGAAAAAGTTTTTATCACTGGTGCTTTTATCAGCTTTAATGCTTGTATTAGCAGCATGTAACTTTGGTGGATCTAAAGAAAAAACAGATGAGTCATCAAAGACAACAGAAACTAAATCTGAAGATAAAACATTAAATCTAACTATTGCTTCAGAACCGCCAAGCATGAATCCGCAACTTGCAAATGATAATATTTCTGGTGCAATTCTTCGCAGTCTTTTTGAAGGTTTAACTCGTGTTGACAAAGATGGTAAAGTACAAAACGCTGCTGCAGAAGATATTAAAGTAAGTGACGACAAATTGAAATATACATTTACTTTACGTGATCAAAAATGGTCAAACGGCGATCAAGTTGTAGCTGGAGATTTCGCTTACGCTTGGAAATGGGCATTAAATCCTAAAAATGCTTCTGAGTACGCTTCAATTCTTTACCCAATCAAAGGCGCTCAAGCTTACAACGATGGTAAAGGTAAAGAAGATGCTGTAGGTATTAAAGTCGTTGATGACAAAACTTTAGAAGTAACTCTTGAAAATCCAACACCTTACTTTTTAGAATTAACTGCCTTCTATACTTACTTGCCAGTTAATGAAAAAGTAGTTAAAGACAATAAAAAGTGGGCTGCTGAAGCAGGAGACACTTACGTAACAAATGGTCCATTTACATTTGATGAATGGAAACACAGTGATTCTATTTCGATTAAAAAGAATGCTGATTACTGGGATAAAGACAATGTAGCTTTAAATACGATCAACATGAAAATGGTTGAATCTGAAGCAACAGCACACCGTATGTTCCAAAGTGGGGACATCGATTACTTAGGTTCTCCATTCCAAGTTGTTCCACTTGATGCAATGGATGGCTACAAAAAAGACGGTACACTTAAAAACAAAGACTACGCTGCAGTATATGAATACAAATTCAATACTAAAGGTAAATTCACTAAAAACGCGAACATTCGTAAAGCTTTAACTCTTGCAATTGACCGCGAAGGTTTATCAAAAGACATTCTTAAAGGTGGACAGCCAGCAGCTCTTAGTGATGTTCCTATAGCAATCGCTGGTTTTGAAGATGAAAATAATGGTTTCAAAGATAACGATATAGATGGTGCTAAAAAAGCACTTGAAGCAGGTATGAAAGAATTAGGTATTAAAAAAGCAAGTGATATTAAGATTGGTATTTCGATTAACACAAGTGAAGCTCACCAAGCAATCGCTCAATACATTCAAGAAGGTTGGGCGAAAAACTTAGGAATCGAAGTAAAAATCGATAACTCTGAATGGCAAGTATATCTTGATAAAGTATCTGCTCTAGACTACGACGCAGCTCGTATGGGGTGGATTGCTGATTTCAACGATGCTTACACATTCCTAGAACGATATGATACTGCTAAAAACGGTAACAATGATACTGGTTGGGAAAATCCACAGTACAAATCACTTATGGAAAAAGCTGTGAAAGAAACTGACGAAGCAAAACGTCTTGAGTACTTAAAAGAAGGTAACAAAATCATTACTCAAGAATTCCCTGTAGCACCAATCTACTTCTATGTTAACAACTACGTACAAAAAGATTATGTGAAAAACATGGAACCAAACAAATTGGGCGAAATTGACCTTAAGTCTGTAGATATTCAAAAATAATAGTAAAAACTATTGATCCCGCATTAACGGGCAGTAATACCACCACCTCAAGATTGAGAGAAGCAAAGAAGATAGGTGGGGGATAACTGCCCGTAAAAGCCCGATTGGTTCAACTAACCATCAATGGGGATGAAGAAAACCCCACTAATGGAAGTTTCACTTTATTGTAATTAATAGACAAATCATATCTACTACAAGGTAGTTGGGCTGCTTTTAGTCGAGATCATCGATTAAATAGCAGCCCTTTATTTCGCAAATGTGAATCAAAGGAGGAATTAAAATGCTCAAGTACATCTTAAAGAGATGTGTTTATATTTTCATCGCATTATTTGTAATTGTGACGATTACATTCTTCTTAATGCGACTTGCCCCTGGTAGCCCGTTTGCATCTGAAAAGAATTTCCCCCCAGCTATTCAAGAACAGCTGAACGAGTCATACGGCTTAAATAACCCCTGGTACATTCAATATAAAGATTATTTAGTTGCTACAGCCCAATTTGATTTTGGTGAATCGATGAAATATAAAGGTCGCTCTACAAACGATATGATTTCTGAAAGCTTCCCAATTTCCCTAACATTAGGGATTGAAGCCATGCTATTAGCTGTCGGATTTGGTGTAATAATCGGAGTAATTGCGGCGTTATACCATAACAAACTCCCGGATTATTTAGCAACAACCTTTGCAGTGTTAGGTATTTCAGTACCATCATTTATCTTAGCAGGTTTACTACAATACTTTGTAGGGCTGAAATTACAGTTATTTCCTATAAGCGGATGGAATGGATTTACCTACAGTATTTTGCCTGCACTAGCAATTGCTATAACACATATGGGCTTTATAGCAAAACTAACTCGCTCAAGTATGCTTGAACAAAATCATAGTGAATATGTGAAAATGGCACGTGCTAAAGGAATAGGAAAATGGACAACTGTATTCAAACATACACTACGAAATGCTCTATTACCAGTTGTTACGTATATAGGGCCATTAGCTGCTGGTGTTGTTACAGGTAGTTTCATAGTTGAGCAAATTTTCGCAATCCCTGGTCTAGGAAAATACTTCGTTACAAGTATCACGAACCGAGATTACACAGTCATTATGGGGACAACCGTGTTCTACTCAATTATCTTGTTATTCGCAGTATTAATCGTTGATATTTTATATGGATTCATCGATCCACGAATTAAGCTGAAAGGAGCGAAAAAATCATGACACAACAGCTACCAAATATTACAAAAGATAAATTTAAAATCGTTGGTGGAAATCATGCAGAAACAGATAAACTTGCTGAAAAGTCCGTTTCCTTCTGGAAGGAAGTTATGTATCGTTTCTCGCATAATAAGCTAGCGATTGTTGGTTTAATCATATTAATCATCGTTATTTTGATGGCTATAATCGTTCCATGGTTATCTCCTTACAGCTATCGTGAACAGTTAGGTGTATATAATAAAGCACCGTCATTGAAACATTGGTTTGGTACCGATGATCTTGGGCGTGATGTATTTGTCCGTGTTTGGTTCGGTGCGCGTATTTCATTATTCATCGGTATTACAGCAGCGATTATTGATTTAATCATTGGTGTTGCATGGGGCGCAATTTCAGGATTAGTTGGCGGTCGTTTAGATGATATTATGATGCGTATTGCCGACGTTTTAACAGCGGTTCCATATTTACTTGTTGTAATCATTCTTTTAGTAGTATTACAACCAGGGTTGTTGCCAATGATCATTGCTCTTTCCATTACAGGTTGGGTAAACATGGCACGAATTGTCCGAGGAGAGGTACTTTCAATTAAGAACCAAGAATACGTACTTGCCGCTAGAACACTTGGAGCAGGTACCAAACATATAATTCTGAAGCACTTAGTGCCAAATGCACTTGGTGCAATCTTAGTAACAATGACATTAACAATTCCAACTGCTATTTTCACGGAGTCTTTCTTAAGTTATCTAGGACTAGGTGTACCAGCACCAATGGCAAGTTGGGGAACAATGGCATCTGAAGGGAACAACGCTTTAGAAACAGCACCTTGGCGTCTGATTTTCCCTGCTGTATTTATCTCGGTTACGATTTTTGCCTTCAATGCAGTAGGTGATGGTCTTCGTGATGCGCTTGATCCAAAATTACGTAAATAGAAAAGGGTGAATAGAATGGGCGAAAAGATTATTGAAGTAAAAGATTTACGAATCAATTTCAAAACATATGCAGGGCTCGTTCATGCTGTTCGCGGCGTTAACTTTTCTTTAGAAAAGGGTCAAACGCTAGCGATTGTAGGTGAATCGGGTTCAGGAAAATCAGTAACGAGTAATGCATTAATGAAGCTCGTACCACAGCCGCCAGGAATTTATGCAAGCGGAGAAATATTATTTAACGGCAAGGACTTAGTAAAATGCACTGAAAAAGAAATGACGAAAATTCGTGGTAACGATATTGCGATGATTTTCCAAGATCCAATGACTGCTTTAAACCCAACAATGAAAGTTGGGAAGCAAATCATGGAAGTTATTTTAAAACACAACAAAAAAGCAACACGTGAATTTGCCAAAAAACGTGCAATTGAGCTACTTGTTGAAGTAGGGATTCCATTCCCAGAAAAACGATTCAAACAATACCCACATGAATTTTCGGGTGGTATGCGTCAACGCGTTGTAATAGCTATTGCACTTGCAGCAGAACCAAAACTGCTCATAGCCGATGAACCTACAACAGCACTAGATGTTACAATTCAAGCTCAAATTTTAGAGTTGATGAAGGATATTCAACGTAATAGTGATACATCCATTATTTTCATCACACATGACCTTGGGGTAGTTGCGAATGTTGCGGATCATGTAGCTGTTATGTATGCTGGACAAATTGTCGAATACGGTACAGTAAATGAAATTTTCTACGATCCAAAGCATCCATATACATGGGGCTTACTTGGTTCAATGCCGGACTTAGATAACAATACAGATGAATTATTGCGTACGATTCCAGGATCACCACCAGATTTAATTCATCCTCCAATAGGAGATGCCTTTGCACCACGTAATGAGTTTGCGATGCAGATAGATTATGAAGAAGAGCCACCAATGTTCCAAGTGAGTGAAACACATTTCGCAAAGACATGGCTACTACATCCAGATGCACCAGAAGTTTCTGTTCCAGAAGAAGTGCGTAAGCGAATAGAAGGCTATCTTGAGAAGGAGGAAGCTAAAAATGGCTGAGAAAATATTAGAAGTAAAAAATTTAAAACAGTATTTTGGTTCGATCAAAGCCGTAGATGGTATTAGCTTCGATGTCTTTAAAGGTGAAACGCTAGGGCTTGTAGGGGAATCTGGGTGTGGAAAGTCAACTACTGGTCGATCCATTATTCGTTTATATGACATTACAGATGGTGAAATTATCTTTAAAGGACGTAATGTGCATGATAAAAAGAATCATAAGGATTTAAAATCTTTTAATAAGGAAATGCAAATGATTTTCCAGGATCCCTATGCATCTTTAAATCCACGAATGACTGCTGGTGAAATCATTGCAGAAGGTTTCAATATTCATGGCCTATACAAAGATAAAAAAGAACGAAAAGAGCGCATTGGCAAATTGCTCGAAGCAGTGGGACTAAATCGTGAGCATATGAATCGTTACGCTCACGAATTCTCAGGTGGTCAACGCCAACGTATTGGAATTGCAAGAGCTCTTAGCTTAAATCCAAGCTTTATCATTGCCGATGAACCGATCTCAGCACTTGACGTTTCCATTCAAGCCCAAGTTGTAAACTTGTTGAAAGAGCTACAAAAGAAACATGGTTTGACCTATTTATTTATCGCACATGACCTTTCAATGGTGAAATATATAAGTGATCGAATAGCGGTAATGCGTGCCGGTAAAATTCTCGAAATAGGTACATCAGAAGATATTTACCGACATCCAATACATCCATATACGAAATCACTATTATCTGCAATTCCACTTCCTGATCCTATTTCAGAAAGTAAGCGAACAAGGATCCCCTATAAAGAGGAAGAAGTCGATGGTGAGCAAACGTTGCATGAAGTAGTTGAAGGGCATTTTGTGTATGGTACAGACGATCAAATCACGAAATGGCGAGCAGAGTAATTCGAAAGTGGAAAAATAGTGTAATTTCAAATTCAAAAAATTTTAATATACAAAAGAATCTCTTGTCGAAATTTTTTCGGCAGGAGTTTTTTGTTGAATGGGTTGGGAGCCAAAGCTCATGATTGTTTTATTTATAAATGAATGTGCATAGAATTCGTATATATCAAAAATCTTAATAATAAAATAATATGAGAACCAAAAAAGTTATGTATTTCCTAATTGTAAATAAAAAAATAAAAGTTAAAGAAAATTCCGTTTTTTTAATTTAAAAATATGCTACGATATCTTTAACAGCATAAAAAGTAGGTAGGGAGCGAGTATACGAATGACAATTTCAACTGTAATATTCGATTTAGATGATACATTATTATGGGATAAAAAAAGCATTGCCACAGCATTTTCATTAACATGTGAGAAAGCTGCGTCCGTTGTTGATATCGATGTCGAGCAATTAGAAGAAGCTGTACGACGAACTGCACGTGATTTATATAGTACATATCCTACATTTGATTACACACAAATGATTGGAATTAACCCATTCGAAGGATTATGGGGGACATTTGATGATCCTACACCTCAATTTCAAGAACTAAAAAAGATAGCGCCAAATTATCGTAAAGCTGCTTGGACTGGAGGCTTAGAGAAACTTGGTGTAAGTGATGAATCACTAGGAGCAGAATTAGGAGAATACTTTGTTGAAGTAAGAAAACAAAGTCCTTTTGTTTATGAAGAAACATTTGAAGTATTAGATACTTTAAAAGGAAAGTATCAACTTATTTTACTGACCAATGGTGCACCAAGTTTGCAAAATACAAAATTGCAAATTACGCCAGAAATTGCCCCTTATTTTGACCATATTATTATTTCAGGTGATTTTGGCGAAGGGAAGCCCGCAGCTTCCATTTTCAAGTGTGTTTTAGAAACGGCAAAAGTAGATGCAGATGAGGCTATTATGGTAGGGGATAATTTAATGACTGATATTCTTGGTTCTTCTCGTGTTCAAATGCGCTCTGCTTGGATTAATCGTGAAGATAAACAGCATATTGAAGGAATTACACCTACTTACGAAATTAATTCGCTACATGACCTTGTTCAATTATTAGATAATATTAAATAGATGAAATTATGAAACTTTAAAAGAAAAAAGTCGTTCATACCGATGGGAAGGAAATGAAGACTATGAAAAAATTATTGAAAGATCCGATGACTATTGTTGCAAGTATTTTAACATTGGTATTAGTGCTTTATCGATTATATTGAATATACAGAGTAGCTAGCTGGCTACTCTTTTTTTTATAAACGTTAGGGGTTATTAAGACAATATACATAAAAAGGAGATCTGAAATTGAAATTATTAATTATTCGCCATGGAGAATCACAAGCAGATTTATTGGATGTACATGAAGGTCGTGCAGACTATCCGTTAACTGAAACAGGTTTGGATCAAGCTAAGAAAATGGCAAATTATATTTCTGCTCATTTTAATGTGGAACTTATTATAGCGAGCCCGTTGCAAAGAGCTCAAAAGACAGCTGAAATTCTTCAGGACAAGTGTAATTGTGTATTGATAGTAGAACCGGATTTAATGGAATATAATAATGGTGTCTTAGCAGGAATGTCCAGAAAGGAAGCTGCTATAAAATATCCTTATCCAAAAGAAGGAAGAGCGATGCATGTAGCAATCGAAGGTGGGGAATCGGAAATTGATTTTCGTTATCGAGTGGAACGTATTTTAAGTAAGATTCAATCGGAGTATAAAGAAGTTGAGTGTATAGCAATTGTTGCTCATGGAGGTACTATAATGAATCTGCTAAACTGTGCGATGAACATACCTTTAGCTAACAGTATCAAGACTTTTACAGACGACACGGGAATCCACTTAATAGAGTTTAAAGAACAAGATGTATTTATTCATTTTCTAAATTCTACAAAATATTTGGATTAATATGATGCACCATAACGAAGCAGCCTCCGTAAAATGAGGCTGCTTCATATTATTTATATAAAATGCGTTATAGATTAATTGCTTTTGCTTCAAAGATGTTATCTTGAGTTGTTAAAAATTCTACGTTGTCCACTGTATTATCCACAGAAAGCATCATAATAGCATTTCCACCTTGGTTTGAGCGACCAACTTGCATTGTTGCAATGTTGATATCTTTTTCGGCAAGGAGTGTACCTACACGGCCGATTGCTCCTGGTTTGTCGGTATGTTTGATGAAGATTAAGTGACCTTGTGGAACGACGTCAACTACATATTCATCTACTTGAACAATACGAGCACCAAGGCCGTTTAATAATGTTCCTTTGACTTTATGAGTTTCATTTTTTGTTACAAGTTCAACAGAGATAGAGTTTAAGAATGCTTTCGCAGTTGTAGATTTATGTTCGTTAATTTTGATTGCGTTACGTTCAGCTAAGTAACGAGCATTTACGTTGTTTACGTGATTGCCAAGGTTACGAGTAAGTACACCTTTCACAGTGTTGTTTGTTAATGGTCGAACATCGAAACTAGCAAGCTCGCCTGAATAGTAAACGTTGATTTCTTCTACAGCTTCATCTGTAAGGTTAGAAACGAATGCACCGATTTTGTCACCAAGATCGAAGAATGGTTCTACTTTTGCGACCATATCTTTCGGAACTGATGGCATGTTCACAGGATTACGAACTGTTCCGACTTTAAAGTAGCTTAAGATGTCATTACTTACATCTACAGCTACAGATTCTTGTGCTTCAATAGTAGATGCACCAAGGTGAGGTGTAGCGATTACTTGTGGTAAGTCTAGCAGACGGTTGCCTACGAATGGTTCATCTTCCATTACGTCTAGAGCAGCGCCAGCCACTTTACCTGATTCAATGGCATTGTAAAGAGCTTCTTCATCAATGATACCGCCACGTGCACAGTTAATAATGCGAACGTCGTTTTTCATCACGTTGAAAACTTCTTCATTAATCATATGACGAGTAGAATCTAGAAGTGGTGTGTGCACTGTGATAAAGTCGGCAACACGAGCTACATCTTCTACAGTACCAAAATCAACACCTGCTTTTTCAGCTTTTTCAGCAGTTAGGAATGGATCATACGCAATAACATTCATACGATTACCTTTTGCACGATGAGCAACTTCTTGACCAATTCGACCAAAACCGATTACACCTAATGTTTTGTTTTTAAGTTCAACTCCGACGAATTTCTTACGATCCCAGCGACCTTCTTTTAATGATAAGTAGGCATGTGGAATGTGGCGAGCAAGAGACATAATCATCGCAGTTGTATGTTCAGCAGCTGAGTTTGTATTACCGTCAGGAGCGTTAACAACGATAATCCCTTTTTCAGTAGCAGCATTAAGATCAATATTATCAACACCAACACCTGCACGGCCGATTAGTTTTAAGTTATCTGCAGCTTCGATAATGTCACGAGTTACTTTTGTTTGACTGCGTACAAGTAATACGTCGAAATCTTTAATAATTGCTTTTAATTCCTCTGGTTGAAGGCCAGTGTTAATCACAATATTCAAATCTAGTTCTTGTTCTTGACGAAGAGGGTAAATACCATCTTCGCTTAGTGGGTCACTGATTAAAATGTTAATAGCCATCTCTATATTCTCTCCTTATTGTGCAACTTTTTCTGTTGTATTTTGTAAGTAAATCGCCTGAGCTGCTGCAATGCCAGCGCCAAGTTGAATGTTTTTCCCTACTTTAACAAGTGCAATTTCCATTGCAGCTAGATATTGAAGTACATCTGTTGGTGCGCAATAGCCCATATGGCCAACGCGGAAGATTTTCCCTTTAAGATCTGCTTGACCACCTGCAACTGATAAGTTGAAGTCAGCTTTTAATACTTTACGGAATGCTTCTGCATCAAAGTCTTCAGGTTTTACAGAAGTAACAGTTGGAGAACCATCTTCGTCTGAAGCAAATAGTGGAAGATCTAAAGCTTTGAAAGCTGCACGAGTCATATCACGCATTAATTGATGACGAGCATATACATTTTCAAGACCTTCTTGTTCGAAATTTTCAAGTACTTGTTCTAAACCGAATAATAATGATAATGCTGGAGTGAAAGGAGTAGTGTCTTTCGCTAAATTATCACGATATTTTGTAAGGTCTAAATAGAATCCTTTTTTCGGATTAGATTCGATTACTTTCCAAGCACGTTCGCTAGCTGCGATAAAGTTTAAGCCAGCAGGTAGCATAAATGCTTTTTGAGAACCAGTTACAACAACATCAATGCCCCATTCATCCATTTTTGTTTCAACGCCAGCCATGCAAGATACACCATCAATGATGACTAATGTTTCGTTATTTACCGCATGAATCGCTTGAGCTAATTCACCAACTGGGTTTAGAACACCTGTTGATGTTTCACAGTAAGTAGAGAATACAGCTTTGATATCTGGGTTAGCTTTTACATATTCAGCAATTTCAGTTGGTTTTAATGCAGTACCCCATTCTACTTTGTATTCTTCTACGTTAATTTGGTATGCTTCACAGATTTTTGTGAAACGGTTGCCGAATACACCTGTAGCAACAACTAACACTTTATCTTCTGGTTTCACAACGTTTACGATTGCAGCTTCAAGACCTGAAGTACCACTGCCTGTTAACATCATGACATCCTCAGTTGTACCAAATACTTTTTTCAGTCTAGGTTTAATATTTTGAATCATCTGACTAGTTTCGTTGCCACGATGCCCGATCATTGGCTTAGCCATTGCACGCTCAACGCTTGGTGGAATTGGTGTTGGTCCTGGAATACGTAATAGTTGATAATCTTGTAACATGAATAATTGCTCCTCTCATTTTTGGAAAATTGATTCAGCATTAATGACTAGCTTGTTGGAATAAATGAGCCATTAAGCCAAAAAATAAAAAGCCTTCCACACCCTTACCGTCGTAAGGGGCGAAAAGCTTGTATGAACAATCGCGGTACCACCCTTGTTTACTGTCCTTTTATAGTGGACAGTCTTTGCTATATGCTTAACGTGCATGGACCGGGTATACCTACTTTGGAATGTTCAGAATACCTACTCAGAAGTGGAACTTACCGTTGAAATCACTGATTTCCACCTACCATCAGCTCGCTGTGGGATTTTCAAATCGTTAAGCATGTCTTCGTCGTCGTATTTTTTCGTCGTATTAAATTTAACCCAATATTAAAACCAAAATCATCGAATGTCAACCTTATTTTCGAAATTTCTTAAAATTATTGTTTTGAACGCTAATAAAACATAGTAGAATACGAACTTTTTATAATTTATATAAAATAAATGTACGTCTTTTCAGAAAGGACAATAATGTCATAATAATGTTTATGAAAGCAATTACAAAAGTAGAGCAAATCATTGTTTATTGTTGATTTTGAATATTTAAAATAATTAAATTGATGATTAAAATTCAAGCATAAGTTTAAGGTTAAAACTCTTAATATTAATATATTGGAATTATTTTAATAATAAAAGATTGTTCGTGATTTGCGATGTCAAAGGTGAATGTTATTTTTATGTAAAAACAAAATTAAATAGTCAAAATGAAGGTATTTATTATTTAAAATCGAATTTGTTTAGTATGAAAACAGATAATTCAAACATAAGTATGCGAAGGGGTGTTTAAGAATGGGATTTGAAACGATTACGGTCGAAAGAAATGGTAGATTAGCGATTGTAAGTTTAAATCGACCACAATCAATGAATGCAATGGATGGTGTAATGCTTAATGAATTAGCAAATTGTTTTGAAGCATTACAAAATGAATCGACTATACAGGTACTCATTTTAAAGGGGAGCGGGAAAGTATTTTCTGCTGGAGGAGATATTAAAGCAATGCTCGGTACAGTTGGAGAAGGAAGTTTTGATATTGCAGAGATCATGGTAGATATTTCACGAATGGTCAAAGCATTATATTCATTGCCTATGGTTACGATTGCAGCAGTTCATGGATCTGCTGCAGGGCTTGGATTTAGTTTAGCCTTAGCAACTGATATTATTCTAGTAGAAGAAGATAGTAAGTTAGCAATGAACTTTATTGGGGTTGGTCTTATTCCAGATGGAGCAGGCCATTTCTTTATGAAAGAAAGATTAGGAGTTCCAAAGGCTCAACAAATGATTTGGGCTGGAGAAGTGTTAAATGGATTTGCTGCTAAAAAATTAGGATTAGTAGATGAAGTAGTGGAGAATGGAACAGCAGTCGAACAAGCAGGGCAATTAGCTCAAAAACTACTACATTCACCACTCGTAGCAATGATTGAAACCAAGAAAATATTACATACTCAAAAACAAGCTGAGCTAAGTAATATTCTAGAAATGGAAGCAGAAGCTCAAACAAGAATGCGTAAAACTGAAGATCATTTGGAAGGAATCCAGTCATTTGTCGAAAAACGTCCTGCGAACTTTGAAGGTAAATAAAAACTAACAATTATTTTAATATAGATTAAATGGGAAATGCTATGAAATTTTATTGAATTTCGAATGAAAAAAAGAGACATCTCTTAATAGAGAACTGTCTCTTTTTTTTAGTTTTATACATGAAATAAAATTAACTTACCACTTGGATTCACTAAGCGATGTGTTTTTTCTGATAAACCAAGTTGTTCGATTTTCTCTGCCCCTTGTGATTTAGCTGTTGCCTCATCTGAGAATTCCCATGCTTCATCTCTGATAATTTCTCCAGACTTTTCGAAAGCTGTAAATCGAAATGTTTGCATTAATTTCCACCCCTTATACTGAATATATATTCAGTATACAAAAATAGCCATCTATTTGTATATTAAAAATTGCTATGAACGAGCATAAAACGCTATAAATGCTTATAAATATATGATAAAATAAGAACAAATATTCGTATTAAGAAATGAGGGATTGAATGTCTTCGATTCGATTTTTTCATACAGCTGATTTGCACTTAGATAGTCCTTTTAAAGGAATGTCCGAACTTCCTGAAAACGGTTTTGAAAAATTACGAAATAGTACATTTGAAGCTTTTTCAACATTCATTCAAAAAGCAATTGAAGTAAAACCGGATTTCGTTCTTATTGTAGGAGATATTTATGATGGGGAAGAACGAAGCCTTCGAGCACAAAAGAACTTTCAAAATGGTATGGAACAGCTATCTGCACATCAAATTCCTGTCGTTATAAGCTACGGTAATCATGACCATCTAAAAGGAAAGTGGACACGCTTTTCTTTACCTGAAAATGTGTTTGTTTTGCCAAAAGAAACAACAAAATTGGTACTGAATATTCGAGAAACAGAGGTCAATATATATGGTTTTAGTTATCCAGAACGTCATGTTCCTCAATCAATGATTGATACATATCCAATAGCAACTGAACAGAATGCTGTGCATATCGGAATGTTGCATGGAAGTTTGCAAGGTAATACCTCTCATGATGTGTATGCACCTTTTACAATTGAGGAATTACTTTCGAAAAACTACGATTATTGGGCTCTCGGGCATATTCATAAGCGTCAAGTTTTGCATACGGATCCACCCATTATATATCCTGGAAATATTCAAAGTAGACATCGTAAAGAACTGGGCTTAAAAGGATTTTATGATGTAACGATGGCAAACTTTGCTGCAGATTGTACTTTTGTGCCAACTTCAGCGATAGTTTATGAAAAGGTTGAAGTAGACTGTGAAAACCTAATTCATGCCAATGAAGTACTACGCGCTTGTAGAGAATCATTAGGCGATTTTCGTGAGCATTATGGAGCTGGTGTTGTCTGGCTTCAGTTAAAGAATATTGATGAAAAAGGTATGTCACTATTTGAAAATTCGAGTGCTTTAGAATGGCTTGAGGTCATTCGTGAACAAGAGGAAGAAATCACTCCGTTTGTATGGGTTCAAGCTCTTGAAATCGACAATAACACGATTAATATGTATGAACCAACACTTGCGACTGAATCTGTCATACAAGTATTAAATGAGTGGAATCAGCAGCAACTGAAAGAGGTTGTTAAAGATTTGTATCAACACCCGAAAGGTAGCCGATATTTAGAAGAACTAACAAGTGAAGAATTGAATAATCTTGTTTCAGAGGCTAAGCGATTATTTAAGCAATATATGAGTGTGAAGAAAGGATAGGGGGTGTTGTGATGAATATTCGGAAGTTGGTTATTTATGGTTTTGGGCAGCATGAAGATATAACGGTGGAACTATCAAAAGGAATCAATGTTTTTTATGGTCTAAACGAAGTGGGGAAAACGACGATTCAACAATTTATATTGCAAATACTTTTTGGATTCCCTCAGAAAAATCAGCAACAGCTTCGATATGAACCGAAAAAAGGTGGGAAATACGGTGGACAAATTCATTTAACCGATCAAGAATTTGGGGATTGCATCATTGAGCGTGTAAAAGGAAAGGCTGCAGGTGATGTAACCGTATATCTGTCTAATGGTGAACAAGGCCATGAAGAGTTATTAGCGAAAATAGTAAGAGGCTATAATCGTCAAAGTTTTGAAGCCGTTTTCTCTTTTTCAGTACATCAATTACAACAAATCGAAAATCTATCTGAAGAAGAATTAAGTCGTGTTTTACTAGCATCAGGTACTACCGGAGCAGACCAGTTATCAAATGTTAAAGAACAATTGGAAAAAAGGCAGCAAGAGTTATTTAAAAAATCAGGCAAAGTCCCTCTTTTAAATCAACAGATAGCTAGTTTAGTAAAACAAGACCAGCAACTAAAAGAGGAACGTAAAAAGTTAGATAGCTATGAACCGTCAATGGAAAGAATTAATGAAATTCAAACAAAATTAGTATATTTACAAGAACAAGAACAACAACTACAAATTGACATGCATCAGTTAAACGAGTTTCGGCAGATTGCACCTTTACTGGATGAAAAACGTAAATTAGAATTGAAAATCTCTTCTATTTCTTATACATCGTTTCCTGCTAATGGCATTAATCGATATGAACAATTGCAAGATCGAAAGTTAACAAACGAAGCAACTTTAAAAAAAGTTCAATATGATTATGACTTGTTATTGTCTGATTTACGTGCAGGATTTGATAAAAAACGTCTGAATATATTAAAAGAGCTCGTTGATCGTGATGGAGAATGGCGAGAGTGGCAAATACAAATTCGTCAGATAGAAAGAGAAATACAGGCAATACAGCAAGATATGAAAACCCAATTTCAACTTTTAGGTCTTATTCATGTAGACGAGCAGCAGTCAGTCTTACAAGCAGAAGTATCTTTACAACAAGAAGATCAGTTTAAGAGACTAATTAAACAACTGGAAGAACAAGAAGAACAATATCGATTCCAACAACGTACAGCAGACCGATTACAGGAAGAAATTCAATCATTATCATTAAAACTTGATGAGTTATATGAGGATATGCCTACCGAAAAAGATAAAGAACGTTTGAACGAATGGCATAAAGAAAAAGAAGCGGCACTTGAAGCAAAAGCCATTTTACAACAGCAAAACGAAAAAGGGCCAGAGCAATTAGCGAAGCTACTAAGCATCGTACTAGCAGTGATTTCTATCATTCTTGGTATAACGCAAGAGAAAATGATGGTTTCAATTATAGGAATAGTTGCTGCGATTATTATCTTTTCGTTATTTGGACGTCAAAATAAGCATCCGAAAAACAGCAGTCAACAAGAAAAATATGAAAGAAAAATACAGAGAGCAAGTTCAAAAACGGCTGAAATGGATCGTCTTGAACAATCAATTCGTCAATATGATGATCGAATAGCTTTAGTAGAGGAACAATTAGAAGATAAAGAAATGGAACAACAACAGGCAGCTAAAGCGTTGAGTAAACTTAAAATGTATGTGGTACAAAGTAAAGAACAATTGAATTTATTTTTAGCTAAATTTCAAATTAAAGGAAATCTACAACCGGAATTATTATCAGAGTTATTTAGAAATGTTCGTGAGCTTCAACAATCGAATAGCCGTATGATAACGAAATCAGAACAAAGGACACAACTTCTAATTTTTATCGAACAACGGTTACAAGAAGCAACTAATGCCTGTAGTGTTGCTTGTACAATGGAGAATTTGTCTACTGTTGTACAGCAAGGTTATCAACAGATGTTGGAGCAAAAACATGCTATGGATAGCTCACTGGAACGAAAGAAACAATTACAACAGCAATTAGAAGAGCTACAGCTGCTCGATGATGCGTATCGTGGTGAACTATTGAAGCTATTAAAAGAAGCTGGTGTCCAAACTTCGGATGCTTTTTATGAAGCTGCTGATCAATATACACAATTTATGAACACAACACTCGAGATAAAGCAAATTGATGCACAACTTCAAATGTTCGACAATAAAGTGCTCTTACTTAATTGGACAATCCAGGATGCAAATAATCAAGTAAATCAATACAAAGTACAAGAGCTAGAGCTTCAACAACAAAAAGATGTTCTTATAAAAGAGCAAGCAACCCTTCAGGCAAAAACAGAACATCTTTTACAGGATGATCATTATGGGAATGAATTGCAAAAATTCGAGCAGAAAAAAGCTGCTTTAAATGAAAATGCAAAAGAATGGGCGATTACGAAGCTTATTTCATCAGCGATTCAAGAAACTTTATATCAACTAAAAGAAGAGAAGCTTCCATCAGTATTACTTCAAGCTGAATCTTTCTTTAAAATGTTAACAAATAATCGATATGAAACACTTTATATGAATACAGAAGGAAGATTTGAAGTATTATCAGTAGAGGGAATTCGCTATTCAATTGCAGAATTATCCCAAGCTACAAAAGAACAGTCTTATATTGCACTTCGCTATGCATTAGCGAATTCATTGAAACAATCTGCGCCATTTCCAATTATTATGGATGATCCATTTGTCCATTTTGATCGTTTACGAATTACTTACATGGTACAATTAATACAAAGTATTGCAGTCGAACATCAAATACTTTATTTTACCTGTCATGAAGATATGCAGGATCAATGGGATAAAGCAAATATCATCCATGTGGCAGAACTCAAAAATGAAAGGGGATTGACTTCGGTATGAATGGGGTTGCAACATTACAAGCAGGAGCACCAGTCGATCAATATTTACTCATTAAACAAGCGACAAAAGGTGTTACAACAATGGGAAAGCCATTTATGACACTCATTTTACAAGATAAAAGTGGTAGCGTTGAAGCAAAACTTTGGGATACTGGTGATGAGCAAGAGAAAATGTACCAAGCAGGCGGTATTGTACGACTTGGTGGAGAAATTCATGATTATCGCGGAAAATTACAATTACGAATCAAAACAATTCGCCCAGTAAATCAAGATGAGAATATCTCTGTAACAGATTTAGTACAATCTGCTGAAACGCCAAAAGAGGAATTATTCGACCAATTAATGGAGTTTTTCTTCGAAATTAAAAATCCAAATATTTCTCGTCTTACACGACACCTAATAATGGAAAAACAACAAGCACTGATGACTTTCCCGGCAGCAACTAAAAATCACCATGATTATGCTTCAGGATTATTAGATCATGTGGTGTCCATGTTAAAGCTTGGAAAGGCGATTGCGGATTTATATCCAACGTTAAACAGAGATTTACTATATGCAGGTATAATCTTACATGATATTGGTAAGGTAGTAGAATTATCAGGACCAGTTTCAACAAGTTATACAGTAACAGGAAATATGCTTGGTCATATTTCAATTATGGTGACTGAAATTGCTCGCGCAGCAGATGCACTAAATATTGAAGGGGAAGAAGTAATGCTTCTTCAACATATGGTTTTATCTCACCATGGTAAAGAAGAATGGGGCAGTCCAAAAAAACCAATGCTTCAAGAAGCTGAAATGTTACATTATATTGATAATATTGATGCGAAGATGAACACATTAAAACGCGCACTAGGTAAAACACAACCTGGAGAATTCACTGAACGATTATTCCCGCTTGATAATCGCTCGTTCTATAAACCTACAATTGATTAATTTTAAAATAGCCCTAACGCTTAATTGTGAATCGTTGAAGGTGAAAAACCCTCGGACAATAGTTTGTCCGAGGGTTTTTTTAGAAATATTATTTAGTTGGTGCTTCAGTTGAGCCTGTAAATTGAGCTAGGGCATCTTTTAAGTCTTTATCTTCAATTTTCACGTCAGCATCTTTGATCAATTTAGATACTTTAGATAGTAATTGTGATTGATCAGCTTTTTGAAGTTGTAATTTTTTCTTAATTTCTGCTTTGTTATCTTCGTAAGTACCTTTAACTTTAGCATCACGAATATCTTCTACTTTGATGATGTGGTAACCGTATGAAGTTTTTACAGGTTCGCTGATTTCACCTTTTTTAAGTGAATACGCAGCTTTTGTAAATTCAGGGACCATTTTATCTGGACCAAACCAACCTAGCTCACCACCAGCAGCTTGTGAACCTGTGTCAGTTGAATATTTTTTAGCAAGTGTAGCGAAGTCTTCGCCTTTATCTAACTTAGCTTTAACTTCTTTCGCTGTTTTTTCATCAGCAACAAGAATATGGCTAGCTTTTACTTCTTTTTTCATTTCTTCGTAATAGGCTTTCATTTCTGCATCAGATACTTTTACACCGTCAGCTAGAGCATCTTCTTGTAAAAGATTCAATTTGATGCTACGTTTAAATGATTTTTCAGTCAAGTTTTGAGCAGCTAATGTTTGTTCAAAATTACTACCCATTTGCTCTTTTTGTTTATTGAATTCAGCGTCAACTTCTTTATCGGTTACTTTGTATTTATCGTTCAATACTTTTTCGATAATGATTAGTTGTAATGCTGAATCACCAACTGAGTCTTTCATTTCGTTGTATAGTTGATCTTTTGTGACGTCGCCTACTTTTGAAGTAGCAACTTTTTCGTTTCCAGCGTTGCCGCAAGCAGACAATGCAAGTACAGACGCTGCAAGTGTTAATGATAGAACTGTTTTTTTCATTTTCCTTATCTCTCCCAACTTAAGTCACTTCAACTTATGCAAATGTAACTATACCATACAACGAAAAAAAAAGGAAAAGGTTGCAATAAAAAGTGCCTATAGATGATTTTAGTCAGTGCATACGATAGTTAAGAAAGGGGGTGTAAGACAATGAGTGGAGGCTATCAAGGTGGTAACTATGGTTCAAACAATAGCTTTGCACTAGTCGTTGTTCTATTCATCTTATTGATCATCGTTGGTGCAGCATTTATGGGTTACAGCAGTTACGGCGGAGGCTGCTAATAAAAAGGAAAGACCATTTACCGACTGGTAAATGGTCTTTTTCCTTTTAGTTTAATAGGGCACGAGAAAGCATCATGACCATGAGCAGCCTATTTTATAGAGTAAACATCATTTCTAAGTAAAATGAAATCAATAAAATTGTTATAAGCACATTAATTGTGCGATAAATTTTAGGTTGTTTTTCCTCGGGAATTTCTTTCTGAGCGCATAGAGCGTACGTCATCCGATTTATTTGGAACAGATAGAATACCGAGAATAGGACGACAATGGCAATGATCAAGTCTTTTCCTCCCCTCTATTTTACCCCTATAGCATAACAAAAGAGATCCAGTAATGACAAGTTTGTCATCGTTTGCTTGTAACAGGAATAAGGATCTCAAATCCTTTATCTGTCTCTTCTATTAATGCTTTTTTGGGTGAGCGAATCAAATGTTTTACATAAAGCAAATCTATTAAGCTTAATCCACAATGGTATGCTAGCAATATAGAAAAATAATGTCTAAAAGCCGGGAAAATAATTGCTCCTATAATAAGTATACTGTTCAATACAATAAATGGTACCACTAGAGCTACAAGATAACGTGATTTTAAAATAGGTTCATGAATACGCATAGCTAATACAGGCAATACCTTAAATTGTTTTTCTATAGAAAATCGCAATCTTTTGCGATAACGCATTAACGGTAAAAAATGCAAAAGCTTATGAGCAGGATAGATCATTAAAAACACTAAAACAAATAGTGGGAATAATTGATCAGATACTGGGCTATCTTTATAAGCAGTCATTGAAATATAAAAGAGAGAAAATACCATCATTACAAAGATGGCGGAAAATAAAAAAATACGATCATGGCCGTATTGTTTCTGTACATTAATGGTTTTCCAGCAATGCAACTTTAGCATCTCCAATTTCTAAAATAAAATAAAATCATCGATACAACGATAAAGCTTTTTGAATGGAAAATCAAGCTTAAATTTTTCTTGAACGAGTCGCCTTTTTCTTTAAAATAAATGACCTGTTAAATTGGATTATTGATATTGAAAGGAAATAGTCATTTTGCACTTAGAATGCCGTCAATTTGGTTAAAAAAATTTAACAGTACCTTAACATAGTCAAAATAAAAGACGTATCAACACCAAAATTGCATTAGGGCAGTATTTGGAGTTGATACGTCTAACTAGTCTTCTATATTTCGTAGGGAATCTTCAAAAATATCCATAAAATCATCACCATATATATTCCGGATTAATGCGATTAATTCTAAGAATTGTGGGAATCTTCCATACATTTCTTTTAAAGGTACAGAACCCTCAACAACACTATGTTTAGTTTGGTTAAAGTTTTCATAAAGCTCTAAAAGTAATGAATGACCTTTCTCGGTGAGCTCAACGTATGTATTTCTTTTATCATCATCACGCTTAGAGAATGATAGCAAGCCGCGTTCTTCTAAATTTTTTGAAAAATTAAAAGCTGTTGATACATGCATCACTCCGAACTTGGCAATATCAGAGATGGAAGCACCCTTTAAATTATTGGCAATAAGTAATACATGGTGTTCGTTTATATTCAAATCATATGGCTTAATCCATGATTGCCAATCTTTTTCTACGGCTTTCCAGAGAGCTTTAGATAATTGAGCAATACGTTGTGAATAGAGCATGGCTTCTTTAGCCGCAATTAATTCTTCGGACATAACTATCACCGCTTTCGTAATTTCTTAATATTATATCATTGCCTTACAAAAATATACAATAGAATAAAGAAATGTTATAGAGGGAAAGTTTAGTGTAATAATATTAATATTCAAAGAATCTATTCACTTTTTACTTTTCTGTTTTGAAAAGCATTCATTTGTTGTTGGATTTCCTCTACAGAGTTTTGTAAAGCTTCGATTTCTTGTTGCAGTTGTTCTTGTAAAGGAGCTGTTTCTTCTTGCCAGTTGGCTACAGATAATTTAGCATCGTCTACAAACTTAGGAATTGTTTCATTTACTTCAACTTTAATGTTATTAACGGAATTTTTAATATTTGTAACTTGTTTTTTAAAATCTTGTATCTGGTTATTTGCATTGTTTTTCGTAGTTTTTATGGATGATCGTAACTCTTTTCCTGATTGTGGTGTTGTCAATAATACTGCAGTAGCAGCACCTAGAAGTCCGGAAGTTAGACCAAGTAAAAATGCAGATGGTTTCATAATATTCAGTCTCCTTTTACTATATGTATTTCCTCTATTTACTATATTAAAACATGTTTTTAAAAAAATAAAATGAGATATCTCATATTTAGAGAAATAATCTATGAGATATCTCTTGATATTTAATCATATGAAGTAAAAGAGTTGACCCAAAGTAGCTTTTAGGGCCAACTTCTCTGTTCTTTATGCCTGATTCAAAGCTGTTGTAAATTTAGAGCGTTTTACGAGATTCATAATAATTGGGTAAATAATTATGAATGCTACGATATTAATGGCTACAGCAGGTAATACTACTGTTAAGAATAATACGCCGAAAGGAATATCAGCACCTGTTACTAAAATTGCAGAACCTAAAAATACACTTCCTGAGATTATTGTACCGATACCAGCAAGGACTGATGATATTGCCACTTTTTGAGCTGCTTTTTTCAATAAAACAACGATTGCGTAAAAAACAAATGCTGTGACAAATTTATCGATAATATTCGGTACAAATCCACCTGGGAATGTAGAAAACAGTCCTGAAATTACTCCGGTAGTTATAGCAAGCAAAAATACTTCTTTTACTCTAGGGAATAGTAGGATTCCGATAAACATCATTGTTAACATGAAGTCTGGCTTCATACCACCGTTAATCCCTGGAATGACAACGTATAGTGCTGCTCCAACACCAACAAGTAATGCCATTAATACTAAGTTTTTCGTATTCATTTCTCATCTCTCCTATTCAGTTGCCTAAGCTCGACTATTGTTCTCCTTCCGTATCCTCATGATCGAAAGCGAAAACTTATAATGATTTTACAGTTTAATTGTTTGAAAGGCAAGAGGGGGTTGTACTAAACAAAGGTATTGTTAAATATTACTAAAGTTGAGTTATTCATGATTACAGATTGAACTAAACATTTATACATAAATTAACCGTATTTTATATTGATGTGGGATAAATTCTATAATTTTTGAGATTCTGTTTATCATTGGTTGTGGGTAGAAACCGCTCCCTTTCTGCAGACAAGCAAGAAAGCCTCTTCACGGTTCGCTCCGGGGTCTTTCTTACTTGTTTTTCCGCAGGAGTGTCGCAGTTCCTACCCATTTCTACGAATTTAAAAAAGGGGAAATAATCTATTTGTGTAAAATAAAAAATGAAGAATCCCTCTTTTTGGTTTTAAATTTGACTTTAACTCTTGTAGATAGGGATTCTTTTTTCATTGGATTTTCTTTGGATATATAAATATTGAAAGCGTATTTATGAGGTAGAATGAATGAGACTCCTGCGGAAAAAGGGGAGGGCACTGAAAAAGTAAAAATAGATGTAAATTTATAATAAAACTCTTGTATAGCTATCTTCGTTGAAGTGGAATTAGCGGAGACTCCTGTGGGAAAACGAGCTAGACGAGACCCCGCAGCGAGATTTTCTCTGCGACGAAGCTAGCGAAGCGATGCAGGAGCACAAGCGAGGAGGCTCGTCAGTTCGCCCACGGAAAGCGGAGCTAATTCCACTTCATATTGTAGTATATTTGTACTATAAAAATTAGGGGTAAAATCGTTTTTCAGTGCCCTCACTTCATTCGCCTGCGTAAAGCGAGTGGATTCTACCGGATACTATGCTTATTGTTGAAGAGCACTTTCATTTATCTCACGCAAAACAAAAGGTATCCAAATCCGATAACATCGGATTTGAATACCTTTCTGAATAAATTACGAATAATCTAGTTTAATTTATGAAAGAAAATCACCGTTAATTATTTAGTTGTGCTTTTATTTCTTCTGCTAAAGCATTTAATATATCTGGTGTAAATTCATCTTGTTTTGTCACCCAAGTAGGTTTATATCCATCTGTTTCATCATATCTTGGGATAAAGTGCAAATGGAAATGGAATACACTTTGACCAGCAGGTGCACCATTGTTATTTAATAGATTCATACCAGCTGGTTTGAATGTATCTTTTATTGCATTCGCAATGCGAGGAGCGACTTTAAAAAGATTAGCAGCTGTTTCTTCGGACATTTCAAAAACATTCGCTACATGCTCTTTTGGGATTAATAACGTATGCCCTTTTGTTAATGGACCGATGTCCATAAAAGCATAGACATACTCATCTTCATAGATTTTTGTACTTGGAATAGAGCCGTCGATAATTTTGCAAAATAAACAATCGCTCATGAAAAAACACACCTTTCACTATTTTGCTATTCATTTTACCACATAGGAACTGCTAGAAAGAGGAATTTTTGATAAAATGTAAGAAGAAGAGGAGTTGACTTCGGATGACGGTATTAGAATTACAATCGGTAACAGGTGGTTATACACGAAAACCTGTTATTCATGATCTATCTTTTGCTATTGAACCAGGGGAGTTAGTAGGATTAATTGGCTTAAACGGTGCCGGTAAAAGTACCACAATCAAACATATTATTGGATTAATGACACCCCAAAAAGGAGAGATTTTACTAAATGGTGTGTCAATCAAAGACAATATGGATCAATTTCGATCTTCTTTCTCCTATATACCAGAAACGCCAGTGCTTTATGATGAACTTACACTAAAGGAACATTTAGAGTTAACAGCAATGGCCTATGGAATTGATTTAGGAACATTAGAAGAACGAGTAACACCATTATTGAAAGAATTTAGAATGGAAAAACGTTTAAATTGGTTTCCATCTCATTTTTCTAAAGGAATGCGCCAAAAAGTAATGATTATGTGTGCCTTCTTAGTAAATCCTTCTTTATATATTATAGACGAGCCGTTTTTAGGGCTGGATCCATTAGCGATTCAATCATTATTAGATCAAATGGATGAAAAGAAAAAAGATGGGGCAGCTATTTTAATGTCAACGCATGTTTTAGCAACAGCGGAAAAGCATTGCGATAAAATCCTTTTATTGCATAATGGTCGTTTGCGTGCATATGGTACGATGGATGATTTACGCCGAACATTCAACATGCCAAATGCAACCCTGGATGATTTATACATTGCAATGACAAAGGAGCAAGACGATGAATAGCTTGCATGATGTTTGGCGTACGAGGTTCACCCATTATATGGGCGAGGTTCAAAAATATATGCGCTTCGTCTTTACTGGGCATTTAGCCATTGTAATTATGTTTGTTCTTGGAGCAGCTGGTTATCAATATAGCGAATGGCTAAAAATTGCATCAAGTGATTTTCCGGCAATTTGGTTAACAGCGGCAATAATCGGAGTTTTTCTAGGTTTCAGTCGTCCTGTTACACTTATTCGAAAACCGGACGAGGTATATTTGCTTCCCCTTGAAACGAAATTACCTCAATATTTTAATAAAGCATTAAAATATACTTTTAGTTCTCAAATAATAATAGTTGTATTACTTTATATGGTGACTTGGCCAATGCTTCGACAAGTAGCAGGTCTTGAGCCATCAACCATTATGGTTGGATTGGTCGCTTCAATTTTACTTAAACTGTGGAATATTCATAGTGAGTTTTCGTACAGATGGGCTTATAAGGGCCATAATGTATGGATGGACCGCATTGTTCGAATGGTATGTTCGTTTGTATTCATTGCATCCATTTTGTACGTTCAATTTATTCCAATCATTATTATGATATTAATCATCGTTTCTTATCCAATGTTCTGGAAAAAGAAATTACAAGAAACACCATTCCCGTACGAGCATTTTGTTCGATTAGAAGAAAATCGAATGATGGGAATTTATCGATTTGCTAATTATTTTACAGATGTTCCGAATATTCATGGTAGTATTAAACGCCGAGTATGGCTAGATTGGGCTTATAAATTAATTCCTTATGCAAAACAAAATACACAGGAATACTTAGTTTTCCGTTCTTTTGTTCGTACGGATGACCATTTTTATTTATGGCTACGTTTAACAGCTATTTCTGCATTAGCGGCAGCGTTTATCCATATTCCAGTTGCTATTGGTGTGGTTGCTGCAGCTCTTGCATTTGCAACAGCAATTCAATTGAAGCAAGCATTAACAACATCAACTGATTTCAGAATGGACATGCTATATCCTTTGCCTGAGAATTCGCGTAAAAAAGCAACAGTGAAAGTTGTTCGCTACACTATAATTGTCCAAGCGATGATTGTGTTGCTTGCTGGTATCGGAACACCATACTTCTATGCACAAGGTTTAATTGTATTAATCGTAGGTGAGTTAACTCTACGTTTAAGTAAATAATTATGAATCGACTAATTTCTTAACGAGATTAGTCGATTTTTATATTTTGAAAGTCTTAGCACGACATTTGAGATAGAGCCTTATTAAAAAGCTAAAAAAGCAAAATGATTGATACATCTAAAAAAATAGATATAATGGCATTATGGAACCTATACTAATTTTTAAGGCATTATCAAATGAAAAAAGATTGATGATTTTAGAGTGGCTCAAAGATCCTGAGCGACATTTTGTCCGTCAACAGCACCTGTCAGAGAATGATCATTTTGATGGAGGTGTATGCGTGGGGAGTATTCGTGATAAAGCAGAGCTTGTTCAGTCTGTGATTTCAAGCTATTTGAACATGATGCAAAATGCAGGTTTGCTGGAGTCAAAGCGTATCGGCAAATGGACATATTATAGAAGAAATGAAAAAGTCATTAAGGAATTTAGTGAGTATATACAAAGGGATTTATAGGCGGTTTGTAAATGTTTTTCTGCCTTTTTCTCAGATTATCGTATCTATATATTCAGATATAACGATTTATTGAAGGAGCGTAAGAAATATGGAGAATCAAAAAAAATTGAAGGATATCGAACTTTCTGTATTGGATTTAGTTGCAGTATTAAAAGGTCATGACGCATCTTATTCGTTTCAAAATAGTTTGGAGCTTGCACAAAATGTAGAAAAGTTTGGCTATAAACGTTTTTGGTTTGCAGAACATCATAATAGTCCGAGTATTGCTAGTTCAGCTACATCTCTTTTAATCAGCCATATTGCACAGGGAACAGAGAAAATTCGAGTAGGTTCAGGTGGGGTTATGCTTCCAAATCATGTACCTCTAGTGATTGCAGAACAATTTGGTACATTGGATGCTCTATATCCTGGGCGTATTGATTTAGGATTAGGGAGAGCACCTGGAACAGATCCAATTACTGCTCAAGCACTTCGTCGTAACTTACAAGGATCAGGTGAAGATTTTCCACAAGATGTATTAGAATTGCAACAATATTTAAGTGACAATCCAAATGGACATGTACATGCTT
This sequence comes from Rummeliibacillus sp. NPDC094406, assembly GCF_044763875.1. NCBI lineage: Bacteria > Bacillati > Bacillota > Bacilli > Caryophanales > Caryophanaceae > Rummeliibacillus > Rummeliibacillus sp. NPDC094406. The sequence continues at coordinate 190,997 of NZ_JBIWGZ010000006.1, read as the reverse complement.
ATCCAGGTGAAGGTTCAAATGTTCCGCTTTACCTACTTGGATCAAGCTTATTTAGTGCTAGACTTGCAGGAATGCTAGGATTACCCTATGCATTTGCGAGTCATTTTGCACCAACGTATTTGCAAGAAGCTCTACGTATGTATCGTGATTCTTTCCAACCATCTGAACAGTTAAAAGAACCTTATACGATTGCTTGTGTAAATGTCATTGCTGCTGATACGAATGAGGAAGCACAAAAAACAGCGACAAGTTTATATTTGTACTTTTTGAATGTAGTTCGTGGTGCAAAAAACCAGTTACAACCACCAGTTGAAGATTTAGATAACTATTGGTCAGAATCTGAAAAGAGAGCAGTTATGCAATCTCTTCATTATTCATTTATTGGTGATCAACATGCGATTGCACATGATTTGGGGAAATTTGTAGCAGAAACAGGTGTTGATGAGATTATGGCTTGCTCACATATCTATGATCCCAAGGCTCGTGTACGTTCGTATGAAATTTTATCTTCCACAATGAAAGAGGGATAAATACTAATCACACGTTTTAACAACAAAGGGGATACTTTATGGAGAAGATGTCAAAAAAGAAATCGCTTATATTCATTATTGCTGTAGTAGCAATATGGGGGTTTAGCTGGCCAATTTATAAAATAGCTTTAAATTATACGCCACCCTTACTATTTGGAGGATTGCGAGCTTTTATTGGGGGAATATTACTATCCCTTTTTCTATTACCACAATGGAAAAAAATCGAATGGAAGCGAAATTGGTACATATACTTTATTGTAGCTTTATTTAATACAGTTATATTCCAAGGAGTTCAGATTATAGGACTACAATTTTTACCTTCTGGTCTATTTTCGGTCATTGTCTATTTACAGCCAGTTCTTGTTGTTTTACTTGCATGGTTGTGGTTAAAAGAATCATTAACGAAATCAAAAATTTCAGGGATGTTGCTCGGCTTTTTAGGAGTTGTAGTTGTTAGTTTTGAAAGTTTTACAGGACATATTTCACTATTGGGTGTATTTTTAGCGTTGATAACATCAATTGGTTGGGCACTTGGAGTAGTCTATGTTCGAAAAACTGCTAATCTTGTACATGGTTTATGGTTAGTAGCTATTCAAAATATTATTGGTGGTTTAGCTTTAGGAACTGCGGGTTTAGTAACTGAAGATATTTCTGCCATTGAGTGGAACGGTACTTTTATTCTTTGCCTTGCATTTGCATGTATTTTAGCTGTAACGGTTGCAACAGCACTTTACTTTAAATTGATGGGCTCTGGAGATGCTAGTAAAGTAGGAGCAGCAACGTTTTTAGTACCACTTATGGCAGTAGCAATTGGAACAATCTTTTTAGGAGAACCCTTTACGTGGTCTCTAGTTGTTGGTTTGATTCTAATATTACTAAGTATTTTTATTATTAATAGACAATAGAAAATAAGCTATGCGTGATTAAATTATCACGCATAGCTTATTGTTTTTTATTCGTCTTCATTATGATAAAGGATTGCAGCTGTACCAAGTGTTTTAGCAGCAACTAGCATGGCTTCTTCGGCAAAATCAAATTTTGCATGATGATGAGGGTATGCGATACCTTCTTTCGGTTTAGCCCCCGTAAAGAAGAATGTACCGGGGATTTTCTCAACATAGTAAGCAAAATCTTCCCCTACCATAACAGCATCCATTTCAGTTATTTCTGTTACACCCGGAATTGTATTTGCTATACGAGTAACGAATGTCGTTTCTTTCTCATGATTAATTAGTGGGATATATCCTCTTAAAAAATTAAACTCATAATCTGCATTTGCTGCAAGGCAGACTCCTTTAATCACTCGTTCCATTTCTTCGATAATTTGTTCTCGAATGGCAATATCAAATGTTCGAACAGTACCGGTTAGAGTCGCTTCTCCAGCAATAATATTAAACGCACTACCTGAGTGGAACGAACCGATGGTTAGTACAGCAGGATCTGTTGGGTTAATTCGTCTAGCGATAATTTGCTGCAATTGGACGACTAAATCTGCTCCAACAGTAACGGCATCAACGGTTGTATGTGGAGCACCACCATGTCCACCATTTCCTATAATTTTAATATCAAATTTGTCTGCTCCTGCCATCATAGGACCACTTCGATAATGGATGGAGCCTAAGTCAAATTGTGACCATAAATGAGTACCGAAAATAGCATCCACACCATTTAGGCAACCAGCTTCAATCATTGGTTTAGCGCCTCCAGGAGCGATTTCTTCAGCAAATTGATGGATGAAAATGTATGTACCAGGAAGTTCTGAACGGTGTTTGTATAAGATTTTTGCTAATACAAGCAATGTAGCAGTATGGCCGTCATGACCGCAAGCATGAGATACGCCAGTGACAGTTGATTTATATGAAACTTCCTTCGCATCTTGAATAGCTAAAGCATCAAAATCGGCTCTAAGTGCAACTGTTTTTCCAGATTTTCCTCCTGTAAGACGTGCTACAACGCCATTACCACCAACATTTGCTTCAAAAGGAATATCTAATTGTGTGTAGAAATTTTGAATATATGCTGCCGTTTCATACTCGTGGAAAGAAACTTCAGGGTGCATATGTAAGTAACGACGAATTTCTTGCATTTCATCAAACGAATCTTCAAGTTCTTTATAAATTGCTTGTAATAACTGTTCTAACATATTAATCACACTCCTGTTTAAAAATTTTAAAAATTTAATAGGGAGTAATTGTACTAAAGAATAATTCAAGTATAACAAAAAAGCCGAGTAAAACACTCGACTTTTAATTTATTATAGCTCTTCTTCTTCGGGACGACTTGTTATAAATGTTTTAACATAAGGAGCACTTGTGAAAATATTACTCTGATCAACGCCATTAGTTGTATTATTATTTCCGTAAATTTCCTTATATGTGCTAGATGCTTTCCATGCCTCATATGAATGAGGTCCACTCCACTCAGTAAGTGAAATATAGGTTTCGTCATGTAATGGGCGTAGTAAACGAAAAGCGATAAAACCTGGTTCGTCTTCAATTGTATGAATTTGATCATAAAAACGATCTTCAAATAATTTTCGACTTTCACTTTTAACAGGAATATGATTTAAAACAAAAAATCCATGTTTATCTAACTCATTGATTTCTCTAATGATTTCAAAACTTCGTGGTGTAGAAAATACACTTTTTTTTGCCGATTCATGAAGTAAAACAGCGCTACTTTGACCGTATAATACAATCATTTTCTCTTTTGAATATTTCTTTTGTAGGCTCAGCATAAATTCAGGCGTTCCTGAAGTTAAATATATGAACATATAAATTCCTCCTATTAATAACATCTTTTGTAGGTAAAATCAGGGATTGTATCACAGTATATTCCCGAATAACAAAAAGTATAAAGTTTCCTATGAAAGTTAATAATAGTATATCTCTTAAATTTGAAAAAATCATAATTAGATTCTTTGTCAAAAAGATGTCACCATTTTATACATTTTTTTGACAATCAGTCCGTTGAACTATACAACGCATAAAGAAACGTCTATCATGAAAAATGGATATGAATGTCGAATTAAGTAGTTACTGAATTGATGAAAGGACGGTTTTACTGTTCATGGGAACATTTAATGATACGCTATTGCGCGCAGCACGAGGTGAAAGGACAGCCTATACACCAGTTTGGTATATGCGACAAGCAGGTCGTTCACAACCTGAATATCGTAAGATAAAAGAAAAATACTCATTAGAAGAAATTACACATCAACCTGAATTATGTGCTTATGTAACACATTTACCAGTGCAAAACTATGGTGTAGATGCAGCTATTTTATACAAAGATATCGTAACACCACTGCCAGGCATGGGTGTTGATGTTAAAATCAAGGGCGGGATAGGTCCAGTAATTTCTAATCCAATTCGCTCAGCGAAGGATGTAAAAAATCTAAGGGAATTTAACCCAGAAGAGCACGTGCCTTTCGTACTTGATACCATCAAACTTTTAACTGAAGAACAATTAGATGTACCTTTAATTGGCTTTGCAGGTGCGCCGTTTACGTTAGCAAGTTATATGATTGAAGGTGGCCCTTCTAAAAACTATGCTTTAACAAAATCATTTATGGTATCTCAGCCTGAGGCTTGGTTTGTTTTAATGGATAAACTTGGCGATATGATTATCACAGATTTGAAAGCTCAAATTAAAGCTGGTGCAAAAGCGTTCCAAATTTTCGATTCTTGGGTAGGTGCACTCAGTCATCGTGATTATTGTATCTTTATCAAACCTGTTATGACACGCATTTTCAATGAGCTTAAAGACGAAGGTGTACCGATGATTTTATTTGGTGTTGGTGCAAGTCATCTAGCATTAGAATGGCAAGATCTTCCTTTAGATGTAGTCGGCTTAGATTGGCGTTTACCTATAAATGAAGCACGAGCAATGGGGATAACTAAGCCCGTACAAGGAAATTTAGATCCTACGCTATTACTAGCAGATTGGTCAATACTTGAAGCACGTACAAAAGAAATTATCGATCAAGGATTAGAAGTACCTGGCCATATTTTCAATTTAGGTCATGGCGTCTTTCCATCTGTAAATCCTGATGTCTTAAAACGATTGACATCATTAATACATGAATATAGTGCGCAAAAAATAAAAGCGCATTCATAATACTTTGAGGTGACATGAAAATGAAAAAACAAATAGGCTTATTAGTTATGGCATATGGTACGCCTAAAACGGATGCAGATTTAATCCCTTACTATACACATATTCGCCATGGGCACCGTCCAAGTGATGAACATATTGAAGACTTGCGTAGTCGTTATCAAGCAATTGGAGGAATTTCACCTCTTGCTGAAACAACAGAAAAGCAGGCCAAAGCATTAGAAGTTCGTCTAAACGAAGTACAAGATGAAGTGGAATATAAAGTATATATTGGTCTAAAACATATTGCACCTTTCATCGAAGACGCTGTTGAAAAAATGCATAACGACGGTATTACAGAAGCAGTATCTCTTGTTTTAGCACCACATTTTTCTTCATTCTCAACTAAATCTTATAATACGCGTGCTAAAGAAAAGGCTACTGAACTTGGTAACTTAACCATTCACACAATTGATAGCTGGTATAAAGAAGAGAAATTCCTTCAATATTGGACAGAGAAGATTAATGCAGAATTTACAGCTATGTCTGATGAAGAACGTGAAACAGCTTGTCTAATTGTTTGTGCCCATTCTCTTCCGGAAAAAATTATTGCTATGGGAGATCCATATGCAGATCAATTACACGAAACAGCTGATATTCTTCAACAACGTACAGGTGTAAAAAACATGGAATTCGGATGGCAATCTGCAGGGCAAACAAAAGATCCTTGGCTTGGACCAGATGTTCAAGATTTAACACGTGACCTATATAACAACAAAGGCTATCGTTCTTTTGTTTACACACCGGTAGGATTTGTAGCAGAACATTTAGAAGTACTTTACGATAACGATTATGAATGTAAAACAGTATGTGAAGAATTAGGTGCAAAATACCACCGTCCGAAAATGCCAAATGACAATCCATTATTTATAGACGCTTTGGCAGATGCTGTACAAAAAGCTTTAGCCCATGCCTAATAGAAAGTGATGATTGATGTGACTGAACAAAAGCGAAGGGTTGCCGTTATCGGTGGAGGGATTACGGGCTTAACAGCTGCGTTCTATTTGCAACAACAGGCAAAGGATCAGAAGCTACCGCTTGAAATTGTCCTAATCGAAGCAACTCACAGATTAGGTGGCAAAATACAAACATTTCGTAAAGACAATTTTATCATCGAACGAGGACCAGACTCTTTTCTCGATCAAGATCGAGTAATTGAAGAATTAGCAAAGCAGCTAGGAATGGAAAATCAGATTATCAGTAAAGTGCCTGGTAAAACTTATGTAGCTGTTAATAAGCAACTATCTCCAATTCCAGATGGCTCAATTTTAGGTATACCTACTGAAATTATGCCCTTTGCTAAATCAGATATTATTTCTTGGAGTGGCAAAGTAAGGGCCGCTTGTGACTTATTATTACCTCCATCCAACGTAAAAGAAGATCAATCATTAGGGGGATTTTTGCGCAAACGATTTGGAGAGGAAGTCGTTGAAAACTTAATCGAACCTGTTGTATCAGGTGTTTATTCAGGTGATATCGATCAATTAAGCTTACATGAAACACTTCCAAATCTTGCTGAGGCCTGTCTAAAGCATCGTAGTGTAATCAGAGGAATTCAAAAGGAAAATTCACAACTAAAAGAAGGTACGCTTGAAAGTACTTTTAGAACGTTTAAATATGGTTTAGAAAGTTTAATTTCTGCTTTAGAAAAGTCGTTAGAAATGGCGGTCATTTATAAAGGCGTTCGAGTTGAAAGTATTTCAAAAGTGCAGGATCAAATTATCTTACTATTAAACAATCAAAACTCCATTCCTGTTGATGGTGTTATTGTAGCTACTCCTCATCATGTAGCTACAAAGCTATTTAAACATGAAGGACTTTTGAAAAGCTTGCTTGATATTCCTGTCAAAACGGTTGCGGCTGTATCGATGATCTTTTCAAATAATGCCATAAAGAAAAAGTTTGATGGTGATGGATTTGTTGTCTCACGAAATAGTGATTATTCGATTACAGCATGTTCTCTTATCCATCGTAAATGGCCCCATGCGATACAGGAAGATTGTGCTGTGCTGAAAAGCTATGTAGGTCGTTCGGGCGATGAATCCATTGTTGAATTATCGGACAATGAGATTGAAAAAGTAGTATTACAAGATTTACATGGCATGTTGAAAATTGATGAGAAACCAATTAATACAATTGTATCTCGGTTTAAAGATTCGATGCCACAGTATACAATCGGGCATCGAATAAGAGTGGAACAAGCAAAAAAAGAATTACATGCATCTTATCCAACTATTCGACTTGCAGGAAATTCCTATGAAGGCATCAGCCTGACTGATTGTATCGTACAAGGGAAAAAATCAGCAACAGAAGTGTTAGCCTCTATATTTCAAACTAAACTCTATCTCTAGCAAGAGATGGAGTTTTTATATTAAAAGGATAGCGCCAATGCTAGGTTGAGTGGTGCTAATGAGCTTCTGAGTAGAGCTAAACAATATCTTGTCAACTATTCAGAGGTTTATGATTGATCGTCTTTGTGGGTATCATTCAGAACAATAAGTCAAATCAAATTGTTCACAATCTGCCCAATTGTACTTCATTTATTTTTCACAAATTCACAGTAAAATAAGATAAGGGGGTGATGCTTGTGAGATGGCAAAAGTTTTGGATGATCTTTCTTTTGAGTTTTGCAATTATTTTGGGAGGTTGCGGGAAGACGGCTTACCCTTCCATTCCGAAGAATCAAGATTTTATCGCATCGGTTAATATACAAGCACCATCTATCAGTTTTATCAACGAACAAGGTAAAGTGTTCGAAACTTGGAAACTAGATGAAGGATATACGGGTGCTACTTTGATTAACCAGCAGCAAATATTGTTATATGGATTTCAGCTCAAAAAAGCAACTGTTTATAATTTAACAACGGGTAAGCAGGAATTTTCCATAGATACTGGAGTGGGTGTTACAAATGCTATCTATGATAAAGTACATAAACAAATCTATCTAGCTAATGGTAAAACCAATCGTATAACTGCTTATAACGAACAAGGAAAGTTAATGGCTAAACAAAAAGTCGGCAATTATCCCATGTCAATGTTGATTCATAATGGTCAGCTAATTGTAGTGAATTATAAAGATACAAAGCTCTCCATTTTGCAAACGAAGAGTTTAAAACCACTTAAGGAATGGCCAATTGAAAAGTCATCTAACGGAATGGTCGTGGTAAAGGATGATCAGCTTTGGCTTGGCGGTCATGGGGAAGGTATAAAACCAAATTCAACAGTTGATATATTTGACCTTAATACAGGGAAGAAAATATCTCAAATAAAGCTACCTATGATGCCAGTTGGACTTGTGAAAAGTGATAATCGTGTTTATGTGATCAGCCATGGCGAAAGTACAATTTCTGAAGTGACCTTGGATGGGAAAGTAAAACGTGAACTAGAGGTTGGAGCTAATCCGTTTACGTTGAATCTATTTAAACACTATGTCGTAGTTGCAGGCTATGATGACCATCACTTATATTTTTTACAAAATGGGAAGATAGCTAAAACAATTAATGTTGGGAAGGGTCCATTCCAATTGCTAGTAAGGGAGACAGAAGAATGACGACAATACTTATTGTAGATGATGAACAAGATATGAGAAATCTGATCAATGTTATGTTACGCCAATCAGGATTTCAAACACTCCAAGCAAATGGTGGACTTGAAGCAATTAAATCACTAATAGAGCATCAAGTAGACTTGATTATTTTGGATATTATGATGCCTCATATGAATGGATTTGAAGTGTGTACGGAAATTAGAAAAACATCAGATGTACCCATTATTTTCCTAACTGCAAGGGATGCCAATGAGGACAAAGTAAAAGGATTAACAATTGGTGCTGATGATTATGTTGTAAAACCATTTACTTCAAATGAATTAGTAGCACGCATTCAAGCTGTACTAAGGAGAATCAGAGGCGAAGTCGTAGAAGTCACAAACAAACTGCTCGTAAAAGATTCAATTGAGTTAGATGAAATTTCTCGAAAAGTATATGTATCTGGCAAAGTCATTCCATTAACATTAAAGGAATTTGAGCTATTACATTTATTTATGGACAATGAAAATGTTGTCTATACGAGGGAACAGTTATTAGAAACAATTTGGAGTTTACATTACAGTGGTGGTACTAGAACAGTAGATACACATATTAAAACATTGAGATTAAAACTAGGTCATGAGGCTGGGCAATTTATACACACAGTTTGGGGACTAGGCTATCGTTTCGAGGTTTCGAAATGACGAAATTATCTACAAGAATTTGGATAATAATTGTAGCATTTTTGGCTATCACTGTATTATTCATGTATGTTCTTACAAATTTCCTTTATGAAGGACTTTATGTAAAAGATGCTGAAAATTCAATGGTTGAAATTGGTGAAAAGTTGTCAACAATGTATGATGGTGGAAAAGTAACCGATGATTTTATCAACAAAATTGACCACTATAATTCCTATTCAAATGTCAATGTATTTGCGGTTCGGAATCCTAGGGAGTTAAGTGCTTGCGTACCATTTGATATCGATTATGATACATTGATTGGGCCAGATGAAAGAGAGCAACTTTTAAAAGGAAAGACGATTACAAAAAAAGGGTATGAAAAGCGCTTTGATCGTCAAGTGATTTCAGCTATCATCCCTTTAACAGATCATAATCGATTAGAAGGAATTATCTATATTTATTTTCCTCTTGCTAAAATAACAGAAATGGCTTCAAAAGAAGTCTTTATTTTATTAGGTAGTGCAGCAATTTTCATATTTTTAATTGGTTTTGGAGTATTTAAAGGAATAAAACATATTATGAAACCATTAAAAGATTTACAAAATGCAGCAGAAAAAATGGCAGTGGGTGATTATGAAACGCGCGTTGAAGTGAATTCTAAAGATGAAATTGGTCAGCTTGCTCAAACCTTTAATAAGATGGCGACATCGATTCAGCAAGAAGACGAGGAGCAAAAGCTATTCTTGGCTACAGTTTCCCATGAATTACGGACACCGATTAGTTATGTAAAAGGCTATGGTGAGGCATTAGAACGTGGTTATATCGAAGAGTCACAAAGACAAGAAACGTTAGCTTTAATCGTACGTGAAGCAAATCGCTTGGAAAAATTGACGAATGAACTTCTACAATTATCAAGAGCTGTCAATCAAACAGATACTGTTACTTTATATCCCTTACCATTAGCTGAAACAATTCGCGAAGTGGTTCATATCACAGAGCAACAAGTGAATCAAAAGGCAATCAATTTACGTACAGACATAGATGAAGAAATTATCATAAATGCTGATGAAGAAAAAGTACAGCAAATTTTGATCAATTTAATTGAAAATGCTCTTCGATATTCAGAAGAAAAGACAGAGATTATTATGAGTGCCAAAAGAGAAGGGAATCTTGCTATCATTACCATACAAGACCATGGCATTGGAATTCCAGAAGAAGACATGCCACATATTGCCGAAAGATTTTATCGAGTCAATAAAGCACGTAGTAGAAGTGATGGTGGTAGTGGCTTAGGGCTTTCTATCGTAGATCAACTCGTAAAATATCATAAAGGAACTTGGTATATTACTAGCGAATTAGGTATTGGAACAATCGTAACGATACAAATACCATTAATAGAGGAGTTATAAATTATGAAGAAAATGTTAATTAGTCTAGCGTTAATCGCAGTTGTACTGGCGGGCTGTAATAATGCAGATACTTCAAAAACAGACAATTCTACTTCACATAATGAAGGAACTGCAGTTGAAGTAAAAGTAGATATCCAAACACCCGAAAAAGTAGAAGCAGGAAAAGACGTAGATTTAATTGCTCACGTTACGCAAGGTGGCAAGAATGTAAATGATGCAGATGAAGTGAAATTTGAAGTATGGGAATCAGGAAATCGTGATCATGGTCAAATGATGGAGGGGAAATTGGATAAGGAGGGTATATATAAAGCTACAACTAAATTTGCTCATGATGGGGTTTACTATATATATGCACATACTACTGCACGTGGTTTACACACAATGCCAAAACAAAAAATTGTAGTAGGAAATCCTGATATGAGCAAAGTAAAAGAAGATAAAGATGATGGAAGCATGGGAATGGATGATTCTTCTGCAGACGATCATTAATTTTTTTCTAAAATGACTTGAAACTAAATAATTATAAGTGTAAAATAAATGACCAGATGACCAAAAGTGTTTTCTGGTCATTTTTGAAGGAAGAAAGTAGGTGAGAAACAAGATGGATCGGAGACAAGAAATTCTAGAAGCAGCTTCCAAATCCTTTTCTCTTTTTGGATACAAAGCAACAACAATGGATCAAGTGGCGAAAATTGCAAATGTAGGGAAAGGTACAATTTATACTTTTTTTGAAAATAAAGAAATACTTTTTCAGGAGATTGTCGTTAAAATGATTTCGGAAATGAAATTGACAGCAGAAGAAGAAATTTCACCAGAACGTCCATTTCAAGAAAATGCACATAATGTTTTAATGAAAATTTTGCAGTTTAGAGAAGTACATCAACTCTATGCAAAATTGGTAGAAGAAGAAAAAGAACTGCGAACACCAACTGTAAAGATGATGTTAGTTCGTATAGAAAAAGAAATTGTTTCTTATATTGCTGAGAAAATAGATATAGCCGTTGGGAAAAAAGAACTACGTCCATGCGATTCTGAATTAGTGGCATATCTTTTATTTAAAGCGTATATTGGATTTGTAGCTGACTGGGGTGCTACACATGATTCGGAATTATCTGAAGAGAAGATCGTAGCATTGTTTCGAGATACTATTTTCAGAGGTCTCTTACCGTGAGACTCTTTTTTTTCAGGAAAATGACCGAATGAGGAAATCAGTCAATTGGTTTTTGAGGAGGAAAAATTTGTGATTAAAGCAGAATGGAGTAAGATTTTTCATTCTAGAAAAGTTCTGGTTGCTATAATTGCCGTTTTATTTGTCCCTGTTATGTATGCAGGTATGTTTCTTTGGGCATTTTGGGATCCTTATTCACAATTAGAGGACCTGCCAGTGGCGATCGTTAATAATGATGAAGGCGCTACTATTGAAGGCAAGGAAGAACAATTCGGCAAAGAACTAGTCGATAATTTGATAGAGAGTAAAGAATTTAAGTTTACTGAAACATCAGAAGCTCAAGGAAATAAAGGATTAAAAAATCGCGATTACTATTTGGAACTTGTGATTCCAAAAGATTTTTCAAAAAATGCAGCTTCAATTTTAGAAGATGACCCTGAACAAATGAAAATTATTTATAAACCGAATGAAGGTTTTAACTTCTTAGGGGGACAAATTGGTAGTTCAGCGGTGGAATTAGTTCGTAAAGAAGTAAACAAACAAGTTTCAGCTACTTATGCCAAAACACTATATGCTAATATTAAAAAAATGGGCAATGGTTTTGGAGATGCAGCAGACGGTGCTGGCAAATTAGAAAAAGGTGCAGGTGAACTTGGTAAAGGTGCTAATCAATTAAATGATGGTATCCAGTCTGCCAAAGGCGGTGCAACACAATTATCTGAAGGTGCCAAATCCGCAGCAGTTGGCTCTAATGATTTGAAAAATGGTATTGATTCAGCAGCAAGTGGTGCCAACCAATTAAATAATGGTGCCAAATCCGCAGCAAGTGGATCGACTGAATTAAAAAGTGGTATAGATTCAGCAAAAGATGGATCAAGCCAATTACAAAGTGGATCATCAGATCTTAAAAAGGGAACTGAATCCTTAGTTTCAGGATTAGAAGGTAACACATCGAATATCAATTCTTTAAATAATGGTGCACAAAAAATAAATGATGGTGTTGGTACATTAAGCTCAGGGTTATCACAATTAGCTCCTGGTGCACAAAATGTTTCAAATGGTGTTTCACAACTTGTTACAGGTTTAGGAGAAATGCCGTCACAAATTTCATCACTACAAACTGGAGTAACTAATCTTAACAATGGTGCATCAGACTTAACAAAAGGAACAGAATCACTTGCTGCAGGTACAAAACAATTAATCGCTCAAATAAAAGCGATGAATCTGCCAGCAGATCAAGAAAAAACGCTACTTGAAACTGCAACTGCGATTGATACAGGTGCTTCTAACGTAAATGCAGGTGCAACTAAGTTAAGCGCAGGTACGACACAACTTAATAACAACGTTGCAGGCATTAAAGCACCAACAACAAACGATTTAACGGCATTAAAACAAGGTGCTGCACAAGTTTCATCTGGTTTAGATAAGATGAACAAATCTGTCAGCAGCGAATTAGCTCCAGGAACAAAACAATTAGCAGCGGGTACAGATAAACTTGCTTCTAATTGGAGCACTTCAATTGCAGGTGCAAAAAAATTAGATGCTGGTGCTGGTCAACTAAATACTGGTATCACTTCTCTTAATAATGGACTTGGTCAATTGCAAGCAGGATCAGGAAAGTTAGTAAGTGGTTTAGGAACATTAAGTAATGGTACACAATCACTTGTAAGTGGTATGGGTCAATTACAAACAGGATCAGGTCAATTAGCAAGTGGCTTAGGGACATTAAGTAATGGTACGCAATCACTCGTAAGTGGAGCAGTACAACTTGCAGATGGCTCACAACAACTTGCAGATGGTACAACTGAATTGAAAGATGGAGCAGGTACATTGCAATCAAACCTTGCAGATGCACATAAGACTGCTTCAAGTGTAAATGCAACACAAAAAACATATGATATGGTCGGTGAACCAGTTGATGTTGAAAAACAAGAAGTCAACAAAGTACCAAACTACGGTACAGGTTTTGCTCCATACTTCATCTCACTTGGCTTATTTGTTGGGGCATTACTGATTTCAATTGTTTTCCCATTAGTAGAACCAGCCATTAAACCTAAAAATGGTTTCGCATGGTTTGCAAGTAAGACAGTTGTATTAGCAGTAGTTGGTTTAATCCAATCCTTAATTGTTGTAGCAATTGCTGTGTTTGGTTTGAAAATTGAAATTGCCAATGTTGGAGCATTTATATTAATGACATTGATCTCAAGTTATGTATTTATAGCTTTAGTTCAAATGCTCGTTACAATATTAGGGGATCCAGGACGTTTCTTAGCGATTATTATCCTTATTCTTCAATTAACAACAAGTGCAGGTACATTCCCATTAGAATTAGTACCAAAAGCATTGCATATTTTCAATCCAATTTTACCAATGACATATTCAGTACAAGGCTTTAAAGCAACTATTTCAACAGGAGACATGGGCTTCTTCGGATTTAATAGTGGAATCTTATTGATATACATGGTGGTCTTCTTGGCGATCACATGTGGATACTTTGCTTTGCTATTTGCAAAACGTTATTCAAAAGAAGAAGCTGCAGAGTAAGAAAATAAATTAGCATTTTAATTTGAGATTGGATATTCTTCTGATCTCAGGCTGTAGATAAACTCAAGAGATTTTGAGTTTGTCTACAGCTTTTTTTTACGCTAAAAAGACCGTCGATTTCCACTGCGGGCGGACGCTTTCCGTGGGCGGGGCCGAGCCGCTTCCTTCGCGTTGCTCAGTCCAGGGTCTCGACTGTCCCGCTTTTCCCACTGAAGTCGCCGCCCTCCGTTCCAATCAACTGGATGCGTAAACAAAAAATACAATTTACTCTAACTATAGAATCTATCATCCTCTTTTTCTTCTAGCCGTTATTTTATCTAAGTTAATGCATATGTCTTTTGGAAAACAAGTTACTTGACATAATTTAATAACTAAAATATAGTAAGTTACGAAAAGTAAGTTAATAGAAAAGAGGGACTGTCATGAAGTATCATGAAAAACCTAATATGTATGTGAAACATGTTGAAATAAAAGTAGCAGATTTAGACCGTTCTATAAAATATTATACAGAGATAATTGGATTTCAAATTTTACAGCAAACAGTAGACCGTGTAACTTTCACAACAGATGGTCAATCAAGCATTTTATCAATTATTCAACCAGAAGGTGCATATCAATCGCCTCAAAAAACAACAGGTCTATATCATTTTGCTATTCTTCTACCTAGTCGTAAAGAATTGGCGAATATTGTTAAGCATCTACAACAAAGAGGTATCTATTTTGGAGCATCCGATCATGATGTGAGTGAAGCACTTTATTTAAGCGATCCGGACAACAATGGTATTGAAATTTATGCAGACCGTGTACCTGAAGAATGGACATGGAATGGTAACCAAGTATTTATGAAAACAGAACCTTTGGATTTTAAAGATTTAATGCAAAGTGAACAGGGTGAATGGAGAGGGCTACCCGCTAATACTGTGATGGGACATATTCATTTACATGTAGGAAATCTCGAAAAAGCAAAAGAATTTTACTCAGCATTAGGCTATCAAGTAGTGCTAAAATACGGCAGACAAGCACTATTTATCTCTACTGGGGATTATCACCATCATATCGGATTAAATACATGGAATGGCGAAGGTGCACCAAAGCCCGCTGAAAAGCAAGTCGGTTTGCAAAGCTTTACAGTGCAATTAGATGAACGTGATGAAGATATCATGAAACGATTAACTACAATAGGTGCATCAGTTGAAAAAATAGAAAATGGTTTTATTACAGTTGATCCATTTGGCAATCGTATAATTGTTGAAAAATAAGGAGTAGAAGACAATGGAATTTGGCGTATACACATTAGCTGATATCGGCCCAAACCCATACACTGGTCAAACTGTATCGGCAAAGGAACGAATTAATGAAGTAATGGCAGCAGCAAAATTAGCTGATGAACTAGGGCTACAAATATTTGGCGTTGGAGAGCATCACCGTTTAGATTATGCTGTTTCATCTGTACCGGTTGTGTTAAGTGCGATTGCTCAACAAACAAAGAATATTCATCTAACAAGTACTACAACAGTATTAAGTACAGTTGATCCTGTTCGATTATATGAAGATTTTGCGACATTGGATTTACTATCAGATGGACGTGCAGAAATAATTGCAGGAAGAGGAGCGTTTATCGAATCCTTCCCATTATTCGGATATAACATAGAACAGTACAATGAGTTATTCGAAGAGCATCTGGAGCTATGGCTACGATTAAATAAGGAAGAACGATTAAGTTGGCATGGTAATTTACGGGCGCCGCTAAAAAATGCAGAAATTTCCCCTCGTGCATCAACAGTGATCCCAACATGGATAGGTGTTGGCGGTACACCAGAGAGTGCGATGAGAGCCGGACGCTTTGGTATGGGTTTAGCACTTGCAATACTTGGTGGAGATCCACATTACTTTGTTCCGCTGGTAGAAGCGTATAAACGTGAATTTATCGCAGCAGGACATCCGAAAGAGCAATATAAAGTAGCTGTTACTGGTCATGGTTACTTTACAGAACATGGTCAGAAAGCTAGAGATGAGTTTTATGGATACTACAAGAACTATTGGGGCTACGTTAATAAGCAACGTGGTATGACTTTCCGTTTGGATCGTGAAGGTTTTGAAAAAATGACAGGTCCTAATACAGCTTTATTTGTCGGAAGCCCAGATGAGGTTGTTGAGAAGATTTTGAAGCAACACGAACTACTTGGTCATACGAGATTTTTGGCACAGTTAGATATTGGAGGTCAACCGTTTGAAACAGTTGCGCACTCTATTGAACTATTAGCAACAAAAATCATGCCTAAAGTCAATCAATATATTAAAGATTAATGAATCAATTTCATAATGCATTATTCATATAAAATATACGAACATTTAATGATATCCAATTTTGGAAATTGTGGAGCGAAAGAAGGCGACTCCTACGGGAAAAGCTTGAACTGAAAGCCCCGCAGGAACGTAGTGACGAGGAGATTGAAGCCAAGCCCGTGGAAAGCGCCGTCTGTAGCGGAACATCCCAATATTGAAAAGTTAATGTGTTGAAATGTTCGTATTAAAAAAAACAAAATGGAATTATGAAATTGACTCAAATAAATAAAAAAAGCGTAAAGAGTTGTTCAGGCTCTTTACGCTTTTTACGTAAGCGATTTACTTATAAGTTCATCTTCTGCGGTTCAGACAAAAGACGAGGAAGTGAGTTACTAAACGTTTTTGGGGAAGCGTTTAGTACGTAATATAAAAGACTAGTAAAAGATTAAAGAGTGTTGCAATGTTCACAAGTGTTTGTATAGCACTCGCTTTGTTCTTCAATTTTTTCGCCACATTCTACACAGTGTTTATCTGGTAAGTTCTTAAAAAATTCAACAACGTTTTCTAACATTGAAAATCTCCTCCTTATCAATACTGTTATATTACTGTTTTGTTATTATGTATTGTATTATAACACAGATGTTTGTGTCAATACAAAAGTTTAAAATTAAGTTAAAATAATTTATGACAATATATAAGGAGTGAAAAGTATGTATTTTATTGATAACAAAGGAATTAATGATCCACGCATTAACTTAGCGATAGAGGAATATGCGTTAAAAACAATGAATGTTGAAAAAGATTCTTTTTTACTGTTTTATATTAATCAGCCTTCAATTATTATTGGAAGAAACCAAAATACAATTGAAGAAATTAACACAGACTACGTGGAAGAGAATGGTGTTATCGTAGTGCGTCGATTATCTGGTGGTGGAGCTGTGTATCATGATTTAGGCAATTTAAACTTTAGCTTTTTGACAAAGGATGACGGTGAGTCATTTCAAAATTTTAAAAAGTTCACACAACCTGTCGTAGATGCTATGAAAAAATTAGGTATTGATTCGGAATTATCTGGTCGTAATGATATCCTTGCAGAAGGACGTAAAATCTCTGGAAATGCAATGTTCTCAACAAAAGGCCGCATGTTCAGTCACGGAACACTCATGTATAATTGCAATATAGATGCTGTTGTATCAGCGCTAAAAGTGAAGAAAGAAAAAATTGAATCCAAAGGTATAAAATCAGTCCGCTCTCGTGTTGCTAATATTGTAGATTTTATGGAAAACCCAATCTCAGTAGAGGAATTCAGAATGGAGATTTTAAAATCCATTTTTGGCGGCGAAGAAAACATTCAATATTACGAACTGACAGAAGAAGATTGGAAAAATATATATAAACTATCTGAAGAACGCTATCAACAATGGGATTGGAACTATGGTCAATCACCGAAATTCAATATTCAACGTACAAAAAAATTCTCTTCTGGATTTATTGATTTACGTTTAGAAGTAAACAAAGGTATCATGGAAGAAGTTCATATTTTCGGCGACTTCTTTGGTGTCGGAGATATGGAAGATATCGAAAATGTACTAAATGGAAAAAAATATGAACCACATACAATTTCGGATGCCTTAGAAGGCATTGATATTCCAAAATACTTTGGTGGCGTTTCAAAAGAAGACTTTTTAAAACTTATTTATTAATTTTTTTGTGCGAATGCACCTATAAGATGGAGGGGAGACTAAATGAATACACATCGAATATTAATCGTAGAAGATGATTTGAAAATTGCTACATTATTAGCAGATACGCTACGTAAGTATCACTATGATGTAATAGCAGTTGAATCTTTTGACAATATACTTGATGACTTTAAAGCGTTCAATCCTCATCTTGTTTTGCTTGATATTAACTTGCCTTCATTTGATGGTTATTATTGGTGTCGTCAGCTAAGGCAGCTGACGACCTGTCCAATAATATTTATCTCAGCAAGATCAGGCGAGATGGATCAAATTTTTGCTTTAGAGAATGGTGGCGATGATTTTATCACAAAGCCATTTAACTATGAAATCGTCTTAGCGAAGATCAAAAGCCACTTACGCAGGTCCTATGGAGAATATGCAACAAAGCAAGAAGAAAGAACGATCAAGCAAGGCCAGCTAAAGCTATTTTTAGAACGCATGGAATTACAAACGAAGAATGCAGAAATACCTCTTCAGAAAAAAGAATGTATTATTTTGGAGTTATTAATGGGACAAGCTCCAAAAGTTGTATCAAGAGAGAAGCTATTGGAAGAATTATGGGATGATCAAGCTTTTGTAGACGAAAACACACTGAATGTAAATATGACGCGAGTGCGCAAAAAGCTTTCGGATTATCATGTTCAATCGACTATTGAAACGGTACGTGGAGCTGGATATCGCTTTGTTCTATGTGAAGAGGAGCAATAACGAATGGAGTCTATAAAACTATTTGTAAAAGATCATTTTGGCTATATATTCTTTGATATATTGCTTGTACTATTTATCCTCTTAATATATCGGTTAGATGGCTTTCGCAATATGGACACAGCTATATATTCCATTATTATTTCACTCGTACTAACAGTAACCTTTTTATGTGCGCGTTATATAATGCGACAATCATTCTATAAAAAAGTACTTCAACTGCCTAACAAAATGGAAGATGTATTACAACATAATGCGAAAACCCCAGAACATATTGCAACAGAAACATATATTCATGAACTTTATAAAATTTATCAATTAGAAGCACAAGCATTGTATGCGCAGCAAAATCGCCATCTTCAATTTATGAATCAATGGGTACATCAGATGAAAACGCCGATTAGCGTTTTGGAATTGCTTTTACAAGAAGATGGTGAGCTAGATAAGGTCAGTGTTCAAGAAGAAGTGGACCGTTTGAAGCATGGGCTTGAAACCGTTTTGATGAATGCGCGTCTAGATACTTTTGAAGAGGATATGAAAATTGAGCAAGTAGCATTACGTCCGTTAGTTAGCTCATTAGTGAATGAAAATAAACGATTATTTATAACGAATCATGTGTACCCTAATATTGATATCGCAGAGGATTGCATCGTACCAACCGATCCAAAATGGATAAAGTTTATTATCGGTCAATTCATCACCAATGCAGTGAAATATACTTTCGAAGATGGTAAGAAATTGTATTTATCTGCGACAATTAAGGATTCGCAAATTATTCTAACTATTAGAGATGAGGGGATAGGGATCCCTCCATCCGATTTGAAACGTGTTACAAAAGCGTTCTTTACGGGTGAAAATGGACGTAAAACAGGTGAGTCTACTGGAATGGGCTTATATTTAGCAAAAGAGGTTTGCGATAAGCTTGGTCATCAATTGAAAATTGACTCTGAAGTAGGTAGAGGTACATCGATTCAAGTGTACTTCCAGCATTCGTAAAAGAATTGAGGTAATCGTATATGTCGATTTTGAAAATCCAAGACGTAACAAAAGTATACGAAGGAAAAGTTACGCATCGTGCGGTCAATCAACTAAGCTTCGAAGTAGAAAAAGGTGAGTTTCTAGCAGTGATGGGGCCATCGGGAAGTGGGAAGACAACACTTCTTAATATGATTTCCACTATTGATACACCAACATCAGGTGAGATTATCGTAAATGATGTAAAGCCTCATGACTTAAAGAAAAACGACTTAGCTTATTTTAGAAGACGTCAACTAGGCTTTGTATTTCAAGATTTCAATTTGTTACAAATGTTAACGGTTGAAGAAAATATCGTATTACCCTTAACGCTTGATGACCAAGACCTTGAAACAATGCAAACTCGGTTAAAGGACGTTACGAAGCAATTATGTATAGAAAATATCCTTGATAAACGTCCAAATGAGATTTCTGGTGGACAAGCTCAAAAAACAGCGATTGGACGTGCCATTATTCATAAACCATCATTGTTGTTAGCAGACGAACCAACAGGAAATTTAGATTCCAATTCATCAAAAGATGTGCTAGAACTTCTAGGGCGTATTAATAAGCAAGATAACACAACGATTGTTATGGTAACACATGATCCGATTGCAGCTAGTTATTGTGATCGTGTGTTGTTTATTAAAGACGGAGAATATTTTAATGAAATTTATAAAGATAATCACCGCCAAACATTTTTTCAAGCCATTTTAAATGTGTTGAGCCTACTGGGAGGTCATGTCGGTGACTTTTCGACAGTTCGCTTTCCGTAACGTAATCAGAAATACCCGTGTCTATGCGGCTTTTTTCTTATCAAGTGTGTCATCTGTTATGGTGTTTTTTATTTATTCCATGTTAATGTTTCATCCAAAAGTTGAGGATGAATTTTTACGCGAGATTGCCTTTCAAGGAATGTTTTTAGCAGAAGTTATTCTTGTCCTATTCACATTGTTTTTCTTGTTTTACTCTATGCGAGCTTTTTTAGAAGCGCGTTCGAAGGAATTTGGTATATTACTGCATTTAGGTATGGAGAAAAGACAACTCAATAAGCTTATATTGTTTGAAACGATGATTATAGGGTTTGCTTCGATTATTGTCGGAATCGTTTTCGGATATGCATTTTCAAAGTTTTTCTTTATGATTGTACGAGAAATTTTACAAATTGATAGTCTACCTCTCTATTTTTCATGGAAGCCATTTGCATTGACAATTGGCACTTTTACTAGTCTATTTATCATTATTTCATTAATCAGTGTAATGTTTATCAAGGATACTAATTTAGTAAATTTATTGCGTGGTTATTGGCGAAATGAACTAATTGCAAAGTATTCTGTGTGGAAAGGGATTACAGGTCTTCTCTTTTTAGCTGCTGCGTATGTGATGGCCTCAAATATTCAAAAGGAATATCTTGTTATTTTCGCAACTTTGACACCGCCATTTGCAATAATAGGGACATATCTGTTTTTTACAGATTCCGTACCATTTATAATATCTCGTATTCGAAAACATAAAAAATGGTATTGGCATAAATATCATATTGTTTCAATGGCCAAGATTTCTTCTATTATGCGAGAAAATGCAAGAATGTTCTTTATCTCTTGCATGGTATCAACATTAGCTTTTTTAGCCATTGGTACATTGAGTTCTATGTCTACTTTTACGCATCAATATCACCAATTGAATCCATTGGGATTGGTCTATTCAAGTAAATTAAACAATCCTTATGAAAAAGAACATATTACAGGATTAATAGATGAATTACAGGAGAAAGGGCTTAGTTATCATCTCAATAAATTTGATATCAAGCGTCAAACTTCTTCCAACACAAAAAAGCCTGTTAAAATTATTACTCAGTCTGATATAAACAGATTAGCACTTGTTTTTGGATATCCAGTAGTTCGTTTAAAACCGGGAGAAGCGATGTTTTTACCATATTCAGAGGATTCCATAAATGAACTTCAATATAAAAAAGTAGAAACCATTTTACAAGAAAATAGTGTTCCACTTTATATCGATAAAGTGTATCCAAAGGTACTATTTTCACCAACAGAGCTTGGTACTAACGTTATTGTTGTTAGTGATGAGGATTTTCGTTTGATCAAAGAGCCTATGATAGGTGCGAATGCAAAGCAGTCTACCAACCACATATTTGTATTCTATGTGCCACAATGGACGGAAACAAAAGATATTGGTACAAATTTAGATGCAATTATGACAGAAGCATATATGACTAACCACGAAAATGATTTGCCTTTTTACTTTGAAAATCCAGGGCTAGATTATTCATTCTTACGTTCGACGTTTGCCTTGTTATTATTTATCGGTTTATTGGCTGCGACAGTCTTTTTCCTTGCTTCAGGTAGTTTCATATACTTCAAACTATACACCGGGCTTGAAGAAGATAAAAAGCAATTTGATGCATTACGTAGAATGGGTATAACAGATAAAGAATTACGTAAGATTGTTAATAGTCAGTTAATACCACAGTTCTTTTTGCCGTGGGGACTAGCGATGTTCCATAGTACATTTGCTTTTATGGCGCTCCAAGTGTTCTGGAAAGGAATTGCAGATTTATCTATACTAAAAGAAACATTCCTCGT
The DNA here is from genome assembly GCF_044763875.1 of Rummeliibacillus sp. NPDC094406. Lineage (NCBI taxonomy): Bacteria > Bacillati > Bacillota > Bacilli > Caryophanales > Caryophanaceae > Rummeliibacillus > Rummeliibacillus sp. NPDC094406. Next base: position 168,632 of record NZ_JBIWGZ010000006.1, on the reverse strand, counting down.
ACTAGCAGCAATTACAAGTGTGCAACTATGTTATTTCTATTTAATACGTTGGCGTTACTTATCACATATTCGTGCAATATGATTTAAATACAACAGATGGCTAAAAATGGCTGTCTGTTGTTTTATTTTTCTGAATTCTATATAATAGATTTGGATGGGGAATGAATCACTATTCATTATATTCTTACAAAAGGGGATGGGGAGATGAATTTAGTATCAGCGGTTTATAAGACATCTACAGAACAAGCAGAAAAAGTAGCGTATCATTTTGGGGGAAAAGATACGACCTACGCAGAATTTGAAGATTCAGTTTCTAGATTGGCATCAGCATTAAAGGGATTAGGGGTAGAAAAGGGGGATCATGTAGCGTTCTTATTGGGCAATACACCTCATTTTATCATTTCTTTATATGCAACAATGCGAATTGGAGCAACGGCTATACCTGTCAACCCTCTTTATACACCAGACGAAATTACATATATTTTACGTAATGGTGATGTTAAAGCAGTGATTGCCTTAGATGCCTTACTTCCATTAGTAGAAGCATGTGTACAGGTATTTCCTGATGTTCACTCGTATGTCGTTTGCGAAACAAAACCTGATACAGTCGAGAAAATGCAAGCGCTACCACAAAGTGTAAAAGAAAAAGTATATTCGTTTACACAATTGCTTGCAAAATCTGAACCAAATGTAAAACCAGACGAAATAGATGATGATGAGACAGCAATTATATTGTACACATCAGGCACCACAGGCCATCCAAAAGGTGCAATGTTAACGCATAAGAACCTATATTCAAATGCGCGAGATATTTCTGATTACCTACAATTTAATTCGAAGGATCGAGTGATTACAACATTACCTGTATTTCACGTATTTGCTTTAACAGTGGTTGTAAATGCACCATTGTTAACATCAGCTCAACTAATCATTGTACCTAGCTTTAGCCCAAAAGAAATTTTTAGAATTGGTAGAGAATTTCAACCAACTGTTTTTGCAGGTGTTCCCACAATGTACAATTTCTTGTATCAATTTTCTGAAGGGGATCCTGATGATTTAAAATCATTGCGTTTAGCTATTTCAGGAGGATCTTCTATGCCAGTGGCATTACTTCATAATTTTGAAGAGAAGTTTAAAGTTCAAGTGTCAGAAGGTTATGGGCTATCAGAAGCTTCGCCGGTTACTTGTTTTAACCCATTAGACCGTGGGAGAAAAGCTGGATCAATTGGTACGAACATTGTGAACGTGGAAAACAAAGTGTTTAACGAGTTTGGAGAAGAGGTACCTGTAGGTGAAGTTGGGGAGCTTGTAGTAAAAGGTCCTAACGTTATGAAGGGGTACTATAAAATGCCTGAAGAAACGGCAGTAACAATTCGTGATGGGTGGCTATATACAGGGGATTTAGCTCGAATGGATGAGGAAGGCTATTTCTTCATTGTGGATCGTAAAAAAGATATGATTATTGTAGGCGGCTTTAATGTATACCCACGTGAAGTTGAAGAAGTATTTTATTCCAATCCAGGTGTTCTAGAAGCAGCAGTTGTTGGCATTCCTGATCCAAACCTTGGTGAGGAAGTATTGGCATATGTTGTATTGAAAGACAAATCGATTACTGTAGATAATTTGCATGAATTTTGTAAAAAACACTTAGTAAAATATAAATGTCCAAAAGAAATTATATTACTTGATGAAATACCAAAGAATACTACTGGTAAGATTTTGCGCCGTAATTTGAAAGACCAGGCTCTTTCTCGCACATAAATTGAAAGTTTTATAGAAAAGGAGATGTCCACTTGAACATCCCCTTTTTTTGTATGCAAAAAAATGCCTATCCACCTTTTGTTTGGTGAATAGACATTTTATCATTTTTTATATTTTGTAAAATATAAAATAACTAACGCTAGTATCCAAATTGGACCAACAATTAATGCAATTTGTGTATCTGGGAAAGTTCCCATAAGGGCAATTACTAAAAGAAGGAATGCCATTGCCAAGTATGAGCCAAACGGATACCAAAATGCTTTATAAGTAAGCTTAGAAACTTGAGTTTTAGATAAAGATTTACGGAATTTGAGTTGACTAATTAAAATAATCATCCAAGTCCATATAGCACCAAATGTAGAGATACTTGTTAACCAAGTAAATACTTTTTCTGCTACAAAGTAGTTTAATACGACACCTATTAAAAGTACAAATGTAGATGCTAGAATTGCTACTGTTGGTACTCCACCTCGTCCAACCTTTTTAAAGATAGCAGGAGCTTGATTTTGTTCAGCTAGGTTAAATAACATACGGCCTGTACTAAAAATACCACTATTACAGCTTGATAGAGCGGCAGTTAGAACGACAAAGTTGATAATACCTGCTGCATAACGCAATCCTACTTGATTGAACATTAACACAAATGGACTATTGTCGGGATTGATTTCATTCCATGGATAAATGGACATAATAACCGTTAATGCGCCAATATAGAAGATTAAAATTCTCCATAGCACAGTATCGATTGCATGAGGAATTACTTTTTTTGGATTTTTTGCTTCACCTGCAGTAATCCCGATCATTTCGACCCCTAGATATGCAAACATAACAATCGGTAATGACATGAATATACCTTTAATACCATTTGGCATAAACCCGCCATGACTCCATAAATTACTAAAGCCAACAGCTATACCATCATTACCTATTCCAAATAAGATAATCCCTAAACCAATGATAATCATTGCAATTATTGCGAAGATTTTGATGAAAGCAAACCAAAATTCAAATTCTCCAAATGTTTTTACTGCAATTAAGTTGACAATCGTCATAATAACAAGTGCAGCGAGTGCCCACAACCATTTAGGTGAACCAGGAAACCATAATTGCATGTATATTCCGACAGCTGTAATTTCAGCCATACATGTCACAATCCACAAAAACCAATAGTTCCATCCGGTTATAAATCCCGCAAGTGGTCCTATATAGTCTTTGGCATAGCGACTAAAGGATCCGGCGACAGGATTTTCAACCGCCATTTCACCAAGTGCACGCATAATAATGAAAATTACGATACCACCAAGGGCATAAGCGATTAAAATAGCAGGACCAGCTAATTGAATAGCGCCTGCAGAACCTAGAAATAAACCGACTCCTATGGCAGCACCGAGCGACATTAGCGTGATATGTCGCGACTCCAAACCACGTTGGAGCTGTTGTTTTTTGTTCATAAATAAAACTCCTTCGATGCTATAAAATTGTAACTTCATAATCGTACCACAAAATCCAAATAATAAAAATGGACATGTGGTACTAAATGAAAGAAATATTCTGAATGATTGTTTAATATTATAAATGATAACATTTTACGTTATATATATGCATGAGTTATAGTGAAATTACAGTATCCAATAAAGTTATAGAAAGGGAGTAAATGGAATGAAAAGAACGATTCAAAAAGAAGATTTATACAATTTAACTTCAGTATCATCACCTGTATTGTCACCAAATGGTAGGGAAGCAATTGCTATTCGCACAATTATGGATCAAGAAAAAAATAAATACCTATCCTATTTGATTCATATTGATGTTGATTCAAATGAAGTAACTCAATGGACATTCAGCGAAGAACGAATTTCAGCACTTACCTGGTCACCAGATGGAAAATCAATTGCATTTTTATCCACAAGAAATAAGCAAAAACAACTATTTATTCTTTCGAAAAATGGGGGAGAGGCAAAACAAATTACCAAGTTTGCAGATGGCGTAAATTCATATCTATGGGATCCAAAAAATGAAAAAGTTTGGTTTACTGCAAATGTTCAAGAGGGCAAGGAATTCACAGATGAAAAAGTAGAGAAAAAAGATGAGTTTCCTACAGCATATGTTGTAGAGGGTATGCAATATAAAAGAAATGGCGTTGGCTTGATTTCGCAAAAAAGTTATAGTCAAATTGGAAATGTAAATCTTGTAGATAATCATGTATCACGTTTTATAACAGATACATATGATTATAGTTTGCAAGCTATTTCTTATGACGGTCGTTCTCTTGTAGTAGGTGTTAATCGTGCAGATGATAAAGACAATGATTGGCATTCGCCAATAATATTAATCGATATCGAAACAAAGAAGGAAACAGTAATTGCTAATGAAGAAGGATATTTCGGCGGTGCTACTTTTTCTTTAGATGGTCGTTATATTGCATTTGAAGGTAGTAACTTTACATATAGAAATGCTGGCCAAGCATCACTTTACATTTACGATGTGGATCAACAATACTACTGGAATTTAACTGAATCACTAGATTTACCAATAGGTGATTATTCAGTGGGAGATCTCCAACAAAGTGTGACAGCTCCAAGTTTAGTTTGGACTGAAGCAAATGATCTATACTTCCAGTTATCAACTTCAGGTGATGTGCGTTTATATTATGCAACATTAGAAGGTGCTATTTATCCTGCAAGTCCTGAAGATGAACATATCTATGGTTATGATGTGTCAGGAGACGGAAAGACAGCCTTATTAGCTATAAGTAATCCAGTTTTCCCTGGGGAATTAATTAAATATGATATTGCACTTGGAGAAAGACAGCAAATTACACATTTTAATGACGCATGGTTAGATGAAGTGAACGTTGTCAAACCACAACCGATTACGTATGAAGGATATAATGGTTGGACAATTCAAGGTTGGTTGATGAAACCTGCTAATTATGTAGAAGGTGAAAAATATCCATTGATTGTTGAAATTCATGGTGGACCACATACAATGTATGCCAATACATTCTTCCATGAATTACAGGTATTAGCGGCACAAGGATATGGCATATTGTATGTAAATCCACGTGGTAGTCATAGTTATAGCCAACAATTTGTTGATGCATGTCGTAATGATTATGGTGGCGGTGATTATGAAGATATTATGGCAGGATTAGATTATGTTCTTGAACAAAATGATTGGATCGATGAATCACGTTTGGGCGTTACCGGCGGTAGTTATGGTGGCTTTATGACAAACTGGATTGTAGGACATACAAATCGGTTCAAAGCAGCTGTCACACAACGTTCTATTTCGAACTGGATTAGTTTCTTTGGTGTGTCTGATATTGGATACTATTTTACGGAGTGGCAAATTGGTAAAGACATGAACGATGTAGAGACATTATGGAAACATTCACCGTTGAAGTATGCTAAGAATATTGAAACCCCTTTACTCATTTTACATGGTGAAAAAGATGACCGTTGTCCAATAGAACAAGCTGAACAGCTATATATCACGCTGAAATCTATGGGGAAAGAAACTCAATTTGTGCGTTTCCCAAATGCTGATCATAACTTATCTAGAGTAGGAATCCCAAACTTAAGACAACAACGCTTAGAGCAAATCGTAGATTGGTTTAAAAAATATCTTTAATAATTTAATTGTAAATTTAGTGTAAAGTTGATTTGGATTTAGCAACTTTCCTTCTACTCAATCGTTACTATTAAAGTAAATAGGTTTGTAAACCGTGACAGGAAATAGATATAACTGTATGATGTATAAGAATATTAAGGATTGTGAGTGGAAGTAATGTTTGATCTGATACGAAATCTGTTTGATTTTATTATGCATATTGATGTGCATTTAAAAGACATAGTTACCCAATATCATGGTTGGGTATACGGAATTGAATTTTTAATCGTATTTATCGAAACTGGTGTAGTCATCTTGCCGTTTTTACCAGGTGATTCGCTGTTATTTGCAAGTGGTGCTCTAGCAGCTTTTGGTGCATTAAATTTATGGATTACACTAGCTGTATTTTTTGTAGCAGCAGTTTTAGGTGATACTTTAAACTATGAAATTGGACATAAGGTAGGTAAGTCCATTCCAGAAAATAGCTTTTTAGGACGCGTTATTAATAAAGAACGTATGCAAAAAGCACAAGATTTCTTTGACAAACATGGTGGTAAAACAATTGTGATAGCAAGATTTATGCCTGTCATTCGGACTTTCATACCATTTATTGCAGGTGCAAGTAAGATGCGCTATCGTCATTTTATTGTATATAATATTACGGGCGCATTCTTATGGGTGTTAGTCGGAGTATTAAGTGGATATTTCTTCGGTAATATACCATTTGTCAAAAATAACTTCTCAACAGTTATTTTAGCTATTATTTTTGTATCAATATTACCAGCTATTATTGGTATCCTACGCACAAAAATAAAAAAATCATAAGTAAATTAAACATCTCTTACTACTATTTTAGGTACTAGTTTCCAAAATATTAGCAAAGAGATGTTTTTATTTATTTAATAATTTTAGCTAAACGATACGATGGTCACGTGTTCTTGCTACTTATAAAGTACATTTTTCGCTTATAATCCCTCTTTTAAAAGTTGGAATAATTCACTTATCACTAATATAATTGAAAATTATATAATTGAGTCAATTTCATAATGCAAAATTCATATAAAATATACGAACATCTAATTATATACAATTTTGTTCATTGTGGAGCGAAAGACGGCGACTCCTACGGGATAAGCTTGAGCTGAAAGCCCCGCAGGAACGATTTTAAGGAACAAAGCCTAAGAACGCCACGTCCTGTGGCAACGGCTTCGTGACCAACATCGTGTTGGCCCGAGGAGATTGAAGCCAAGCCCGTGGAAAGCGCCGTCTGTAGCGGAACATCAAATCTGAATATGAATTAATGAAAGTGATTCAATTGAAATAAGTTAATCAACTTACTTGAAAAAAATGCTATAATATTAGTAAAAATGTAGTGAAGGAGAAAATCGATGGAGGTTTTCATTGGCAGACAACCAATTTTCAACACCCTAGAACAAGTCTATTCATATGAATTATTATATAGAAATGGGAATGGGAAAAATGAATTTCCAGACATTGATTCAGATCTAGCAACAGTTGATGTCATTATCAATTCGTTCTTTTCAATTGGCTTTGAGGAATTGGCAAATGGTAGACCATGCTTTATCAATTTTACTGAAAATCTATTAATGAGTGATATTTTCGATCAGCTTAATCCTTCGCAAGTTGTCGTTGAAATTCTTGAAGATGTACCAATTACGGAAAAGTTAATACGACGCGTGAAAGAACTAAAAGAAAAAGGCTATCGAATTGCTTTAGATGATTTTATTATGCAAGATGATGTCAAATATTATCGAGAATTATTTAAATATACAGATATTATTAAAGTCGATTTTTATATTTCTACTAAAGAAAAAAGGCATCAAATTGAAGAACGAGTAAAGAAGGAATTTCCCCATATTGCATTGCTTGCAGAAAAAGTTGAAACTAGGGAACAATATCAAGAGGCAATTCAAATAGGTTATAAATTATTCCAAGGTTATTTCTTCATGCAACCACAAATTATTCGCGGAAATGAAATTCCTGCGAATTTATTGCAATATTACCGAGTTATTGCGTTGCTTCGTATGGAAGACCCTGATATTGATCAAATAGCTGAGGGAATCGAGCACGACATAGCTTTGTCCTATAAACTCATGCAATTAATCAATTCTTCATCAAAACGTTCGAAATCTAAAATTCGATCGATTAAGCAAGCAATATTGCATTTAGGATTAGAGGATTTAAAGAAATGGATATACATTTTGACCTATCGTGAATCTCAAAAATACAATTCAGCTGGTACGTTTGATGAGCTAATGAAAACTTGTTTATGCCGTGCGAAAATGTGTGAATTATTGGCGAAATATAACAGAAAACGAAATACGTCAGAGTATTTTTTAGTTGGAATGTTTTCATTGATAGATGCGCTGTTGCAAAGACCGATGAATAATATTCTGATGAAGTTACCATTATCAGATGAAGTGATAGAAACTATATCAGGAAGTAGCTCAATCATGCAACCTTATCTTCAATTAACGATTGCTTTAGAGCGTATGGATATAAAAATGGTTAATGAAATTGCTGAAGATTTGGAAATTAATATTGATGATGTCTTAGAAATATCAAAAGCAGCAAATAAGTGGTCAAATACAATTTGCTAGAGAAATTAGATTCAAAAATAAAACAACAATTCGACACAATATAAATACAAAAATTGTATATAAATAAGGCATATACTTATATATATATTCCAATGTTAAGGGTGTGAAAACCTTAATAAGTGTAAAATATATTGCGAATAGACTTTCTTGATAGTTCCATCGGCATAAAAGAGACACAAATACATAAATTAGTCAGGTTTAATTTATACTTGAATTTGGTATACTTACTACGTAAGTTATTACAAATTTTTATAGGAGGGTTCTTCATGAAAAAAGCACTACTTGCAATGTTACTCGGTTCTGCATTAGTATTAGGCGCTTGTGGTACTACTAATAAAACCACAACGAACGAAACTACAACTACAAAGGATCAAACAGCAAATAATACAACAACCACCGAAACGACAAAAGTTGATGCCGAAGCAGTGGCAAAACAAAAATGTATCTCTTGTCACGGTAACAATTTAGAAGGCTCTGTAGGTCCAGATTTGAGAAAAATCGGTGCTACCCTATCAGAAAGTCAAATCAAAGATGTTTTGAAAAATGGTAAAGGTAATATGCCTGCTGGTTTAGTTTCTGGCGATGAATTAGACGCTGTAGCTAAATGGCTTTCTGAAAAAAAATAAGATATTTTTAACTAGCTTTCATTGAGGGGAAAGCTAGTTTTTTTATTGTGATGATTACTGATAAGTCGGGTAAGGAGAAACTTATCCGGCTTTTTTAGATATTATGATTAAAGAGATAGTGGGGTGCTGGGCTAAACGAGAGTGTTCCGCTTTAAATTTATGCCAGTCACACGTCAGCTCCTCGGGGGTCCGCAGGATGAGGCCCGATAGCCGTTGCCACACGAGGTGGCGAACTTAGGCAACTTTCCTATAACTCAACCATTTGAGGAAAAAGCGCATCTTCAGGTTGAGAACATTTACCTGTCGGAGCTAAACGGGCGTGTTCCTCTTTAAATTTTATGCTAAAATATGTTCATGTTGTTTCTATTTATGGTTATTCGGAAGGTGGAGTGATGATGGCTTTGGATCAGGTTTGTACGAAAGATATAATGGAAGTATTGAATCTGAAGCTTATTAGTGGTGAGGAAGGAATCGGTCGACATATTTTAACGAGCGATATTTCACGCCCAGGTCTTGAAATGGCGGGTTATTTTACACATTATCCTGCCAAACGTGTGCAACTTTTAGGGAAAACAGAACTATCGTTTTTTGATATGTTATCCCGGGAAGTTCAATTTGATCGAATGAATAAGCTATGTTCTCAAGATACACCTGCAATTATTATCTCACATGATATGGAAGTACCAGAAGCTTTAATAATAGCTTCTGAAGAACATCATGTACCTGTATTAAAGACAAAATTGCCAACAACTCGTTTCTCAAGTTTGTTGACAAATTATTTAGAAAGTCGTTTAGCACCAACAACAGCTGTTCATGGTGTGTTAGTCGATATATATGGAATTGGTGTCTTAATCACAGGTAAAAGTGGAGTAGGGAAAAGTGAAACAGCACTTGAGCTTGTAAAAAAAGGACATCGCCTTGTTGCAGATGACTGTGTAGAAATTCGCCAAGAAGGAGAAAATACATTAGTCGGAAATGCACCTCCGTTAATCGCTCATTTACTCGAAATACGTGGAATCGGCATCATTGATATTATGACGTTGTTTGGAGCTAGTGCAGTTCGAAAACATAAGAGAATATCATTAGTAATAGATTTAGAAACATGGGATTCTGACAAAACGTATGACCGTTTAGGCTTAGAGACAGAAACGATGAAAATTATTGATACAGAGCTACCTAAGTTAACAGTTCCGGTGCGACCTGGACGAAACTTATCTGTTATTATAGAAGTTGCCGCAATGAACCATCGCTTAAAGAATTTAGGTATCAATGCAGCAGAAGAATTTTCACGTAGATTAGATAGTGTCATTGAAGCAAAAGATGAAGTATAACTAGATTTGTTTTGCTAGTAGGGCTGAAAGGAGTAACAGATTATTATGGATTCAATTTTAATGGCTATTAATCCAGTTGCACTGCAACTTGGTCCAATCTCAGTACGCTGGTATGGTGTCATCATTGCCTGCGGGATAATTGTTGCCTACTTTGTAGGACAAAGAGAGATGGTGAAGAGAGGTTTTGGAGAAGATCTTTTAACAGATCTACTTATTTGGGCAGTACCAATTTCAATTATTTGCGCTCGTATATATTATGTTACGTTTGAATGGCCATATTATTCTTCGCACCCAAGTGAAATTATTAAGATTTGGCACGGCGGTATAGCAATACATGGTGCTATTATCGGTGCCTTAATTACCGCTTTTGTTTTCACTAAAAAACGAGGCATTAGCTTCTGGAAAATCGTTGATATATTAGCTCCATCCCTAATCATTGGTCAAATTATTGGTCGTTGGGGTAATTTTATGAACCAAGAAGCATACGGCGGTATAGTAGATCGCTCATTTTTAGAAGGACTTCATTTACCAAACTGGCTTATTGAGCAAATGAATGTCAATGGTTTCTATCATCAACCAACATTTTTATATGAATCTTCATGGAATTTAGTTGGTTTAATTATTTTACTACTACTTCGTAAAGCGAACTTACGTCGTGGAGAAATATTCCTAACTTATATTATTTGGTATTCATTTGGACGTTTCTTTATCGAAGGTTTGAGAACAGATAGTTTACTAATCGGTAATTTACGTATAGCACAAATCGTATCATTAGTTGGCATAGTAGTAGGTGTTATTTTAATCATCTATCGCAGACTAACTATCAAACCACCAGTTCGATATAAAGATCAATAAAGTGAAACTTCTATCAGTGGGGGTTTTCTTCATCCCCACTGAAAAAAGAACTCAGTTTAATTTCGCCACGTCCTGTGGCAAAAACTGAGTGTCCAACATCCTGTTGGACCGAACCAATCTGACTTTTACGGGTAGTTATCCCCCCACCTATCTTCTTTGCTTTTCTCTCAATCTTGAGGTTGGTGGTATTACTGCCCGTTACTGCGGTATAAAAATCATATATGAAATATTCGCCGATATTGCTATGGGTTATATCTCTGATTTCCTTGATTACAAGGATTTAGGGTCTCTGTAGTGATACGGCGATTTGTTTATTTAGGAAAATATATAATGAAACTCAAGTGATATATCAGTCAATTTAATGGAAATAAATTTTTATCTTTGTAATAATATTTCCATATTCTATTCGACAAAAAAGGGGTTGTATCTGATGACAACTAAAAATATAAAAGGATTACTATTCGACTTTGACGGTACATTATTAGACACAAATGAACTAATTATACAAACTTTTTTCCATGTGCTAGAACCGGAATTTCCCGGGAAATTTACAAGAGATGACATGATTCCGTTTATTGGACCATCATTAATGGAATCATTTTCTACAATTGATTCCATGAGAGCAGAGGAATGGGTTCGACAATATCACCGATGGAACGACGAACACCATGATGAATTAGCAAAAGAATTCGAAGGCGTGAAATCAACATTATTCGTTTTACGAGAAAAAGGGATTCGATTAGCGATAGTCTCGACTAAAGGTTTAGACTCTTTATCAAAAGGGATTCGTCTATTAGGTATTGAAGACTTATTTGAAGTTGTAGTGAGTATGGATGATGTGAAACATGTCAAACCTGATCCAGAGCCTATACTTTTAGCTCTAAAAAAAATGCATTTAGAAAAAGATGATGTTTTGATGATCGGAGATAACTCACATGATATAGTTGGTGGTCAAAATGCTGGAGTTAGAACAGCAGGAGTGGCTTGGTCCATGAAAGGGGAAGAATTCTTAATGCAATTCAAACCGGATTATATGTTGCATCGCATGTCTGATTTAATAACAATCGTAGAGGAGCAAGCCAATGCGTAGAACAGAAAGGTATTCAGTGTCAGAATGTACGTCATTATGGCAAATTTATAAAACAGTATCTTTTTGGAAAGTAGTTAAATGTTTCATTGTTATAGAAATTGCCCGTTATACACCGTTTCTATCTGTAAAGAACTGGTTGTATCGTACTTTTTTAAATATGGAAGTGGGAGAAAAGACAGCATTTGCTTTAAAGGTAACGCCCGATACCATGTTTCCCGAACGAATTAAAGTGGGAAGTGATACGATTATCGGTTTTAATACAACAATTCTAGCTCATGAATACTTGATAAATGAATATCGGCTAGGAGATGTAGTAATTGGGGATCGTGTCATGATAGGAGCAAATTCTACAATTTTACCAGGTGTTGTGATTGGAGATGATGCCATTATTTCTGCCATGACATTAGTGAACAAAGATGTACCTCCAGGCGCATTTGCAGGTGGAAACCCAATGCGTATTATCTATACAAAAGAAGAAATGGCTCTGAAAGAATCAGTTAATTCTAAAAAGTCATAACTTATGGATAAGTTTGTCGTGGGTACTTGACTTCGTGTTTTTCTTATTATAGAATACTTTCATACATCATTACTCTAACACTCTAGCAAGATAAAGTATATGGATTAGGAAGTGTAAAAATGTCACCAATTCGAAAGTTTGAAAAACCGCTTGGAATGCGCGATACATTTCCAAAGATTTTTGAAAAGAAAGAAGTTATTCGACAAACTGGTAGTGAATTTCTTCGTTTAAGAGGATTCGACTTTATACAGACACCAACACTTGAGTATTACGATACAGTTGGTAAAGCTTCGGCAATTATGGATCCTTCACTCTTTAAACTAGTAGATAGTCAAGGTAATACATTAGTACTTCGTCCAGATATGACGACACCTATTGCACGTGTAGCTTCTTCTAAATTATTAAAAGAGAAAATTCCATTACGTCTTTCTTATTTTGCCAATGTCTTCCGTGCACAGCAATTAGAAGGTGGACGTCCTGCAGAATTTGAACAAATGGGAATTGAAATTATAGGCGATTCATCTGTATATGCAGATGCTGAAGTCATCTTAACTGCTATCCAATTATTAAAAGCATTAGGAGTAGAAGAATTTAAGCTAACAATTGGCAATGCAGGTATTTTGAATTCCGTTATCAAAAAGAATGTACAAAACGAAAAACAGTTTGCGGAATTACATAGCTTGCTTGTATACAAAAATGTCGTAGGTTTTGAGGAAGCAGTTGTATCCTATAACTTACCGACTGAAAATGAGCAAACATTATTATCCTTTATCGAAGATGCTTCAGAGATGAAAAGCATTCGAGAGATTGCAAAATATGTATATGAAAAAGATGCATTTATTTATATGGAACAATTAGCATCCATTTTAGAAATAGCGGATGCTACTTCATATATTGCTTTTGACTTTACATTAGCAAGTCATATGAATTATTACACAGGTATGCTTTTCGAAGTATTCGCAACTGGGTCAGGTTTCCCTCTTGGAAACGGTGGAAGATATGACGGATTACTACAGGAATTTGGCACAGAAGTTGGAGCCATTGGATTTGGTCTTCGAGTAGATCATTTATTGGAAGTGATTTCTCAGAAAGAGGAAGACAACGATGAAGTTCTTGTATTATTTGTAGCACCACAACTCTCTGAAGCACTTGCCACAGCTGAAAAACTGCGTACACAAGGGAAACGTACAACATTGCAATCGATGGAAGGCTTAGATAATTTAACAGCATTTGAAAATCATTTTGCAGAAGTTGTACGAATTGGGCAAGGAGGAATCATTCATGAATGAGTTAACAATTGCCATGCCAAAAGGTCGTATTTTCGAGGAAGCCTATGAAATGTTAATAGAGGCAGGTTTCGAATTACCTGAAAATGTAGAAATGTCACGCAAGTTAGTGATTGAAATACCGCGAGAAAAAATACGCTTTATATTAGCCAAACCGATGGATGTTCCCACTTATGTAGAACACGGTGTAGCGGATATTGGAATAGCAGGAAAAGATGTTTTACTAGAACAACATCGAGAAGTACATGAATTACTTGATTTGAATATTAGTAAATGTCATATTGCTTCTGCTGGATTACCTGATACAACATTAAATGACATTGCACCTCGCATTGCGACCAAATATCCAACTGTAGCTTCGGATTACTATCGTGAAAAAGGGGAACAAGTAGAAATCATTGAGTTAAACGGTTCTATTGAATTAGCTCCAATAATTGGTCTTGCAGATCGCATCGTAGATATTGTATCTACAGGCCAAACATTAAAGGAAAATGGACTTATCGAATATGAATTTATCACAGATGTTTCATCAAGATTAATTGCTAATCCAGTAAGTTATCGTATGAAAAATGAACGGATTCTAGATTTAGTGAAACGACTCAAAAAATGTGTGAAATGAGAGAAGGATTTGCTATGAAAATTGAAGCATTAACAGATACGATTTCATTAAAAAGACCATTAGAAGGTGGTAACGAAGAACAGTTAAAAACAGTTCGTCAAGTGTTAGCCGATGTACGGGCAAAGGGAGATGCAGCAGTTAAAGCCTATAGTAAAAAATGGGATGGTATCGCACTTGATCACTTACGTGTAACCGAGCAAGAAATTAAAGAAGCTGTCGCATCATTAGATTCTCAGTTAGTACAAGATTTAACAGAAGCAGCTTCAAATATTCGATTATATCATGAACAACAAAAACGTAATGGTTATCAATTAAATCTCGCAAATGGATCATGGCTAGGTCAACGTATTTTACCAATCGCTTCTGTAGGCTTATATGTTCCTGGTGGTTCAGCAGCTTATCCTTCCTCTGTTTTAATGAATGTTATTCCAGCCCAAGTTGCAGGTGTTGAACGAATCGTTTTAGCGACACCTTGTAATAAAGATGGTAAGCTTCCAGCTGCAGTATTGACAGCTGCCTCTATTTTAGGAATTGAAGAAATCTATAAAATGGGTGGAGCTCAAGCGATAGGAGCACTTGCTTATGGTACTGAAACGATTCAAGCAGTAGATAAAATTACTGGACCAGGGAATATTTTCGTAGCATTAGCAAAAAGAGAAGTATTCGGCGAAGTTGCAATCGATATGATCGCAGGACCAAGTGAAATTGCCATTATTGCGGATGAATCCGCTTATGCAGATGAAATCGCTGCAGATTTACTTTCACAAGCAGAGCATGACGCAATGGCATGTCCAATTCTAGTAACAACAAGTGAACATCTTGCTGAGAACGTACAAACCCAAGTGGAAGAACAGTTACAATCATTACCACGTATGGCTATTGCAAAACAATCTGTTGAAAACTTTGGACGAATCTATATTGCAGAATCAATGCAACAAGCAATACAAGCGATCAATCAATTAGCACCTGAACATTTAGAAATTGTCACTGCGGATGCACAAAAAGTGAGTGAACAAATTCAAAATGCAGGTGCCATTTTCTTAGGGAGATATAGCTCAGAACCAGTCGGTGATTATTTTGCGGGTACGAACCACGTATTACCAACAAATAGTACTGCACGTTTTGCAAGTGGGTTAAATGTGGATGATTTTATCAAAAAAACAAGCGTTGTGTATTATACAGAAAAAACATGGGCCGAAAATGCACCGAAAATTGCAAGACTAGCTCGTTTGGAAGGATTAGAAGGACATGCAAGAGCAGTAGAATCACGCGGATGGGGAAAAGGAGAGGAATAGGATGGCGCGCTACGCAAAAATAGAACGTAAGACAAACGAAACTCAGATAGCTGTTGAAATCGATTTAGACGGTGAAGGAAAAGCCACAGTCGAAACAGGTGTACCTTTTATGGACCATATGCTTGACCTTTTCATGAAGCATGGCCTTTTTAATGGCAAAATCGAAGCGCATGGAGATACAGAAATTGACGATCACCATACTACGGAAGACTTAGGTATTGTGCTTGGCCAAGCGATTAAACAAGCACTAGGTGATAAAAAAGGAATAAAACGTTATGGTAATGCATTTGTACCAATGGATGATGCACTTGCACAAGTGGTAATTGATTGTTCAAATCGCCCACATTTAGAATTCCGTGCAGAAATTCCAGCTCAGAAAGTTGGCACATTTGACACTGAACTTGTACATGAATTCCTATGGAAATTTGCATTAGAAGCTCGTATGAATGTCCATGTTATCGTTCCTTATGGACATAATTCGCACCATATTATTGAAGCTATTTTCAAAGCATTAGCGAGAGCCCTTGATGATGCTGTTCAAATTGATCCACGTGTTAAAGGGGTACCGTCAACGAAGGGGTTGTTAACATGAAAATCGGTGTGATTGATTATGGAATGGGGAATCTTTTTAGCGTTGAACAAGCGATTAAGCGTTTAGGATGTGAAGTTGTTATTTCTGCAGATCAACAAAGCTTATTGCAATGTGATGCACTTATACTTCCTGGTGTTGGTGCATTTCAGGATGCTATGAAGAAATTGCAAGATACGGGTCTTGTGTCACTATTTAAAGAAGTAATCGCAACGAAAAAACCTCTCCTTGGTATTTGTTTAGGAATGCAACTTTTATTTGAGAGAAGTGAAGAAAATGGATTTTGGCAAGGGCTAGGTATTTTTAATGGCTGTATTAAACAATTTTCAGGTAAAGATGCTTCAGGAAAATCATATCGAGTACCTCATATGGGGTGGAATGATTTGCAATTTGCTAAAACCCCAACTTGGTTAGAGAAATTACCAATGGAACGCTATGTCTATTTCGTGCATTCATATTTCGCAACAGAAATGGACGAGGGAGATCTAGTTGCTTTTGCGGAGTATGGAGATATTAAAGTTCCTGGTATCGTGCAAAAAGAATTCGTGACAGGTATGCAATTCCATCCTGAAAAATCAGGTGAATGTGGCGTTTATTTATTACAACAATGGCTTCGTGCAGTAGCGAAAGGGGTTGCCGTATCATGAGTTCAATTCAAATATTTCCAGCCATCGATATGAGAGGTGGAAAATGTGTACGACTATTTAAAGGAGACTATGAACGAGAAACTGTCTATGCAGACTCTCCATTCGAAATGGCAAAGAGTTTTGCAGAGGCAGGTGCAAGCTTTGTACATATGGTGGATCTAGATGGTGCGAAAGATGGAAAACGTACACACGCTGCAGAAGTTATTCGTGTGGCAAAAGAGTTACCACTAAAGGTTCAAATCGGTGGCGGTATACGTTCCGAAGAAGATGTTCGTTATTACCTAGAAAATGATGTGGATCGTGTGATTATCGGAAGCTTAGCTATCCGTGAGCCAGAACTAGTAAAAGGCTTTATCAAAGAATTTGGGCCAGAACGAATTGTGATTGGTTTAGATGCAAAAGATGGTATGGTCGCAACTCATGGTTGGATTGAAACCTCTGATCAATCAGCTATTGAAGTCGGTCAAAATTTTGCGAAAGCTGGCGCAAAGTATTTTATTTTCACTGATATTGCAACAGATGGTACACTAGCAGGTCCAAATATTGAAGCAAATATTCAATTAGCACAAAAAACAGGCGCTGAAATCATTGTGTCTGGTGGTATTAGTGCATTAGAAGATATTGCGAAGGTTAAGGCTGCAGCGCAAAATTCGACAGTTAGTGGCGTTATTATAGGTAAAGCCTTATATGCAGGACGCTTTACTCTACAAGAGGCTTTGAAGGAGGCAGAATAATGCTTACGAAACGAATTATTCCATGTCTAGATGTCAAAGAGGGCCGCGTTGTTAAAGGTGTTCAATTTGTTTCGCTTCGTGATGCTGGAGATCCGGTTGAACTAGCAAAATTTTATAACGAACAAGGTGCAGATGAACTAGTATTCCTAGATATTTCAGCTTCACATGAAGGCCGTGAAACGATGGTCGATGTAGTCCGTAAAACAGCGTCAACTCTTGCTATTCCATTTACAGTAGGTGGTGGTATCAGAACGCTCGAAGATATGAAACGTTTGCTACGTGCTGGTGCAGACAAAGTATCGATTAATTCCTCAGCGATTATTCGCCCTGAACTGATAAAAGAAGGCGCTGATTATTTCGGTGCACAATGTATTGTTGTTGCCATTGATGCAAAATGGAGCGAAGAAGATGGTACATGGATGGTCTATACGCATGGTGGACGAAATAAGACTGATAAAGAAGCAGTAGCGTGGGCTAAGGAGGCTGTCGCACTTGGTGCAGGTGAATTACTAGTAACAAGTATGGATCAGGACGGAGAAAAGAAAGGATTCGATTTGCCATTAACAAAAGCAATCCGTGAGGCGGTAAATGTACCAATTATCGCAAGTGGTGGTGCAGGGAAATCGAATGATTTTTATGAAGTGTTACATGACGTTGATGCCGATGCAGCATTAGCCGCTTCGATCTTTCATTATAAAGAGACAAGTGTTGCAGAAGTGAAAGTCAGCCTAAGACAAAAAGGAGTGGCAGTAAGATGATTGAAAATCTTAAATTTGATGATAAAGGTTTAATCACAGTAGTTGTTCAAGATGTACAAACAAAAGAAGTTTTAACAGTAGCATATATGAATAAGGAATCACTAGAAAAAACAATCGACACAGGTGAAACATGGTTCTTCAGTCGTTCAAGACAAGAACTTTGGCATAAAGGTGAAACAAGTGGTAACACTCAAAAGGTAGTTGCAATGCGTGCAGATTGTGATCTAGATGCTTTAGTTGTGGAAGTTTTACCAAAAGGACCAGCTTGCCATAACGGAACAGTTTCTTGTTTCACTGAAGTTATTAAGGAAAAAGATCCTTCAATTGGCTCATTAGATATTTTGGAAACATTGAAAAATGTCATTAGTGGCCGTGAAGAAGAAATGCCTGAAGGTGCTTATACAACGTATTTATTTAATGAAGGTGTCGATAAAATTTGTAAAAAAGTCGGCGAAGAAGCAACAGAAGTCGTAATTGCTTCAAAAAATCGCGACTCTGAAGAATTAAAATGGGAAGCAGCGGATTTAATTTATCATTTATTAGTGCTACTACAAGAGCAAAAATTAGATATGTACGAAGTTTTAGGAGTTCTTCAAAAACGCCATGAAAAACACTAAACTATGTTATAATATAGGATACTATGTCTAAGGAACGTCTAATAACGTTCCTTATTGTTTTTCGGAGGAAAATTTTAGGATATGAAAAGTGAAAAAAATACTCGAAAAAATGTTGTGTCCTTTATTCCAAATGGTGAATTTTATTATAAAAAAGCAGTACAAGCTTTAAATCGTGATCAAGAAGAAAAAGCTCTAAAATATTTGCGCAGAGCAGTTGAACTTAGCCCAGAGGATTCCTTAATATTACTACAATATGCTATCGTCGAGATGGATGCTGGTCGTATAGATCACGCACTAGAATTATTAAGAAAAGCAAATGAACTTGATCCGAATGAGCCTGAAATATTATTGTTTTTAGCGGAAGCATCTGCACAAGTAGGTTTGACTGAGGATGCAAAGTATTTTGCTGAAGAATATTTACGCCTTGATGAAATGGGAGAGTATGCAGATGAGGCAATAGAAATAATCGATTTTGCCACATCAATGGAGGAAAGTACATTCACTGGAAATTCATTGAATCGTGAAGCTGTTTACTTACAAGAAAAGGCAAGGAAATTAATGGAGCAAGGGAAGCTAGATGAAGCGATTGAGATTTTAGAAAACATCATAGCAGATCAACCTGACTTCTGGGCAGCCTATAATAATTTATCACTTGCTTTTTTTTATAAAGGTGATTCTGAGCAAGCGAGAGCATTATTACATGAAGTATTACATGGGAACTATGGGAATTTACATGCTCTATGCAATTTAACGGTAATGGCTTATTACGAAAAAGATGAAGAGGAATTACAAGCATTAACAGAATTACTTGTGAAACTTAGTCCTTTTTCTTTTGAACAACGATATAAGCTGGGTGCAACTCTTGCCCTGATTGGTTGTTATGAGGATGCTTACAAATGGTTGCAAAGTATGAAACGACAGGGCTTTGAAGGAGATCCGGGTTATTATTTTTGGCTTTCTCATGCAGCTTATTTCTCTGGATATGAAAAAGAAGCAAGATTAACTTGGGCTAAATTAATAGAAATTGACCCTGAAAAAGTAGGTTATGAACCTTGGTCTATGCAAGATGAAGTGTTTGATCCTGATTCGATTGAGGTAAATCGTGATTTTATCGTGGGGAAATTAGAGAGCGAATATAGAAGTGAACGTTTATTGGGGATATTTTTGGTCGGAAAATCACCACATCAACAAGAAATTCTCGCACATCCAAGTTGGGTTCAAATCGATAATTATTCAGCGATTGAAAAGCTGTTTTTAGCCTATACACTAGACCATGATTTTCTTGAAGATGATGGCACATTAAAGCCGTTTTTGCGCTCTATAGAAGTTTTAGAAATCTTATACAATGACGTAAAACCGTTAAAATTAAATGACTCTTTTTTATTCCAAATGTGGTTTGTATTATGTGAACGTGCATTAGAGGATGGCTATGCATTCAAGAATCCTAATGCGCTGGCTGCCGCTACTGAATATATGTATAAATCATCACGTATGAAAAATGTTACCAAAAAGTCTATCGCAACATATTATGGTATTTCTCCAGCTACATTAACAAAATATGTGAACGAATTAATACAGTATTTACCTCTTTTCGATAAGTAATTCCTTTTTCTAAGGCAGATATCTTGTCATAATCAGTGGCTATAATCTAAGATTAATACTAATGAAACAGGAACAACTTAGGAGGAACAGATATGACCGAAGAAAAAATTTATGATGTTGTGATTATAGGTGCCGGACCTGCAGGTATGACTGCAGCAGTTTATACTTCACGTGGCAACCTTTCTACTTTAATGTTAGAACGAGGAATCCCAGGTGGACAAATGGCCAACACAGAAGAAGTTGAAAACTACCCAGGTTTTGAATCTATTTTAGGACCTGAATTATCTACTAAAATGTTTGAACATGCAAAAAAATTCGGTGCAGAATATGCTTATGGTGATGTCACTGAAATCATCGATGGAGAAGAGTACAAAACCATCAAAGCAGGTTCAAAAGAATATAAAACACGTGCAATCATTATTACAACAGGTGCAGAATATAAAAAAATGGGTGTACCAGGTGAAAAAGAACTTGGTGGCCGTGGAGTCAGCTATTGTGCAGTATGTGATGGTGCATTCTTTAAGAATAAAAACCTGATCGTTGTAGGCGGCGGGGACTCTGCAGTAGAGGAAGGCATGTACTTAACTCGTTTTGCTGACAAAGTAACAATCGTACATCGTCGAGATAAATTACGTGCACAAAAGATTATTCAAGATCGTGCATTTGCAAATGAGAAAATAGATTTTATCTGGAATAATACTGTTAAAGAAGTAAATGAAAAGGACGGTAAAGTAGGTAGCGTAACACTTGTTTCTACTGTTGATGGTACTGAACAAGAAGTACAGGCTGACGGTGTATTTATTTATATCGGAATGTTGCCACTTACAAAACCATTCGAAAACCTAGGAATTCTAAACGAAGCCGGCTACATCAAAACGAATGCGGAAATGGAAACGTCTGTACCAGGTATTTATGCTGCTGGTGATGTACGTGACAAAACATTACGACAAATCGTTACGGCAACTGGTGATGGAAGTATCGCTGCTCAAGTTGTTCAACAATACGTTGAAGAACTAAAAGAGAAATTTGTAATCAAATAATCTTTTTAACGTGTTCTTAATACACTTGTCATATAGCTGAAATAATGATTGTGTATAGTAAATAAGGTAATAACCCCTTTTTATTATAGGAATATTGTTGTGGCTGTTTCTATCGGTTCCCTCGACTGACAGAAACAGCCTCTTTTTATTACTTAAACTGTAAGAAAATGGTTATTATAACCTTAACGTGCTTTACTTTGAAGCTTAATTGATAACGAATGTGGTAAGAAGTATAGCATAAGTATTCAACACTGTTTCGGCCATCCAAGTAGTGCGAATGCCCGTCTGAGTGGCAATAAACACATTAGTTAAGTAATGTTAACATTCCAGTGATTATTTGAATTAAATCATCTGAAATTGTGTATTTAGATTATTCCTTTGTACTCGGACAGTGGAAAAATGTATAATAAAGATTATAAGAATTGTTAGAAATGAGGTGTCGTGTGTGCAGAGAATCGCCAATTTATTAGTCAAAAAAGACGACAAAGTACTTTTATTAAAGAAGCCACGACGCGGTTGGTATGTTGCACCTGGAGGGAAAATTGAAAGTGGAGAGTCTATTTTCGAAGCAGCAAGTCGTGAATTTCGAGAAGAGACAGGCACTACTGCGATGAAACCACATCTAAAAGGCGTTTACACAATGGTCATTAGACGTGGAGAAGAAGTAGTGAATGAGTGGATGCTTTTCACTTTTGTAGCAGAGGATTTACAAGGAATACCATATAAAGAAACACGTGAAGGTGTATTAGAATGGCACCCTATAGAGGATCTCAAGCATTTACCAATGGCAGAAGGAGATCGCACGAACTTATTATTTGCAGTTGAACAATCTGGTACACAATATGGAACTTTTACATATACAGAAGAATTCCAATTGTTAGAAGAAAAAATACAGATATCGTGTGAAGGGGATGGATGGAATGCCTAGTCCACAGTCAGTAAACGAGTTAATTATTATAACGGGAATGTCTGGTGCAGGAAAATCAGTAGCTATTCGAAGTTTTGAAGACTTGGGTTATTATTGTATAGATAATTTACCACCAGCTTTATTACCGACTTTTTTAAATTTAATGAAAGAATCTAAAAAAGAAATTTCTCGTATTGCGGCTGTAATGGACTTGCGTGGTGGTGATTTCTTCTCATCATTAATTGAGGCATTGGATCGTATTGAACGAGAAGACCTTGTTGCAACTAAGATATTATTTCTAGATGCAGATGATGAAACGTTAGTGAGTCGATACAAGGAAACGCGTCGCTCACATCCACTATCTGAAAATGGTTTACCACTAACCGGAATTCATCATGAACGTGAGCTTTTAGCGGATGTCAAAGAACGTGCTCAATATATTTATAATACATCAAGTATGAAACCAAGAGAATTACGTCAACGGATTATTGCACAATTTTCAGGTGTAGATTCTCGAAAATTCACAGTGAATGTCATGTCTTTTGGATTCAAATATGGCATGCCAATCGATGCAGATTTGGTTTTCGACATCCGTTTTTTACCAAACCCATATTATATTGAGGAACTACGACCTAAAACGGGATTAGATGAGGAAGTTTCATCATATGTATTAAAGTATGAGGAAACAAACACGTTAATAGATAAATTAATGGATTTGTTTGAATTTATGATACCGCTTTATAAAAAAGAAGGGAAAACGCAATTAATCATTGCCTTTGGATGCACAGGTGGACAACATCGTTCGGTTACTTTAGCAGAATACTTTGGCAGCCACCTTGATCAACATGCTCCGACAGTGATTACCCATCGCGATATTGCAAAGAGAAAGGGATAACCTTATGCAAAAAAAACAAACGCGGATTGTTCTCATCGGTGGTGGCACGGGTCTGTCTACATTACTTCGTGGGTTAAAGAAATATCCTGTAGATTTGACCGCTATTGTAACTGTTGCAGATGATGGTGGAAGCTCAGGGAGACTGCGTGATGACTTCGCGATTCCGCCACCCGGTGATATTCGAAATGTTATTGCTGCATTATCTGAAGTGGAACCGTTAGTTGAAGAAATGTTTCAATACCGTTTTAAAGGGAAAGAAGAATTAGGTGGTCATTCTCTCGGTAACTTAATGCTTACGGCATTAACAGAAATAACGGGGGATTTTTCGCATGCTATTCGCGAAATGAGTCGAGTATTAAATGTACATGGTAAAGTTTTACCAGCAGCTAATCAAAGAATTACATTACTAGCTGAATTAGTAGATGGGACACTCGTAAAAGGTGAATCAAAAATTCCAACGTTTAATACAGGAATTAAACGCGTATATTTGTCACCTCCAGATGTATTGCCATTACAAGAAGCAGTTAATGCCATCGAGAATGCGGATATTATTATTATAGGACCTGGAAGTTTGTATACTAGCATTCTGCCAAATCTTTTAGTTGAGGGAATTAAAAAGGCAGTATTGGAATCGAAAGGTCACAAGATTTATATTTGTAATTTAATGACTCAATCTGGTGAGACATCTAACTATACTGCAGGAGATCATGTGCAAGCGCTGTATGACCATGTTGGTAAGAATTTTATTCAAACCATTTTAATTAACGATGAAGAGGTACCAAAAGCAATTAGGGAAGCTTATATTAAAGAGTCTGCAGAGCCTGTACAATTCGACGTTGAGCGATTAGAAAGTATGGGACTAGAAGTCGTGAAAAAGGATATTGCAAATATTCATGATGGTGTTGTGCGCCATGAAGCGAACCGTGTTGCTGCATGGTTAGTAGAATATGCCACAAATTATCAACAAAACAAGCAAAAGTTGTCGAATTAGCGTAAAATAAATTATTGATAGAGAGGGGGAGTCGATATGTCATTTGCTTCGGAAACAAAAAAAGAACTAACTCAAGTTGAAGCAGAAGATACAAGCTTAAAAGCAGAACTATCTGCCCTTATCCGAATGAATGGTTCTCTGTCATTTGCTAATCGTCAATTGAGTCTTGACGTGCAAACTGAAAATGCAGCAATTGCTCGTAGAATGTACACCATTTTGAAAAAATTATATAACTATCGAATCGAGCTCTTAGTGCGTAAGAAAATGCGACTTAAGAAAAATAATGTTTATATTTGTCGAGTACGTGAAGGTGCAAAAGAGTTACTAGAAGAGCTACATATTCTCTCGGGTAATTTTCTTTTTAATCATACGATTTCAAAAGAGTTAATCCACACTGAAGAAAATAAAAGAGCCTATTTACGTGGAGCATTTTTAGCGGGAGGCTCTGTCAATAACCCTGAAACGTCTTCGTATCATTTAGAAGTGTACTCTTTATATAAGGAACACGGGGAAGCGTTGATGAACTTGATGAATCATTTTGAACTCAATGCAAAAACAATTGAGCGTAAAAAAGGTTTTGTTACCTATTTAAAAGAAGCAGAGAAGATTTCAGATTTTCTAAGTCTTGTAGGTGCGCACCAAGCCATGCTAAAATTTGAAGATGTACGAATTGTTCGTGATATGCGCAATAGTGTTAATAGACTAGTTAATTGCGAAACAGCCAACTTAAACAAAACAATTGGAGCAGCAATTCGCCAAGTGGATAATATACGCTATATCGATAACATGATTGGTATTGAACAACTACCGGAAAAACTGCGTGAAATTGCAAGATTACGGGTAGAATATCAAGAAGTAACATTAAAAGAACTCGGTGAAATGGTATCAACAGGTGTCGTTAGTAAATCAGGTGTAAATCATCGTCTACGCAAAATTGACGAAATTGCTGAAGCGCTAAGACGTGGAGAAAAACTAAAAGTTTAGTGACATCATTTCACCGTTCTACAATATGAAGGAATTGCTAGCTTTTATAAACAGCTATGCTATAAAGTGTAAGTAAATCAAGAACTTAAAAATTCCTATTATTTAAGATAATGTAAAAGTAATGTAAAATGTACTTATTAAAAAAGGGGGAGCAATTGTGGTAGAAAAACAAGTAGTAGTAAATCTTAAATCAGGATTACAAGCAAGACAAGCGGCGTTATTTGTACAAGAAGCAAATCGTCACACTGCCGATGTCTTCCTACAAAAAGATGATAAAAAGGTAAATGCCAAAAGCATCATGGGAATTATGAGCTTAGCCATTGCTAGAGGAACTTCAATAACATTAAGTGCAGAAGGTAATGACGAAGAGAAAGCATTAGAAAAACTTGTTAAAATAATTGAAGACGAAGACTAATGTAATTCAAGAAGTGCGGTGTGGAACAATTTAGTTGTTCTACACCGCTTTTTTAATTGGATAGAGGCCCAGAAACCTCGGATAGTACCCAAAATTTCATGGATAGTAACAAAAAAACGACAAGACTCTATTCGAGCCTTGCCGTTCCCGCTGTTTCTTGTTTATTTTTTTAATTCATTACGTTCCATAATATGGTCGATTAAACCGTATTCTTTTGCTTGTGTGGCAGTCATGTAGTTATCACGATCTGTATCTCGAGCGATGACTTCGATAGGCTGACCAGTACGTTCAGATAGGATACCGTTTAATTTTTCGCGTGTTTTTAAGATATGTTTTGCAGCGATTTCGATTTCAGTTGCTTGACCTTGTGCACCACCTAGAGGTTGGTGAATCATAACTTCACAGTTTGGTAAAGCATAGCGTTTACCTTTTGTGCCAGCTGTAAGTAAGAATGATCCCATTGATGCGCACATACCCATACCAACTGTTTGTACATCTGGTTTGATGAATTGCATTGTATCGTAAATAGCCATGCCAGCTGTTACGCTACCGCCAGGAGAGTTGATGTAAAGGAAAATGTCCTTTTCAGGATTTTCCGCTTCAAGGAATAACAATTGAGATACAACTGCATTCGCAACGTTGTCATCAATAGCACTTCCAAGCATAATGATGCGGTCTTTTAGTAAACGAGAGTAGATGTCATAAGCACGTTCACCGCGGTTTGTTTGTTCAATAACTGTAGGTATTAAGTTCATGTGAATAGCCTCCTCAATTAAATAAGGTAATTTCGTCTTCAATATGCTGAAATTCTTTATATATATTTCAGCTGTAACCTTATCATACACATTATGGTCAATAAAGGTCAAATATTACGATTATTTTTTTACCTTATTGAATTGTTCCTATTTAATTTGTATAATAGATAAGTCGCAAATACTTTTTTGCCCACGTAGTTTAACGGATAAAACATAAGATTCCGGTTCTTAGGCTGGGGGTTCGATTCCCTCCGTGGGCGTACTAAAACAAAGCACAAACCCTTATGATATAAGGGCTTGTGTATATAAGGGAGTAGAACTAGTATTAGTTATACCCAATTTTTCCCTTGGAAAATCATCCTCTAATCATTTTTTTGATTAGAGGATTTTTTTATTCTCAAATATATAGATAAGCTGAGTTATGAATAGCTATCTTTTAAAACCATTCTCCATGTATAACTTATAAAATTATGAATTGTTGTCAAAACTATCGTTTATCAATAAATGATGGAAGGTAAATAAATGAAGAACGCGGGAACCATTAGTATTTTACATGTTGTATTCTTGACGATGACGTTCATTGGTTTAAAAAATCATGTAACCGTTATTCCATCAATATTAAAGTCTGCTGGAAGAGATGGGTGGGCATCTGTTTTACTTGGAGCATTTGTAACCTTTATATGGTTGTTTCTTATAGTTTATGTCCATAATAAATCTAACCAAGAGCCGATTAAAGATTGGTTAAAACAAAAAATAGGAAAAGTTGGATCATCGATTGTCTTATATATTACAGCTTTCTATTTACTCTTACTTGCAGCGTTTACGATGAGAGAAACGTTACTTTGGGTTTCTACAACCTTTTTACAGAAGACGCCAGTTGTTATTTTGTTAGTCATTTATGCAGCGCTTATTATTTTTCTTGCTACATTGGGTTTGCAAACTATTGTCATAGTAAACGTATTTGTATTAACGGGTGTAGTTATTTTTGGTTTTTTTGTGGCATTTGTCAATATAAAAGTGAAGGATTATGAGCTATTACGACCGTTTTTTGAACATGGGCTAGAACCAGTTTTAATGGGGGCTGTTTACCCTGCATCTGGATTTGTTGAGTTACTGCTGCTACTTTTTATTCATCATCAAATACAAAATCGTATGCGATGGTATCATTTTGCAATAATGCTCCTCATATTAGTGGGCTTAACAACAGGTCCACTCATTGGAGCTATTACAGAGTTTGGACCATCGGAAGCAGCGAAGCAGAGGTATCCAGCTTATGAAGAATGGGGTCTAGCAACAATTGGGCGTTTTATTGAACATATAGATTTCTTCTCTATTTATCAGTGGCTAACTGGGACATTCCTAAGAGTAAGTCTTATCTTATATATTTGTTCAGACATATTGAATATGTCTGAAGATAAAAAACAAATTTGGACTAAGCTTGCGCCGCCATTTTTTTTCATCTGTTTATCGTTAATTCTTTTGAAAGATAATGTTTTTTTGGATATTAATGGAAAATATTTTTTAATAAGTACTTTTCTCTTCTTTATCATATTATCGTTATTCCTTTCGATTGTTGCATTAGCATCGGGAAAGTCATCCAAAAAAGATAAAGATAAAAATGACAAGAAAGGTGGTGAAGAACAATCGAACCAAGTGAAAACTCAATGAATTTGAATGTCTTGCAGCAGTTATTTCAGAAATCTGCAGATGTTAAATTCCAACAGTATAAATTTGATAATCATACAATACATCTCATCACATGTGAATCAATGATTGATCTGCAGTTATTAAATGAAGTCATTGTCCCACGTGTTGGGTTCTTATGTAGTAATTTGACGGATGAATCCCTAGAAAAACAAGTGGAATCGCAATTGTATGTCCCAGATTTAAAAAAAGTGAAGGATGAACAAGAAGCGATATTACTAGTATATACAGGTTTTGTTCTACTTTATTTCGAAGAAGGAAAGCTCCTTTTTTCCAGTAATATTGCCAAAAAACCAAATCGTAATCCTGAAGAGACACGTACAGAAGTAACCATAAAAGGACCAAGGGATAACTTTATAGAAGATATCGCTGTAAATATTGCTTTAGTAAGAAAACGCTTGCCAACCAATTCCTTGTGCGTCGAAAAATTAGAAGCGGGAAAACGTTCAAAAACGAAAGTTGCCATTCTATATTTTGATGATATTGCAAATAAAGATATATTAAATGGAATAAAAGAGCAGATTAGTAAAGTTGACACAGATGCTGTATGGAGTGCTGATTTATTTATGGAACGTATAAATAATGGTGCCCTTATGTTCCCAAGACATGAATATTCGGGGAGACCAGATTATGCTGTTCAATCTCTTGTTAGAGGAAGGTTCATTATATTTGTTGATGGAACATCATATGCAATGGTTACCCCAGTCAATCTATTTTTATTATTAAAGACAAGTGAGGATAATGAATATCCAGTAGTCTTTGGTTCAGTTCAACGAGTAATGCGAATTGTTGGGCTATTAGTTGGTGCACTTCTACCAGCATTTTGGCTTTGCTTAACAACTTTTCATCAAAATCAATTGCCATTCCAACTTTTAGCAACCGTTGTTCAAGCAAGTACAGGACTTCCTTTCCCTGCAGCACTTGAAATGCTCGTTATGCTGGCCATGTTTGAGCTCTTTCGTGAGGCGGGCTTACGTCTTCCAATTGTCCTAGGTGGTACGATTGGTGTTGTAGGTGGGTTAATTATTGGAGATGCAGCTATTCGAGCAGGTATTACAAGTCCTGCGATGGTTGTGATTATAGCTACTTCGACTATTGCAACATTTACACTCGTTAACCAATCACTAGTAACAGCGGTCAGTGCATTACGTGTTTTATTTATTTTAGTATCTGCATTATTCGGGTTCTTCGGCTTTTTTTTATCATTATTCTTTACAATTGCTCTTTTATCAAATATAAGGATATTTGGAGTTCCTTATATGAATATTACAGCAGATCTAAGTTGGTCAACCATAACTAAGTCTTTATTTCGATTACCCGCAAAGAAATATACTAAGCGTCCAGAATCTTTAAATACTCTAGATAATACAAGGACTCAAGATCAAACAAATACTCAAGATCAAACAGGGACTCAGGGTCAAACAAATACTCAAGGTCAAACAAATACTCAGGGTCAAACAAATACTCAAGGTCAAACAGGGACTCAGGGTCAAACAAATACTCAAGGTCAAACAAATACTCAAGATCAAACAGGGACTCAGGGTCAAACAAATACTCAAGGTCAAACAAATACTCAAGATCAAACAGGGACTCAGGGTCAAATAAATAGTCAAGGTCAAACAGGGACTCAGGGTCAAACAAATACTCAAGGTCAAACAAATACTCAGGGTCAAACAAATACTCAAGGTCAGACAAATACTCAAGGTCAAACAAATACTCAAGGTCAGACAAATACTCAGGATCAAACAAATACTCAAGGTCAAACAAATACTCAAGATCAAACAAATACTCAAGGTCAAACAAATACTCAAGGTCAAACAAATACTCAAGGTCAAACAAATACTCAAAGTCAAACAAATACTCAGGATCAAACAAATACTCAAAGTCAAACAAATAATCAAGGTCAGACAAATACTCAAGATCAAACAAATACTCAAGGTCAGACAAATACTCAAGCTCAAACAAATAATCAAGGTCAGACAAATACTCAAGATCAAACAAATAATCAAGGTCAGACAAATACTACTCAAGGTCAGACAAATAATCAAGGTCAGACAAATACTCAAGATCAAACAAATAATCAAGTTCAGACAAATAATCAAGTTCAGACAAATACTCAAGATCAAACAAATAATCAAGGTCAGACAAATACTACTCAAGGTCAGACAAATAATCAAGGTCAGACAAATACTCAAGATCAAACAAATAATCAAGTTCAGACAAATACTCAAGATCAAACAAATAATCAAGGTCAGACAAATACTCAAGATCAAACTAAGACTCAAGAGGGAAAAAATGAATAAGAAAATACTGATAGTACTTATAATGCTCATAACGCTAATCTCAGGATGTTGGGATACAAAAGAACCTGAGCGAATGCTCTATATTTACGGAGTAGGTGTTGGTTATAAAGATGGAAAAATCGAAATATATACTCAAATTATTGATTTTGCCAACATAGCAAAATCTGAACAACCTCCTAACCCTAATAATATTCAGGCTGAAGTGGGACATTCGTCTGGTAAAACAGAACAAGAAGCGTTTTATAATTTGTACAAATCAATGGATGAAGAACTTTATTGGGGGCATCTTGCATATATAGTTTTTTCTGAAGATTTGCTTAAATCCGGAAAGATGGATTCATTTATTAATCCCTTTATCCGATTTCTAAATACAAGATATCTAACTTGGGTGTATAGCACGAATGAGCCTTTGAAAGAGGTCATGTTAGTAACACCTATTCTTAATAAAGCAATATCATTATCTAAATTATCAGATCCTTTAAATTCATTTAGACAAGATTCTACGATTGAGCCTTTGAATGTTCGACAGTTAATACTCAAACTAGACGAGCCGAGTTATGAAGTGGCTATCCCCTCCGTGTCACTTCTTCATAATTGGGAAACGGAAAAAGAAAAGAATATGATTACTACTCTAAATGGAGTGAGTGTAGTTACTCCAAAGGGATTTAAAGGGAACATCTCAGGCGATAAAGCAAAAGGATTACCGTGGATGGATAAGAAAACCAAAAGAGCAGAATTGTCAATTATGCTTGACTCTGAGGGAAAGCGTTATATTACCGGTAACGGAAAAGTGGATGCTGTAAAAGTTACGCCAATCGTTAAAAATAATTCGGTTTCCTTTGATGTAAATATAAAAATGGAAGTAGAGTTGGGGGGATTCCAAGGAAGTATAAAAGAAAAAACAGTTAAAAAAGAAGTGGAAAAGGAAGTTAAAAAGGAGATTAGAGATACTTTTAAAGAAGGATTAAGTATTGATGCTGATGTCTACAATCTATCTGAATATCTATATCGCAAAGATCCAAAAGCGTGGAAGAAACTTCAAAAAAACGGGAAAGTTGAATTAAATGAGAATTCTATTCGTAATATTAAAGTAGATATTTTAGTCAATTCAGGAAGAAAGAATTTTAAAGAAACACTTAGAAGGTAAAGAATAACATGATGAATTCTATTTGATAGAGTAAATAATGTCAAAAGACATTAAAAAGCAGTTCATCCTCTATTTTAGGGGGTGAGCTGCTTTTTGTTAATTTTCATCAATTGGTTGTTCTTCTTTGATAAGACGCCAAATATAATTTGCGATTTCTCGTGCTTCAGATGCATGCGTTGTTTTTGTAAATGATTTACGGAAAGGTGTAAGGAGTGCTTCAATTATGAATAATTTGGGTTCTGTTTGTTGAAATTCAGCTAATATATAATTTGCATATTCAACTCCAGATTTTGGATCACTCTTTGATAATCCTTCGATAAAACCTTTTAGTTGTTTTATGATCATGTTTTTATTAATCACTATATGCTCAACACTATTTTTTATATAGTGAATTGTTTCTACACCTATTAGAACCTCTTTCGTTTCTAACATGCGCGGGATAATAGCATCAATATTTCTAAGCGCCATTTTGACAACAGCTTCAGGGTCCACACAACGATCTTCAGCAACTAGTAATGTTCGAATGGTGTGTTGAATCATTGCGAATACTTGAACCGCACATTCGTAACTCATTACACTGATTTCTTTACCATAGACTTCAACTAATCGAGTAGAGAGCCAATCAAGTTCTTGTAGATGATGCCTCATTACCACTTTTTTAACGCCTACATCTCTTGAATGGTAAATAGACTCAAAAATTTGCAAAAGGTTTTGTTCACGATTAATATGCATGAGCACGGCGATTTGCTTCGCAAAGATATTAATATCTTTAGGATCTTGCCCGAAAATAAGTTCATGTCTACGGTTACTTGCATCTTCACGACTTTCCTGCAAAATAGCTATTAAACATTCGTTTTTCGCAGTGAAGTAATTATAGAAAGTTCCTTTTGAGATTTTTGCTTCATGGATGATATCCATTATAGAGGTTTCGTTAAAGCCTTTTTCAATAAATAAACTACGTGCAACGTCGAGTACTTTTCTTTTACGCGTATTCATAAATTCACCTTTTTATAATATTTATACTACCATTCTAAAGTAAAAACGCTTACACATCAACGTTTTGATACTGTTAATATTTATGTGTTGAAAAAAATAGACCGACAGTATAAAATAAAAATCAGTCACAAAAAAAGAATATTGATAGAAAGAATGAGGGGAAATTATGAGTAATGACTCTATACAGAAAAAGCCACCTTATGGCATGCTTGCCATTTTGTTTATAGGTGCTTTTGTTGCTTTTTTAAATAATACGTTGATGAACGTTGCTTTACCTACAATTATGAAGGATTTTGATGTTACGTATTCTCAAGTACAATGGGTAACAACAGGCTATATGCTTGTAAGTGGTGTGTTAGTTCCTGCATCTGCATTCTTTGTTGTTCGATTTAAAAACCGTAATCTATTTATCACAGCGATGTCTATCTTTACAATTGGTACAATTATCGCGGCGATTGCTCCAAACTTTGGTACCTTATTGGCTGGACGAATGGTTCAAGCGGCAGGTGCAGCTGCAATCTCTCCATTATTAATGAATGTTATGCTTACAAGCTTCCCAATTGAAAAACGTGGTGCGGCTATGGGGATGTTTGGTCTAGTAATGATTGCAGCACCTGCGATTGGACCTACATTGTCTGGTTATATTATTGAACACCATGATTGGCGTATGTTATTCGAAATGATTATTCCATTTGCCGTACTTAGTCTGTTATTTGGTATTTGGAAATTACAAAATGTCATGGAAACTCGTAAAGTTTCACTAGATTATTTATCATTACTACTTTCAACACTTGCTTTTGGTGGACTTTTATATGGCTTCAGTTCAGCTGGAGATAAAGGTTGGAGTGATCCATGGGTATATGGCACAATTACTGTAGGTGCAATTTCTTTAGTTATATTCATTATCAAACAATTGAAAATGGATGAACCATTATTAGATATTAGTATATATAAATATCCAATGTTTGCATTAGGTTCTGTTATTTCAATCGTTGTATCAGTAGCAATGTTTTCGGGTATGATTCTAACACCTGCATATGTCCAAAATGTAAGAGGTATTTCTCCGTTCCACGCAGGATTAATTATGTTACCTGGTGCAGTTTTGATGGCTTTCATGTCGCCAATTACTGGGAAACTATTTGATAAATTTGGACCTCGTATTTTAGCATTTGTCGGTCTATCAATTATGACGGTTGCTACTTATTTCTTAACTAAATTAAAAGTTGATTCTAGTTACGCTTATATTATTTCGGTTTACACTGTTCGTATGTTCGGTATGTCTATGGTGACGATGCCAATCATGACAAATGGCTTAAACTCACTACCGATGAATAAAAACCCGCATGGTACAGCCATTAATAATACGGCCCAACAAGTATCTGGTGCAATTGGTACGGCGATTCTTGTAACAGTGATGGATAATCATATTAAAACAAGAGCAGCTGAATTAGCAGCTGATGCAAAAGCAAAAGCGGTTCAAGCAGCGCATGCAGCTGCACAAGCTGGTCAAACTCCTTCTTCACCATCAGCAGAACAACTTGCTCAATTAAAAGCACATATAACTCAAACTGCGTTATTAGATGGTATTAACTATACGTTTATGATAGCTACATGTATTTCAGCGGTAGCTTTAATACTTTCGTTATTCCTAAAACGTGTTCAAGTAAATAAAGAAGCTCAAGTTCAAAAATAATATAGAAAACAAACAAAGCTCTCGACAAGACCATGTCGAGAGCTTTGTTTGTTTTATTTTAACTTAATTGGGATGGTTGGTGTGATGTATTTATAGTTGCCGCACCATAGCTATTTGTCATTGTAGCCATATCTTGAGGGGATAGTTGAGGGACTTGGTAATATCCTTTTCTGTTTTGATAAATTGACACTTCGTATGCCATTTCAATGCAGTTTGGAATTGAGTCTGCTAATACGCGACGAACAACTGGATTTGTTGTTTCCAATGCTGTAGCAAGTTTAACAGTAGCGGTTTCTTTGTGACATCCAAGGAGGAAACCGGAAATTATTTCATCACTTAATTCACTAGCTTGAGTAATTGGTTTTTTTGGTTGTCCAGGTTGTACACCATAAGTGAATTTGTTATTTTCCGTCATTTCATAATGACCAGTTGGGCGAGAAGGATCACGACCTGTTTTAAATGATTCCACCAATGTATTGTATTCGTCTAAGCTAAATTTGTACTGGCGGTCTAATATATCTCGTAATTCAGTATCTTGGATGTGGTCACGTAATAATACGCATTGGTTTAATCCACCAACAATTGTGGAAAGAGTTTCATGCATATCCATTACTTCATGTCCACCATGATTGAATTTTGCTGAATCTACATGATATGTTGGATCATTATTCATCTGATTTTGTGATTGTTGTTGAGACAAAATATAACCTCCTCCTTTTAATTAGGCGCTTGTGTTCACGCAGAGATAGTATGGACTTCGAGTTGGCTTCAATACATGGAAAATAAAAAATTAAATATAAACGCATTGTTGCATCGATATTTATAAGAATTTATCAATTTGTTAATAATTTGTTTATCTTTTTTCATTAAACAGTTAAGATTTGCTTTTTATAATGATAAGTACACAAAGGGAATGAACAAATAGATGGTTCAGATGAATAGTCAAATCAGAATAATGTTTATTGCAGATAAAGGAAATGGTTGAACAAATTAAAGGATGGCAACTTTGGTCAATTTTTATTGTCCAAACAAAATGCTTATGTTCAGAGAATTCATTTCCTTTCTAAAGCAGTTGGTGAGTTATGTATTCGTATGGTTTTGATAATCAATGGACAAAATTTATAATGACATTCTAACTGAGGTGCAAAACAGTGAAAAAAATAACATTCATTCTTCCTGCGTTTAATGAGGAAGAAAACGTTGATAAATTATATGATTCAATTGTAGGTGAGTTTAACACAATAGATTATATATATGAAATATTACTAGTGAATGATGGAAGTACAGATGGGACATTAGAAAAAATAAAAGAAATAGCCATTCATGATAAGCAAGTAAAGTATGTGTCATTCTCCCGTAATTTCGGAAAAGAGGCCGCAATCTATGCGGGACTTCAGAACTCAACAGGAGATGCAGTCATATTAATGGATAGTGATTTACAACATCCAGCATCATTAGTAAAAGAAATGATTAAAGGATATGAGCAAGGCTATCATCAAGTTGTAGCATGCCGAAATCGAAAGGGCGAATCTAAACTACATCGTTTTTTAACAGGTGTATTTTATCGTTCTGTAAATAAGTTAAGTGAAGTACAGTTAGAAAATGGAGCAGGTGACTTCCGTTTGTTAAGTCGAAAGGCAGTTGATTCACTATTACAGCTTAGTGAAAATAATCGTTTTTCTAAAGGACTTTATGAATGGATTGGTTTGTCTAAAAAAACATTCTCTTATGAAAATGTTGAACGTCAATATGGAGAAAGTAAATGGTCATTTTCTGACTTATTTTCCTATGCGCTGGACGGAGTATTATCGTTTAACACAAAACCACTTCGACTTTGCTTGTATATGGGTGTTTTCATTTTATTTTGTGGATTAATGTATATCGCAACAACTTTTGTTGGCATTCTTACAGAAGGAATAAAAGTACCAGGCTACTTTACAACCATTTCAGCCGTGCTATTACTTGGCGGTGTTCAGCTTTTAAGTTTAGGTATTATCGGAGAATATATTGGACGAATCTATAATGAAGCAAAACATCGTCCTCATTATATTGTTGAGGAATCAAATATGGTTAGCACGTCCAAATTTGTACCACGCGTTGTATCTTCAAAAGATGTTGAAGAAATCTTTAGAAAAAATGGTTTTGCGTACAGAACGAAAGAGGAACAACGATGAATAAGGAATGGTTTAAATTTATAATAGTGGGCGGTATTAATACAGCCCACTATTATGCGTGGTATGTATTGTTCTACTCAATATGCCTTATCAGCTATTTACCCAGTCATATTATTGCGACAGTCTTAAGTATGATCGGCTCCTATTTTCTTAATGTATATTTTACATATAAAGAAAAGCCTTCATGGAAGTCGTTTTTACTATTTCCGCTCACACAAATAACAAATAGTGTTGTGCAATTAATTTGCCTTGTTGTATTTGTTAAAACATTGCATATGTCTCCTTATCTTGCACCGCTAGCAACAGCAGTAATCAGTGTGCCAATTACATTTATTGTGACTAGGAGGGTTGTTCGTGTTTCAAAACCAATCTAGATGGAAACAACGAGGGTTGCTTATAGGAAGTATGCTCTTCATTTCAATCGTGGCACATGGCTTTTTTATTTGGCAACAGCCGAATGGACTCCTAATGAAAGGCATTAATGATGGTCTGTCGCAAATGCTGCCTTTTAAGCAATTCATCTATAAAAACTATTCCCAAGGGAACTTTTTTTATGCAGATAATTTTGGAATTGGTGGAGGGATTTTTTCTCAGTTAGCTTATTATTTCTCCACAAATATTTTCTTTTTAATTGTCTCATCACTGTTGTTTATAGTGGAATCTATTACAAAGTATCAAGTGAATTTAAATACATGGGTACAACTTATATTACCTATGAGCATTTTAAAACAAACGGCTATTTTAGTTGTTGCCTACTATTATTTTAAGACGGTCAAGATATCCAAAAAAGCTTCGTACGTGGGAGCAGTTATTTATGGATTAAGTCCCTTCTTTTTTAGACATGAAATGTATTGGGATATCTTAACAGATGCGATGTTTTGGCTTGTTTTATTATTAATAGGTATTGAGAAAATTATGCGTAAACAATCACCAACTACTTTCGTAGTAGCTGTTGCGCTTATTTTTATCAACAATTTTTATCTGGCATATGTGAACTTACTAATAGGTTTCTTTTATATAATCATTCGTTGGTTTGTTCATTGTTCACAGCAAGAGCTTTCCATAAAAAAGCAATCGAAATACTATTTAAGTGGCGGGTTATTAGGATTCGGAATCGGTAGTTTTGCATTTATTCCAGCTGCACTAGGTTTCCTACATAACGCTCGCCCACCGTACAAAGATGCAATCCCATTGATAGAAATTCAGGATAATATTGTTTCGAATCCACGAATTCTTTGGTTACCAGTTTTTATTGTAATAGCGTTAAGTATAAAGAAGCTATATAAAAGCAAGACATTCCGATTCTTTGCCATTATTGCAATTGGTGGAACTGTTATGCACTTTATTCCACACGTTGGTAGCATGTTTAATGGATTTTCAGCACCACAAAATCGCTGGGAAGCAATCGTGATTTTAGGTTATGCAGGCGTTTTTGCAGTGGCTATAGACCACATTGAGTATTGGAAAGTAAGCCAATTTAATAGAACATCCGTTATATTTCTATTACTCATGCTAATTGTTAGCTTTGTAGATCCTACTTTTAAATGGGGAAAAGATGGCATTATTTTTCTTATGACAGCTGTATGGACGATCAGTATTAGCTATGTATTGGCAAAGGGAAAATCACAAAATACAATTATCCTATTGGTGATTTTCTTTGTAATTGGATATGCGAATGTGTTTCAAGTAAATCGTTTAACCGAAGTGGATAAAAACTCATATGCTTCAACAACCCAATTCATGGAATCAGACAAATACAATTCGAATGAACAAAAAAGATTAATCCAATATATGAAACGTCATTTAACAAATGATAGAGCAAGAATTGACTGGATGGTGGATGATCGAAATAACACGCCAATTGTACAAGATTTTAAAGGGGTAAGTGTTTATTCCAGTGTTTTAAACGGTGATGTTTTGAATATGTATCAAAAAGACCTTCAAATTGATATGGGGAGGGAAAGTGTTAGTAGATATGCGACTTTGGGTGCTAGAACAAACTTAATGTCTATATGGCAAACACAGTTCTATATGCGCGAAAATGCAAATCAATCGATTCCATATCACTATCATTTAGTAAAGCACTCAAAAAATTACAATGTTTATGAGAATAAAAAGTTATTGCCTGCGTTTCGTGTGACGAATTCTTTATATTCTGCAACAGCTTTAGAAAATCAGCCTGTATTAGCTAAAGAACATGCGATGTTACAAGGTGTTATAACAGATAATGAACAAACCACAAAGGAATCCAAGGTTCCTGAGACTTCCATTAAAAAAATAAGCACAGTCAATGCAAAGTGGAACGGTGATGTTTTAAATGTACAGAAGAAAAACGGAGGATTTGATCTCCATATTGCTCCTTCTCAAAATACGAAAGACCTTTATGTCCAATTTCATATTGAAGGAATTCATAAAAAGGAATCATATAATCTTCAAGTGAATGAAGATCAAACGATGCGAAAAAAATCAGATTCTATTTATCGTACAGGATATAATGATTTAACGTTTGCAATCAATCGAGCAAATACCATTCATATTCGTTTGTCAAAAGGGGAGTATCACATAACTAATATTCATGTTTATGGAGAAGACTATTCGATCCTATCTGATGCATTGAAATATAGTAAAGGTGCAGATATACAATGGCAAAATAATCATGCAAGTGGTGTAGTAAAAACAACTCAACCTCACCAAATGTTAGTCACACCTATACCTTATGAAAAAGGGTGGACAGCGCATATTAATGGGAAGAAAGTAGCGATAGAGAAAGTAAACTATGCGTTTATTGGTATTCCATTAATGAACGGGGAAAATGAAATTGAACTGGTCTATAAACCACCTTACTGGACAGCGTGCTTATGGGTTTCAATTATTTCAATTGTACTCTTTAGTATTGGAGTGTATCGACAAAGAAAACGGAATAAAGGTATAGATTAAAAACAGATAGATAGGGGAAGTATGTAATGAAAATAAATAAGTTGATTTTCCGTTCAAATACAATAATGGTTCTACTTCCCCTTATGCTACTGTTTATAGTCGGTGGAACGCTTGTAAGTACCTTTAACGAATATTATATTGATAATCGTATAGAGAAAGTTCAATTAAATAAAGATGTCTATAAAATTCAAACGATGTTTAATAACATGAAAACTCCTAATACAGATTGGGATGAAATCAGTACAGATGTTTCAAAGTATGGTTATCATTTATATGTAGCAAAAGATCAAATGAAAATCTATTCCAATTTAAACAAACACGAATCTAGTTATATTGAAGATTTCCCAAAAATAAAAAAAGGTCAAAATAATGCAGTCTATCATTGGGATTATGCAACAATTGTACGCAAAGAATTTGATTCTAATGGGCATCACTATGATTTAATTGTCATTAATGTCAAAAAAAATTCGTTTTGGACAATCCTTGAACATGGTGGATTTAAAATGTTTTTGGGGATGTATTTTGTCATTGCGTTAGTTGGGATTATGATCATAATATTGAGTAGTCAATTGTTTACGAAACGTTTGGTGAAGAAAGTTAAAGCCCCAATCAGTCAGTTAATGGATGGAGAAAAACGTATTGAAGCAGGGAATCTTCAAGAACCTATTGTTTATCAAGGAATTGAAGAGTTTGAAATGCTATGTAGCACATTTAACCAAATGCAAAGTCATTTACTGGAAGAAAGAGAACGAAACGAAAAGTATGAAAAGGCTAGAACAGACATGATTTCAGGGATTTCCCATGATTTGCGTACACCTCTTACATCTGTAAAAGGCTATATTAAAGGTTTATTAGACGGTGTGGCAAAGACACCTGAAAAGCAGCATCAGTATTTAATGATTGCATACAAAAAAGCTGGCGATATGGATTTGTTACTTCAACGTCTCTTTGATTTTTCAAAATTAGAAACAGGTAATATGCCATTTGTAAAGAAAAAACTAGCTTTTGATCTGTTTCTAGAGCAATTTGTAGAAGAAGTGCGTGATGACTTGGCAAATCAACAGGTTAAGGTTAAATTATCGTTAACAGAAGAAGAGCATAACGTGGCGATTGATATAGTCTTGATTAAGCGAGTATTAATCAATTTAATTGAGAACAGTCTAAAATATGCAGAAAATGACCATTTGCAAATTTCCTTTACATTATCAAAAATCAATCGTTTAGAAGTACTTGAAATAAAGGATAATGGTAAAGGTGTAGATGAAGCCAAACTGTCACATCTATTTGAACAATTTTATCGTGGTGATGAATCACGAAATAGTCGAAATAGTAAAACCGAAGGAAATGGATTAGGATTATATACGTCCAAATATATAATCGAAGAACATGGCGGCACAATTTCAGCTGCAAATCAGGATGGACTGAAAATAATCATTACATTGCCGAGCATTTTTTAAAAGAGGGAAGAATATGTATAAAATTTTAATTGCAGAAGATGATATCGAAATTGCAATGTTAGAAGAAGATTACCTTGAGATTAATGGATTTGAAACACGAATCATTCAGAATGGTAATTCCGTCATCCAAGTATTGAATCAAGAGCGTTTTGATTTGTTGATTCTAGATATCATGCTACCTGGCAAAAATGGTTATGAACTTTGCAAAGAAATACGAGCTGAATCTGAAATACCAATTTTAATGGTGACAGCCAAGACAGAATCAATAGATAAAATAAGGGGCTTAGGGCTTGGTGCAGATGATTATATATCAAAACCGTTTGATCCTGCAGAACTTGTAGCGCGTGTCAAAGCTCATATCAATCGTTATGAACGATTAATACATCATAGAAATGAGACAACAGATGGCGTCATTCAAATTGGTCACATGAAAATACTAAAAAAGAGTTGGAAAGTTTATGTAAATGGCGAGGAAGTTAAGTTCCCTAATAAGGAATTTGAAGTACTTGTTTTTTTAGCAGAAAATGCAAACATTGTTTTCTCTAAAGAACAAATCGTTGAACAAATTTGGGGATACGGCTATATAGGCGATAGTTCTACTGTGACGGTTCACATCAATCGGATTCGTGAAAAAATAGAAGAGGATAGTAATAATCCTAAAATCATTGAAACTGTTTGGGGAGCGGGATATCGTTTGAATTTGATATGATATTTTTTGCAAAATTACAACCACATGATTCAAACTTCGTTCAACCTCTTCGTGAGCCCATCAATCATATGAGTATTCAACGTAAGAATTTATTTATACAATAGAAGAAATATCAAAAGGGAGGAACATTACAATATGGAAATTACATACTACAGTAGACCGAACTGCGGACTTTGCAAAGATGGCAAACGAATGCTGAATTTAGTGCGTGAAGATATTCCTTTTGAGGTTAAAGAAGTGAATATTGAACAGGATGATGCACTTCATGAAAAATATATGATGATGATTCCTGTTGTTGAAAAGGACGGGCAGATTATTCAGTATGGTGTACTGGATTATATAACATTGTTGGAAGGGCTCGGTGCAGACTAGGATAGGCAATAATTTATTGTCTATTCTACTCATTTCTTGGTGCAATTAAGTTGCATATGATGACATGAAATTGTATACTCTAATCAAGAAATAAATTTTTTTGTAGTAAGTGGGACATAATAATAAAAGGTGGGATGAAATATGTCCCTTAAGGAGAGTTAACGACATGACTACATTATCGGAAGCACAATTGAAAATAATGCCTGAAGTGTCTGAGCTTCTTCATACTAGATATCGTTTTTTACAAATGATTGAAATGTTAGGTCCCATTGGTCGACGTGGACTTGCGGATAATCTTTCTGTAGCAGAAAGAGAAGCACGTAAGGAAACGGATTTGTTACGTGAGCAAGGGCTGATTGTAGCTAGTCGTTCTGGTATGAGAATTTCTGAATTAGGAATGGAAGTATTAGAAGTGTTAAAGCCTCTCGTTTATGAATGGTCAGGTATTTCCACAATGGAAAAACAACTAACACGAATACTTGGAATCCAAAAAGTAATAATAGTAGATGGAGATCTTGATGAAATTCCATCGATTAAATCATTGCTCGGTTTGGAAGCGACAAAACAATTAGAATTAGTAGCGGGTCTTAGCAAAATCGTCGCTGTAACAGGTGGAAGTACATTAGCTGCCATAGCAGATAGTCTTACTCCTTCAGAAAAACTAACTGATCTAACCTTTATCGCTGCTAGAGGTGGTATGGGAGTTGAGATGAGGCTGCAAGCTAACACTATTGCAGCAACATTTGCAGGGAATACTGACAACACATATCGTACTTTGTATTTACCAGAACATTTAAGTGAAACAGCTTATAATGCAATTATTCAAGAACCAATCGTAAAAGAAATGATTGAGCTATATGATCAAACAGATGTCGTTATTCACGGCATTGGCTCTGCTTTAGAAATGGCAGTAAGACGTGATTCAAGTGAACAGGAAAAACAAGCTTTACTTGAAAGTGGTGCTATCAGTGAGGCCTTTGGTTATTATTTCGATGAACAGGGGAATGCAGTACAAAGAATTCGTACTGTAGGAATCCAATTAGAGCAAGTAAATAGATGTAAAAGTATTATTGCAGTAGCTGGTGGGAAGAATAAGGCTAAAGCCATTCTTTCTTACTTCAAACACGGCGCAAAACAATCTGTTTTAATAACTGATTCAGCTGCTGCGGAAGAAATGCTTCACTTACTACAATAAACTCATTTAATGGAGGAAAAGATTATGACTTTAAAATTAGCGATTAATGGATTTGGACGTATTGGACGATTAGTTTTCCGAACAGCAATAAAACGTCAAGATATTGAAATTGTAGCGGTAAATGATTTAACTGACGCAGCAATGCTTGCTCATCTTTTAAAATATGATTCAGTTCATGGCACATTCGATGCAGAAGTAACATCTGAAGGTGAATACCTTGTAGTAGATGGCAAAAACGTTCGTGTCTATGCTGAAACAGATCCTGCAAAACTTCCTTGGGGAGAATTAGATGTCGATATCGTAGTAGAATCTACTGGTCGCTTTACTGACCATGA
The DNA here is from genome assembly GCF_044763875.1 of Rummeliibacillus sp. NPDC094406. NCBI lineage: Bacteria > Bacillati > Bacillota > Bacilli > Caryophanales > Caryophanaceae > Rummeliibacillus > Rummeliibacillus sp. NPDC094406. The sequence continues at coordinate 125,063 of NZ_JBIWGZ010000006.1, read as the reverse complement.
ATCTGCACATAAACACGTTGAAGCAGGCGCTAAAAAAGTAATCGTATCTGCTCCAGGTAAAAACATGCCAACTTATGTAATGGGTGTAAACAACGAAAAATACGATGCAGCAAATGATGTTGTCGTATCAAATGCATCTTGTACAACAAACTGTTTATCTCCAGTAGCTAAAATATTAGATGAGCAATTCGGTATTAAACGAGGTATGATGACAACTGTTCACTCATACACAAACGACCAAAAAATCTTAGATCTTCCACATAAAGATTATCGTCGTGCTCGTGCAGCTGCACAATCTATGATCCCAACTACTACTGGTGCAGCAGTTGCAGTAGCAAAAGTTTTACCACAACTTGAAGGTAAACTAGACGGTATGGCAATTCGTGTTCCAACACCAAACGTATCATTAGTTGACTTAGTTGTAGAATTAGAAAAAGACGTAACTCCAGAAGATGTTAATGCAGTATTAAAAGCAGCATCTGAAAATGAATTAAAAGGTATTCTTGCATACTCAGAATTACCATTAGTATCAATTGATTACAACGGCAATGTTGCTTCATCTACAGTTGATAGTCTATCTACAATGGTTCTCGAAGGTAACCTTGTAAAAGTATTGGCTTGGTATGACAACGAATCAGGTTATTCTACTCGTGTAGTAGATTTAGCTGAATACATGGCGAAACAAGGTTTGTAATTCAAAAACCATAGCCATATAATAACCATACGTATATAATGAATTAGGGTAAAAAGGAGAAGCGGTTTTGTACTTCTCCTTTTTTTATGAAATAAGTAAGCGCTTCATCGATAAAAACAAAATATTTTGGCTTTGCTGTTTTTTTACAATTTGTTGTGAAGAAGTAGCGGATGAAAAATTGGTTACACGAAATAAGGCAGTTGTGCTTGCGAGTATACTGGAAAATCTAATTGAAAAAAATTTCTTTAATAAATTTTTATATTACAATTTTTGTTGAAGTGGAATTAGCGTAGACTCCTGCGGGAAAACGAGCCAGACGAGACCCCACAGCGAAGCGAGGAGGCTCGTCGGTTCGCCCGCGGAAAGCGAAGCTGATTCCACTTCTAGTAATGCCTTATTTGTACAATAAATTGGAATAATATAGTTTTCCAGCGCTCTCCGTGTAACAATGCCAATTTTTTAATTGACCTAAAACGTTTGAAGAAGCTATTTTTGTTCATCATAATAAAAGTGAAGAATGATGCTTATTTTCATCATAATTAAAATGTTATAGACAATTGGAGGAAGCACGATTATGTATCAAAAAAAGACAATGAATGATATTGAAGTAAAAGGAAAACGCGTATTTGTACGTGTGGATTTCAATGTACCAATGGAAGAAGGCAAAATTACCGACGACACTCGTATTCGAGCAGCACTTCCTACAATCTCATATTTAGTAGAAAAAGGGGCAAAAGTAATTTTAGCTAGTCATCTAGGCCGTCCCAAAGGTGAAGTGAAAGAAGAACTACGCTTAACAGCAGTTGGTGAACGTCTTTCTGAACTTATGGGTAAAAATGTAACTAAATTAGATGAATCTATTGGTGAAACAGTGGAACAAGCTGTAGGCAATATGAATGATGGTGATATCGTTCTATTAGAAAACGTTCGTTTCCATAAAGGTGAAGAGAAGAACGACCCTGCACTTGCTGAAAGCTTCGCAAAATTAGCAGATCTCTATGTCAATGATGCATTTGGTGCCGCTCATCGTGCACATGCTACAACAGCAGGAATTGCAGAAAATTTACCAGCAGTTTCAGGTCTTTTAATGGAAAAAGAAATTGATGTTTTAGGTAAAGCATTATCAAACCCAGAACGCCCATTCACTGCAATTATCGGTGGTGCAAAAGTTAAAGATAAAATCGGTGTAATCGAAAATCTTTTAGATAAAGTTGACCATTTAATCATTGGTGGCGGTTTGTCTTATACATTCTCAAAAGCACAAGGTTATGATATAGGTAAATCATTATTAGAAGAAGATAAAATCGAATTAGCTAAATCATTTATCGAAAAAGCAGCTGAAAAAGGCGTGAAATTACATATGCCAGTGGATGCTGTTGTAGCAAACGAATTCTCGAAAGATGCGGAGACAAAAGTAGTTGATATCGATCAAATTCCAAGTGATTGGATGGGATTAGATATCGGACCAAAAACAGCTGCAGAATATGCAGATGTGATTAACAATTCAAAACTAATCATTTGGAATGGACCTATGGGTGTATTTGAAATGGATGCATTTGCAAATGGTACAAAGGCTGTTGCAAATGCAATGGCAGAAACAAATGGTTATACAATTATTGGTGGTGGCGATTCAGCAGCAGCAGTAGAAAAATTCCAAGTAGCTGACAAAATGGATCACATCTCAACTGGTGGCGGTGCATCTCTTGAATTTATGGAAGGTAAAGAATTACCGGGTGTTGTCGCATTAAGCGACAAATAATACTTATAAATGGAGGTTGTTCACAATGCGTAAACCAATCATTGCAGGCAACTGGAAAATGTATAAAACATTATCTGAAGCAATTGAATTTGTAGAAGCAGTTAAATCATCTGTTCCAGCAACAGATCAAGTGGACTCAGTTATTTGTGCACCAGCTCTATTTTTACCTTCACTTGTAAGTAAAGCTGAAGGTACAGATCTAGCAATCGGTGCTCAAACAATGCACTATGAAAATGAAGGTGCATTTACTGGTGAGGTCAGCCCCACTCAATTAGAAGATGTCAAAGTTCAATATGTTGTTTTAGGGCACTCCGAACGTCGTCAATATGATAATGAAACAGATGAAAAAGTAAATAAAAAAGCACATGCAGCATTTACTCATAATTTAACACCGATTATCTGTGTAGGGGAAACATTAGATGAACGAGAAGCAAGTAATACAGTTGTAAAAGTTTCTTCTCAAGTTGGTGCAGCACTAAAAGGTTTAACACCTGAGCAAGTTGCGAAAACTGTGATTGCATATGAACCAATTTGGGCAATAGGCACAGGTAAAACAGCGACAGCTCAAGATGCCAACGAAGTATGTGCAGCAATCCGCAAAACAGTAGGAGAAGTAGCAGGAGAAGTTGCTGCAGAAATGATTCGTATTCAATACGGCGGTAGTGTGAAACCAGAAAACGTAGTAGAATTACTATCAATGGAGCATATCGATGGTGCTCTAGTTGGTGGAGCAAGTTTAAAACCAGACTCATTCTTGAAATTATTGGAGGCCGGGGCAAATGCCTAATAAACCAGTAGCATTAATTATTTTAGATGGTTTAGGCTTACGCGACGAACTATTTGGTAATGCAGTAGCGCAAGCGAAGAAACCAAATTTGGACCGTTATTGGAATTCCTTTCCGCATAACACACTGACAGCATCAGGGGAAGCAGTGGGACTTCCAGCGGGGCAAATGGGTAACTCAGAAGTCGGACACTTAAATATAGGTGCTGGCCGTATTGTCTATCAAAGCTTAACAAGAATTCACAAGGCTATTAAAGATGGTGATTTCTTTACAAATGAAGCACTATTAGATGCAGTCAATCATGCAAAACAAAATCATTCAAAATTACACATTATGGGTCTTTTATCTGATGGTGGCGTACATAGTCACTATGAGCATTTATTTGCTTTATTGAAATTAGCAAAAGACCATGGCTTAGAAGAAGTATATGTACATGGCTTCCTGGATGGCCGTGATGTTGGTCCCAAAACAGCTGTAGGTTATATCGAAGAAACAGAACGACAAATGGCTGAAATCGGAGTAGGTCAATTTGCTTCTATCAGTGGTCGTTATTACGCAATGGACCGCGATAATCGCTGGGATCGTGAAGAAAAAGTTTATAAAGTATTAGTAGATGGACAAGGTATAGAGGCATCTTATGCAATAGAAGGTGTTGAAGCATCTTATGCAAATGATGTAACAGATGAATTTGTCTTACCGTTTGTGATCAAAAATGATGGCAAACCAGTTGCAACAATTCAATCAAACGATGCCGTGATTTTCTTTAACTTCCGTCCGGACCGTGCAATCGAACTATCAACTGCTTTTACCAATCCAACATTTGATGGTTTTACTCGAAGTGAAAATCATCCACAAAACTTAAAATTTGTTTGTTTTAAAAAATATAGTGATAAAGTAATTGGTGAGATTGCTTTCCATGATGACGATTTGAAAAACACCATTGGTGAGGTATTATCAGACAATAATCTTCGTCAATTACGTATTGCAGAAACTGAAAAATACCCACATGTTACTTTCTTCATGAGTGGTGGTCGTGAAGCAACATTTGAAGGAGAAGAACGTATTCTAATCAATTCTCCAAAAGTTGCAACATATGATTTAAAACCAGAAATGAGTGCTTATGAAGTAACAGATGCACTAGTTGAAGCGATTGAAGCAGATCGTTTTGACGGAATCATCTTAAACTTCGCTAATCCTGATATGGTTGGCCATAGTGGAATGCTTGAACCAACTGTAAAAGCAATTGAAGCAGTAGATGAATGTTTAGGCAGAGTGGTAGATGCTCTTCTTGCAAAAGGTGGAGCAGCAATTATTACAGCTGACCATGGTAACTCTGATGAAGTGGTAACACTTGAAGGAGAGCCGATGACAGCTCATACAACAAATCCCGTGCCTGTTATCATCACAAAAGAAAATATTGTGGTAAGAAATGGCGGAATTTTAGCCGATTTAGCTCCTACCATGTTAAAATTATTAGGAGTGGAACAACCACTCGAAATGACAGGAAAACCATTATTTTAAAACTGAGGAGAGTTAAACAATGCCAATTATTACAGACGTACAAGCCCGTGAAGTATTAGATTCACGCGGTAACCCAACAGTAGAAGTAGAAGTATTCACAGAATCAGGTGCTTTTGGTAGTGCAATCGTTCCTTCTGGTGCATCTACTGGGGAATATGAAGCGGTAGAATTGCGCGATGGAGACAAAGCTCGCTACCTTGGAAAAGGTGTTTTAAAAGCAGTTGATAATGTAAACAACGTCATTGCTCCAGAACTAATCGGAAACTATTCAGTACTTGATCAAGTATCGGTAGATAACATGATGATCGAATTAGATGGTACAGAAAACAAAGGTAAACTAGGTGCAAACGCGATTCTTGGTGTTTCTTTAGCAGTGGCTCGTGCAGGTGCTGACTACCTTGACCTACCACTTTATCAATACATCGGTGGTGTTAATGCAAAACAACTACCAGTTCCAATGATGAACATCTTAAACGGCGGTGAACACGCTGATAATAACGTAGATATTCAAGAATTCATGGTAATGCCTGTAGGAGCAGAATCATTCCGTCACGCTTTACGCATGGGTACTGAAATCTTCCACTCATTAAAAGCAGTTCTTAAAGAATCTGGTCATAACACTGCAGTAGGTGATGAAGGTGGTTTTGCACCAAACTTAACTTCAAACGAAGAAGCATTATCTACAATCGTAACTGCTATCGAACGTGCAGGTTACAAACCAGGTGAAGAAGTAATGCTAGCAATGGACGTAGCATCTTCTGAATTGTACTCAGATGAAGATGGGAAATACCATTTAGATGGAGAAGGCGTTGCAAAAACTTCTGAAGAAATGGTTGCTTGGTATGATGAACTTACTTCTAAATACCCTATCATCTCAATCGAAGATGGTCTTGATGAAAACGACTGGGCAGGTCACAAAATGCTTACTGAACGTATCGGAAACCGCGTACAATTAGTTGGTGACGATCTATTCGTTACAAACACTAAAAAGTTATCTCGTGGTATCGAAGAAGGCGTTGGTAATTCAATTCTAATCAAAGTTAACCAAATCGGTACTTTAACAGAAACTTTAGATGCAATCGAAATGGCAAAACGTGCTGGCTACACAGCTATCATCTCTCACCGTTCTGGTGAATCAGAAGATACAACAATTGCAGATATCGCAGTTGCTACAAATGCTGGACAAATCAAAACTGGTGCTCCATCTCGTACAGACCGTGTTGCAAAATACAACCAATTACTTCGCATCGAAGATCAATTGTCTGTAACAGCTCAATTCAATGGCATTAAATCTTTCTACAACATTAATCGATAATTAGAGAACTCGAGAATTTCGAGTAAAGTTGTTTCTAACATATAACGCATCTAATAAGCCGCTATCTCCTTTAGGGATGATAGCGGCTTTATAATTGAAATGATTTATTTTTATGATTTTTAATTGTGTGAATTGCGGGATTCCAGTGAGAAAGCGAACCTTAATTATTTTACAATCCCTATCATAAATCCATCATAGCCTTTAATACCAACTGTTTGAATCGCTGTAGAATCAATGGCAGGATTATTTACTAATAAGTCCATAAATTGTTGTAGTCCTTCTGTATGCACGTCATTACTTTTTACATCAAGGATATTACCATCTCTTACAACATTATCGGCTATAATTACTGCGCCGGGGTTTGCTAATTTTAAGGACCATTTAAGATAATGAGGGTAATTCACCTTATCAGCATCAATAAAAATTAAATCAAATGATAATTCTTTTTCTTCAAGGATTGGCAATGTATCTAATGCTTTTCCAACAATAACCTCCACTTTATCTTGATAACCTGCCAGATGGATATTTTGTTCGGCGATTTTTGCAAAATCTGGATTAAATTCTAATGTATATACTTTTCCAGTTTCGGAAAGGGCACGAGCCATCCATATACTACTGTATCCACCAAGAGTTCCGATTTCTAATATATTTTTTGCACCTTTTAGTTTAGCTAAAAGATATAAAAGTTTTCCATGTGTTGATGATACATTAATATTTGGTAGACCTGCTTGCTTGTTTGATTCCTGAACTTGCTCAAGGGTGGAATCGGAGGGGATTAATTTTTTATTGATATAATCGTCCACAAAAGCCCAAATCATGTAAGCCTCCTGTATTGTAGCTCCTCCTTATAAAAAATTGATTTTTTCAAATACAGTTTATGACTGTGTAGTTCAAAATAAGAACAAAAACAACGTTTTTTATGAAGAACCTTTTGAGTATTAGTGGATGCTATCGTTTTTATTTTTTTATCGTCAAAATATATAAGGAATGATAAAATAATAGAAAAGTGTGTATTTTATTGGTTTTAGTTACTACTAAAAGTAGAACTTCGTTGTCATTACGTACAGTTTTTGGTAAGATAAGACTATTGTGATGTTTCGAATCAGGAGGTGGAACATATGCATGCAGCAATTATGACGTTACTTCTTATCGTGTCTGTTGCATTAATTATCGTAGTATTAATGCAATCTAGTAAGAGTGCTGGTCTTTCAGGAGCCATCTCTGGTGGAGCTGAACAACTTTTTGGAAAAGCAAAAGCTCGTGGAGTAGATTTAATATTACACCGCATTACGGTTGTGCTATCAATCTTATTCTTCGTATTAACTATTGCGATCGCAAAATTCTAATGCACACTAAATCCGCCTGGCCGCTAATGGTTAGGCGTTTTCTATTATATAGATTATAATGAAGAAAGCAGGACACGATCGTAAACCCTTAAATTTCGGCGTGCAGATCGATTCAATTCATACTTAGGAGGTTTACATCATGAAACCTACTTTACCCGAACCTTTTTTCTTTGAGGCTGGACCCAGAGCAGTTTTACTATTACATGGATTTACTGGGAATTCAGCAGATGTACGTATGCTAGGGCGTTTCTTAGAAAAGCATGGCTATACTTCACTAGCTCCGCAATATAAAGGACATGGAGTACCACCAGAAGAGCTGATACATACAAACCCACAACAATGGTGGCAAAGTGTGCTTGATGGATACCAAAAATTAAAAGATGCAGGATACAAGGAAATTGCTGTTGCAGGGCTATCTCTTGGTGGCGTTTTTTCATTGAAGTTAGGTTATTGTTATCCAGTTCAGGGAATCATAACAATGTGTGCACCAATGACGATGCGGACAACAGAATTAATGTTTGAAGGTGTAGTTCAATACGCGGAACGGTTTAATCAACATTTTGGTAAAAGTGAAGAAGAATCTGAAGCGAGTTTAGAAAATATTAAAAAACATGGCATGCCTTCACTACAACAATTAAGTGAATTAGTATATGAGGTTCGAGAACATGTCGATGAAATCTATGCACCACTTTTTGTTGTACAAGGAAGAAAAGATGAAGTCATTGATATAAAATCTGCAAATTATATTTATGAACAAGCAGAGTCTAATGAAAAACAGATTAAATTCTATGAAGAATCAGGTCATGTTATTACATTAGATAAAGAACGAAAACAATTGCATGAAGATATTTTAAACTTTTTAGAGTCACTTGATTGGCATGAGTAAAAAAGTAATGATTGCAAATGCTAATAGAAGGAGGGAAGAACGATGGATAAACAAGAATCAACATTAGAACTAAGATTATTGGAATTTATGAAGGAAGATGACTATAAACCTTTAACAGTCGCTGAGTTTGAAGAGCAGTTTGGCTTTCGCGATGCTGAAGAATTCAAACAACTTGTAAAAACACTCGTGAAATTAGAGCAACTAGGAGATATTGTACGTACTCGAACAAATCGATATGGATTGCCAGAACGAATGAATTATTTACAAGGTCGTTTTATCGGTCATGCAAAAGGATTTGGCTTTGTAGCGCCAGAAGAAGAAGGAATGGATGATGTATTTATTCCTCCTACGGATATAAATGGTGCAGTAAATGGAGATACAGTGCTTATTCGTGTATCCAAAACATCTTCTGGAGATCGTCGTGAAGGTGCTGTCATTAAAATCATTGAACGCGGAACGACAAAAGTAGTGGGTACTTTCCAAGCAAACCGAGGATTTGGTTTTGTCGTACCCGATGACAAAAAACTATCGATGGATTTATTTATCGCAAAAGATAATACATTAGGTGCAATGGACGGCCATAAAGTAGTGGCAGAAATTATTGAGTGGCCAGGCGTACACCGTTCTGCAACAGGGATTGTGACACAAATTTTAGGGCATAAAAACGATCCAGGTGTTGATATTCTTTCAATTATTCATAAACACGATATTACAGTTGATTTTCCGAAAGAGGTCTTAGACGCTGCGAGCGCAGTACCAGATACAATCTCAGACAAAGATCGAGAAGGTCGTCGTGATTTACGTGATGAAATGATTGTGACAATTGACGGAGAAACTGCGAAAGACTTGGACGATGCCGTTACAGTTACAAAAAATGATGATGGCACCTATAAATTGGGCGTGCATATCGCAGACGTTAGTCATTATGTGACAGATGGTTCTGCTTTAGACCGTGAAGCATATGATCGTGCTACAAGTGTGTACTTAACAGACCGCGTTATACCAATGATTCCACATCGTCTTTCAAATGGAATCTGTTCATTAAACCCACAAGTAGACCGATTAACGCTTTCTTGTGAAATGACGATTAACGGAAGCGGTGAAGTCATCGACCATGAAATTTTCCAAAGTGTTATTCGTACTACAGAACGTATGACATATACAAACGTCTTTAAAATTTTAGAAGAAGACGATGCAGAACTAAAAGAACGCTATGCACCGTTAGTTCCAATGTTTGAAAATATGAAAGACTTAGCGAAAATTCTTAACAACCGCCGTATGAACCGTGGTGCAGTAGACTTTGACTTTAAAGAATCTTATGTAGTTGTCGATGAAGACGGATGGCCAACAGATATTCTTCTTCGTGAACGTACTGTTGCGGAACGATTAATTGAAGAATTTATGCTTGTCGCAAACGAAACAGTAGCTGAACATATCAATCGTATGAATCTGCCTTTCATCTATCGTATTCACGAAGACCCAAAACCTGAAAAGTTACAACGATTCTTTGAATTTATCACAAATTTCGGTTTAGTCATTCGAGGTACAGGTAATACAGTTGAACCTAGAGCATTACAAGAAATATTAGAATCAGTAAAAGAGGAACCTGAGTATCCTGTTATTTCAACAATGATGCTACGTTCAATGCAACAAGCAAAATATAGCCCAGAATGTCTTGGACACTTTGGTTTATCAACAGAATTCTATACACACTTTACGTCACCAATTAGACGTTACCCAGACTTAATCGTGCACCGCCTAATTCGCACCTATTTAATCAATGGTGATAAGAGCAAAGAAACGGTTAGCTATTGGGGTGCTCACATGGATGAAATTGCTGAGCATACATCAAGTCGTGAACGTCGTGCAGTAGACGCTGAACGTGATACAGAATCATTGAAAAAATCACAATACATGGCAGACAAAATTGGCGAAAAGTTCACTGGTATCGTCAGCTCAATTACGAACTTCGGTATGTTTATCGAATTAGAAAACACAGTTGAAGGCTTAGTGCATATTAGCAATATGACGGATGACTATTACAACTTTGACGATCGTCAAATGGTCATGATTGGGGAAAGAACAGGACGTATCTTCCACATTGGTGATGAAGTAGAAATCAGCGTTTTAGAAGTGAATATTGACGAATCTGCTATCGATTTCGAAATTGTTGGTATGCCAAAAGCACAAGCTCGTACTCGCCGCCAAGCACCAGTTGTCATTCGTGCAAAGTCAAAAGACGGTGAACAGGGTAGAGAAAAGGGCAAAGGCAAAACTCGCAAATATAAACCAAGTGGAGCAAAAGTTAACGGAAGAACACGTAAACAAGAACGTAAAGCTTCTGGTAATTCAAGTAGCAAAGGGAATAAAAAAGGCTTCTACGAAGGAATTGCAAAGAAACAGCAAAAACGCCGTAGTAGAAAGAAAAAATAAGAGAAGGGCTAGCCGCTCTTCTCAATCCATTTTATAGAGGTGACTCCATATGCCAAAAGGTACTGGAAGAGTTTTAGCACAAAATAAAAAGGCTGGATTCGATTACTTCATCGAAGAAACGATTGAAGCAGGGCTCGTATTAAACGGTACAGAAATCAAGTCCGTACGCCAAGGGAAAGTTCAATTAAAAGACTCCTTTATCTTAATCCGTAATGGTGAAGCATGGATTTCCAATATGCACATCAACACATATGAACAAGGGAACATCTTCAACCACGACCCACTTCGCGTCCGCAAACTATTGCTACATAAAAAGCAAATCATGCAATTGAAAATAGACGTCAAACGCGATGGATATTCAATTGTACCGCTTAAAATGTACATAAAAGACGGATACGCAAAAGTCTTAATCGGTCTAGGTAAAGGTAAGAAAAACTACGACAAGCGTGCAGACATAAAGAAAAAAGAAGCAAAACGCGAAATGGGCCGCGCCCTAAAAGCAAAAAATCAATTCTAAAATCTACCACTTGAAGTATGACCTAATTTGTCATATACTCTATGTATAGCAAATAAGCCAGTTCACAGTATGATAACCATACTGATCCGAAACGCTGTTAATCAGCACCTTAATGGATGATATATATCGTGCTTGCAATTTCTGAGTAAAGTTGGCGAAGAAATGCGCCGTGTATAGAAATCCGATATATTAAGGGGACGTTACGGATTCGACAGGGATGGTCTGAGCTTGAGTTGCGCGTCGGAGGTCTCGGCTTCGTCACCAACGGAAGTTATATAATAACTGGCAAAACAAACAATAACTTAGCTTTCGCAGCGTAAGCTCGAAACTGCCTAACTGCTCTATCGCCCATGTAGCGTAGCTAGGCTCAACTTTAGTGGGATACGGTTGCTAGTGCCACTTGAGCTAGTAGCAAGAGATTTCCAAGTTAGCGCACAGGACGCCTGTTTGTCGGCATAATGCTGCGCGAATCCTAAATAGACAAACTACACGCGTAGTAACTGAAGTATCAGAGTTTCTGGACGTGGGTTCGACTCCCACCGTCTCCATATTACGAAATCATAGAGTTTCAATGAGTGTCAAAATCCTTGATATATAAGGGTTTTGGCACTTTTTAATTTCATTGAATTTCAATGAATGTCATTTGAACGTAGTCAAAAACGTAGTCAAAAGTATTCAATCTTAAATGTTGAGATAGCTTTCAAATTTTTGAATGGCTGCTTCTTTTGCTTTTTCTGTAACGTGTGCGTAGATGTTCATAGTTGTTTTAACGTCACTATGCCCTAAACGATCTTGTACTTCTTTAATACTTGCTCCCGCTTCAAAAAGTAAGGAGCAGTGAGTATGACGTAAACCATGTGTCGTAACCGTATCAAGATTGTATTTCTTTTGTACATGTAAGATCCATTTACGAGTTTTTGTTGGTTGTAAATATTCGTTTTGTTCATTACTGAAAACAAGTTGATCTGCTCGCATAGTGTTAAATCCAAGAATTAAATAATCCTGTTTTTGTTTTTTACGCCAATCTTTTAGTATTGCCATCGTACGTTCATCCATTTTTATTGTTCGTGCAACGCCTGTTTTTGTAGATTTCATATATAATTTATTGTCTTTACCTCGTGATAGGGCCTTATTGATACAGATTTCATTTGATTTGAAATCTAAATCCTTCCAATTTAGAGCCAATGCCTCACCTTTGCGTATCCCGCTAAAAGCAAGTAAACGAAATAAAGTAAATGCTTTAACGTTATTTTCTTTTTCAAAACATGATAAAAACTCAATTAGTTGTTCACGTGAATAAAAATTTTCTTTCTTTTCTTCTATACTTGCTTGTTTCTTTTTTAAAGCAGTAGGCATATCAACTAGAGCAAATGGATTTGTTTGAATATAACCACGCTTGATTGCAAAATCTAACACTTTAGCGGCGTATGATTTAATCATTCGGAATTTCTTCAATTTATCTGCCCACTCATCTACATGACGTTGACATACGTCCACTGTAATTTTTTCAATCTTATAAGAATGCATAGCAGGTAAAATATGATTTTTAAAAATACCAGTTGTTTTAACAAAAGTGCTTTCTTCTACAGTCTTTTCATATTGTTTTAACCATAACTCGTATATATCTTGATAGGTCTCAGGTTGTTGCTTTTGATATGTGCCATTACTAATTTCAAGTTTTATACGAGCTAAAGCTAACTCAGCTTCTTTGATTGTTTTAAATTTACTTTTAGACGTACGCTTTTGTTTTCCAGTTAGCGGATCAACGCCAAGATAAATTTGAAACTTGTATCTTTTTTGCCCATTTTTAAGTGTATAGCTTTCAATAATCGATGCTTTTTTCTTTCCCACGATAATTCCTCCTATATCAGTTGCAGGGGCAAGATATAAAAAGAAGAGGAGTTACCTCTAGTGTTATTATAATCGACACTAAAGAAAAATCCTCCTAAGACCATAATTAAAAACTATTGCTTTCTAAAAATGTGTCTATCTCTTTACGGGAGACTCGTTTAATACCATTAACTTGGAATATCTTTAATCCCATCTCACGAAACTTCATAAATGTATTATGAGAAACTCCTGCGTACTTTGCACCTTCAGTAATTGACATCCATTCTTTACTTTGTTGTTTAGATGAAGTAAGTGCCTTATTAACAGCCTTTAAAATTACTTCTTCTATGTAAATTTCAGAGCAATTCAAATTATAAATCATCTTAATCTCTCCTTAATGGTAATAAAAATATTAATGATGGTTATACATCAATTGCTATTCTTCTAGTGAGATTGTGATATTAGGGTGCTTGATATTAATTTCTGAAACAATATTATTTGCTTCTTGAAGTGGAGATTTTTTCAGAGCTTGTAACCATTCATTATAAGAAAGATTAAATGGAGAAAGTTCTAGAGTTTGAATCATTACACTAAGAACTTGAATTAATTCGTCCTCTTTTAGAGATTTGTGGTGGTGGTATAGCAATGTACTATTATCGTCTTCGAACTTCTCAACAACATAAACAGAAATATTTCTTCTTCTGCTTAAAACAGTACTTTCACCGACAAGATATTCTTTCCCATCTACAATAAGCGAATCTGCTTCATCGATTTCAAAGTCACCTAGATCAATTTCAGTAATTGAGGATTCTCCTAATGAAAACAGCTTTTCACTTCCTTCATAATAATCGTCAGTAAAAACATCCATCTGCACATTGAAATCTTTTGCTAATGCATGAATGACGGAAAAAGAAGGTTTTTTTGATTCTCCTCTTTCAATTGAAGTTAATGTTTGCGCAGCTATACCTGTTCTTTTTGAGATAGCATTTGTTGTGTATTGTACAGGATCAACTTCATCCATTAACTTAGTTCTTAAAAAACGGATACGTTCACCTAACGAACTATTATTAAGTAAATTAAATTCAATCGAGTTAATGCTCGTTGACATAAAAAACAACTCCTTTAGTTTTATACTTTACAACTATTGTATCAGTTTTATATAATAAAAACAATTATTTCAGTTTTAGGAGATGCGATATGGTTAAAATTCAAAACATCGTACTTTCACAAAATACATTTTTTGTTGATCGTACTATTTTCACAAATTATTTTCCGGAATTAAAAGCTGAGAAGTTAAGAATTTATTTATTAATGTGTAGAGTAGTTGGTGCTAAAAATGGTTCGTTTTTTATGTCATTAAAAACAATTACTCAAGAAGTGAATTTGTCAGAATATCATGTAAGAAATGCACTTGATTTTCTATCAAAGAATTTTTTTATTAAAAAAGTTGGAAATAGATTTCAAGCAAATGAATACGTTGTTTTAACAGTTCCAGATTATCATGAAACAACAAACACTTATTACTCCAATGAAAAGATTTCTAGAGATCGTTTTAATGCAAAGGATAATTTAAATGGATATTGCGAATTGCCAATAGAAGTTATGCAGGGATCTATTTTAAGAGATAAAACGAAATGGACTGATCGCAAAATTAAAATACTAGGTCAGCTTTATATGAATCATTGGATTGATGTATATGGTGGAGTAGACCCTGAGGTTATTCATGGCAAAAATAATTCATTGTATGTAAGTGAATTTGTTAGCCAAATGGTAGGGTGTACACCGAAAGATGTAGCCAAAACTGTTAAATGGCTAATTAATGAGGGGTACGTATATAAAGTTAAAACCATATATCGACCAAATCAAAACTCATGCTATAAAGAAATGCAATTTATTGGAGATGCGAAGCTAGTAATTACTCAGCCAAACGATATATCTATAACAGCTATTAGACTTACATGTATGCCTGATTTAAAACTTAGTAGAGCATTAGCACGAACAGGTGGGAAGATAGCAATATGAATAAACAAATTCCACAATTCCAAAGTGTAAATATATCAGAGTTCTCTTCAGGAATAATAATTCAGATAGAAGATACTCCAGTTGTATTTCAAAGACCTATAACTAAAGAATCTGTATTCCAAAATGTAACTATGATGACTTTTCAACAACTAATAATGAAAAGGGCAAGAGCAGCATTAAGAGCAAAATCGCTGAAGGCTTTCATTAATCCGGTATCTATTGAAATTACAATAACATCATTGAGTTCTCCCCAATCAATGTTACTTGAAAGAATTTTGAAAGCTATTTTTGATGGTTTGAATAAGCAGGTTATTCAAGACGACTTTTTGGTTTCTCATGCTCAAATATGGCTTAAGAATTGTAATCAGCGTTATCAAAAATCAATTGTAGAAGTAGAAGTTCGGGATACAATAACGGGTGATAAAATTTACTTTAGAGTAAATTCCCCAAGTATTGAGAAGAAAAACCCGTTTGTATATAAAATTGGAGGAGCGATTAATTATAATCAACAATTTACAAAGCAGCTTACAATGATTGAACAATCTATATTGGCCCAAAACTTTACTTCTAAAAGACAATATGAGATATGCCATATGCTTTTCTGTGTATCCGATTTAAGTAAAGACGTTGATAATATGTTTCTAACATATATAGACTTTATACGAAGTAATGGATACTTAGATATTTCGAATAACATTGGATTTGGTATGTATAAAAGAGTAGTAGAGAAAGGAAAGGAGAAGGTGATTATTAACCTTGTTGCCAAGTAATCTGCATTCCTCGAAAACGTAATAATATCAATACTTTAACCAGTGTATAGATACATTAGATTCTCAAGGAATGAAAGAGTGTAATCTTCATGAATAATATACATTTAAAATACATTAAGTAAATAAACTTCAATGTTACATTTCAACACATTTTCGGATATATACAAGTAAGCAGTATTTTCTAAATAGATGTGTTAGTTAAGGTGGCTCAGAATAAGCATTTTTCAATGATAATAGTGGTGCTTGGAGTAAAGTAGTTAAACACCGTGAATTTAAGCCCATTATCAAAAATAGAAGAAGAGGCAGCGAAAACATGCTGGCTCTTCCTTTTTTATATATTACATGTACCCTTTTTCATTCAAAGACATATAACTTTCGAATCCAATAATCAGATGGTCGATAACTTGAATACCAACAATCTCTCCAACTTCCATCAATCGCTTTGTAACCTCGATATCTTCATGACTTGGTGTTGTAACCAGAAGGGTGGTTATGTGCAACAATTGCACTTGCGCAACTACGACGAATTAAATTTTTAAACGTCTCTCTAGGATGAACGATTGAAGAATTAAGAGAACCAATAAACACTGTTTCGCGGAACATGATTTGATTCTTTGTGTTTAAACCTAATACTACAAAGTGCTCTTGAGTTAGATATTGCATGTCTTTCAAATAATTATAACCATCCTGCGGAGAACGGATTGTATAACGATCTTCAATAGGATTTGGATTCATACGAGCTAGTTTAAGAGCTGCGATAATTTGTTGAGCTTTTACTTTGCCAATACCTTTGATATTAAGAAGTTCTTCTTCTGTCACGTCTAATAGTTCTTGTACAGAAGGGAAGCGGCTGAAGATTTCGTTTACGACATAGCTATCCTCTTTCTCATGAATTGTTGTTGCAAGTAATAGCTTGAATGTTAATTTATTGAATGTGTTCATTGTTAAATTCCTCCAATGGTTATTTTTATTTGAATGAAAAAAGGAGCAGCAATGATGCCACTCCTTAATGCACGTGTTAAGATGAATGTAATACAGATAATCAGAAGTAAATTCATGGTCAGATGAACTTACTTCAAGACAGATTAAAAACCCATTGAATGCTGATGCAATCGATGGGTTTTAGTCTGCTTGTTGTTCTGTTAAATTGTTATCATTTCCCTCCTTTTTGGCGTATTTAATTAGTAGTAAATCCTGTGTGAATTCATACGCTTGCTTTTTTGTAAGCATGGTACTGCGTTCAACATTGTAATTTAGTTTCATATATTCTTTTGCTACGCCATTGCCAATTTTAAGATCTTCTACTATTCGATATAATGTATGAAGTTGTACATTAGTAGCGTATTGATCACCTCCCTTAGTCTGTTGTTTAGGAAAACTTTCAATATCTTGAGTGAATAATCCACTTGACCGAGTAGCAGATAATACAGCATCAATTAATGCTCGTTTTTTAGCCATTTTTAGTAATGTATTTACTATTGTAAAAGGATCCTGGAATCTATAAGCCGCTTCTCTACTGTTGCAGGAACCGATACCTTCAGCCTCTACAACACCGTTATCTTTGTTAGAGAGTGATACTTTTACTTCATAAGAGAAAACACCTATATCCCACTGCTCGATACGATTAATAACTTCTACTGTTTTAGAGAAACCAAAAGCATCACATAACTTTTCTGCACCGGGTTTTAATAATGTTGGTTTTGAGAATCCACTAATCAACCCATAATCAATGCCTCTATGCATGGATGATTGTACAAATTCATTTAATGCCTGAATGCGTCGTGTAGATTCTTCAGAAGTTAACACTAGATTTGGTACCGTAGAAGCTGTGACAGATTCAGATGAGTTGCTAAAAGGAATTATATTGCTTTCATTGACTTGTTTCTTTTCCATTTTGTGATTACTCCTTTTCTATTGAGCGTAATGTTTTTTGCATTATATTGATGAAATGGTGTGTGTAGCTTGCTGATGATTTTTGTAGGTAATGAGAAATTGTTTTTTTGTGTTTCATGATTTCATCGACAATGTTATTGAATGAAGATTGATGCAAATCATCATCATCATATATAGATTCAATTGCACGGATTGCCGCATGTAGTTGGTTACGTCGATCAACAAGAATCATTAATTTCACATAGTCATTTTTATCAACGACTTCCTTTATTTCAATTAAAAGTTGATTCATCTCCTCAATAAGCAAGTTGTAGTCGATTCGTATTTCTTTTAATGAAATGTCTTTCCCGTTCTCGATTTGAGATAGATTTTGAGTGCTTTTCCAAAATTGTTTTCTCACATTCTCTTCCTCCAATTAGTTATTAGTGTAGATAATTAGGAATCATTGTTTGAAGCGATGATAGCCTTTCATAGTTAACTTCATTAACGTACCTTCTTCTACATGTCGATAAATTAATAGATAACCTTCGTCTTCAAGATTCCTTAACAACGAGCGATTCATTTGGTGTTCTGGAAAATGCTTTAGCGAAACCCACTTATTCATCTCTTTAGCACGTATCAGGACATGTTTAACAGAATCATTCATCTTATTACACCTCCTTTCAATGATTGCGTTCCTCTCACTACGCATGTCGTCTCTGTAAAATAAAAAAGCCATCATCCATCCAAGTAGGACAGATAACGGCTTGTATAGAGGGGTGGGGCTTGAAACGGCATGGTACCCCTTTAAAATAAATGAACAGGTACTAAGAAAAAATTTCTATGAAAAATCCACATATATAGCGATTTAATCACTAGCTGAAATTTATTTTAAAAAAAAACGATGTTTTTTTGTTGCAAGATAGCAATCTATATGTAAAAATATAGATATCTTAAATCGAAACAAACTAATGCGAAAACAAGAAACAAACGTATCGATTTGCTTAGGGGGATTTTAAATGGAAAACACAATTGAGCAAGTAGGAAAAAAGGTAAGAAACTTACGTGAATACAGAAAAGTGAATTTGAGAGATTTAGCACGAGAAATTAAAGTGAATTATACTGCGCTAAACAAGATTGAAAATGGAACACAAAAATTAGATATTGAAACACTAGCCAAATTGGTGAATTACTTCGATGTGCCTGCAGATTATTTCATTAATCCTTCAATGAAAATTCAAGAGACTGTAGAGAATAACAAGCAACGATCGCGGTACGTTGCAGCTTTCAAACGAGTTTTAAATGAGTATTTACAAGAAAAAACAAAACCTTCGAAGAATAATCACTTAGCCAGCTTTGTTCGCAATGAGTTAGTAGAGATTATTAATACAGAAATTCCACTTGATGAGAAGATATATATGGTAACTGGATCAGTTGGAGTGGGTAATTGGGCGGCAATTCCTTGGGTAAGTTGCTTTGATCGTTCAGTAACTACATCAGCAACAAATGGTTATTACATCGTTTACCTATTTAAAGAGGATATGTCTGGTTTTTATCTAAGTCTTAATCAAGGATACACTTTCTTTAAAGAAAAATATGGAAAAAGGGAAGGGCATGTAAAACTTCAACATACTGCAAAATTAATACGCTCAAAAGTTGAAGTACCGAATGAATTTAAATTAATAAGTATTGATTTAGGGTCTAAAGCTGACTTAGCCCAGGGTTATGAAAAGGGGCACATTTACGGAAAATACTATGACGCAAATAACCTTCCAACAGATGCTGAACTTATAACAGACTTCCGTGAGCTTTTAGAAGCGTATAAGAAGATTGTTGTATTTATGAATGGTCGTAGTGTGAAAGAATTTAATGATTATCTACTATTGCAAGATGACCTAGAATTTTTAGAAAATGATGAAGAAAATTATCAAGATGCGGTAAATCATTATGTAGATGAAATTGAAACCACTGTTTCATTAATTGATAAAGAGATTCCACGTCCGCCGAAAGACGTAATCATTGATGAAGGAGGAAATCGAAGTTATCCACGCAATGCTCAAGAGGCAGCAATAGCTTTATTAAGAGAAAATTATAAATGTGAAATAGATCCGAGTCATGAAACTTTTATGTCCAAATCTACTATGAAACCATATGTAGAAGCTCACCACTTTGTTGGTATATCACATTATGAAAAGTTTCCGGAGGTCGATATAGACCGTGCTGCTAATATTGTTTGTTTATGCCCTACATGCCATCGGAAAATCCACTATGGAGTGGATGATGTAAGATTACCGATGATTGAAAAACTATTTGAAAAGATAAAAGTCCGTCTTGAAAAAGTAGGTATAGAAGTAACTATGACTCAGCTTAAAGAATTCTACGGTATTAAAGTGAAATAATTCAAAAGGGGAGATGCAACTATGAGTAAAGAAATTGTTGAATATACAGTTGGTGAATTGAAATTAATGTCTCGAAAACATTTTGTTAATGAGCTTGGGGCATATACAACTTGTTTAGATCTTAAATATAGAACTTCTCAGGAGAAATCCTGGTGGGACTGCTATTATTATCTAATAAATGAATTCGAATATAACATTTACTTACGACCATTGCATTCTTCTATTTGAATACTGCCTACCTTTTACAAAATATCGACGACCAGTGTATTATGCTATTTAACAGAAAAGTGCTAGTTCTTAAGTTTAAAAGAAAAGATGTTGATTTAAGATGTAGATCAGCTACGATGCTATTTGATTTTGTGAAGAATATTATGAACAAACACAGCAAATGAAATTTGCGGTTGAAGGTGACTGGCGCAAAAGGAGAGGCATTAATAAAAGGAGTACTAGCGTATAAAAAGCTTATTTTGATCAACGAACAAAGCAACCTTTTGCTAATGGTAAAATTCCAACGACAATACTATTGGATGAAGCGCAACGTACCTGGAATAAAAATAAAATGGGTGTTTCATATGGCATGAGTGAACCATGAAAGTGCAAGGACAAGCAGCTATTGACGAGTTTTAATATGAAATACTAATAATGCGCTTTTTAAATTAATTTATTGAATACTGAAAATTTTATGTTGAACAAAAAAATAGAGGTGGAATATGAAATTAACAGTTATTGAAGCTGTTTGGTTAGGCGCTGCGGTGTTAGCTTACGAGACATATCATAGTAAAACGAAACCTTCTGAAAATGATATGTATTTTAGACAAGTAGATATTCAACATAAAGCGCAACAATATACAGTAAATGAAGTACAACACGCGCGTGTTAATCAATGGGCAAATGGTGATCATCCAGCGAATCAAGTTAACTATTTACGTGCAGGAGAAAATAAAACACGTCGCCTCTCGTTTAACGGAGAATTTCAAGGTGTTAAAGAGAGACCTAATTTGAATGAAACAGATAAGGTAGAAACAGCGATAGGTGTAGTAACAGTCGCTGATATTTATAATTTTGTAAAGCACGAATATTCAGCTTTATTTACAATCGATTTCTTTGCTATTTTAGACTATCTTGTACAGTACAGTAATATGCCGTACAAAAATCCAGAAAGGGCTACAGGTGAAGAAAAGCAGCAATTTGAATTGATGCGAGAACTAGGAGGCATTGCAGTTACAGAATTAAATAAAGTAGCTCGTCTATGTGGAGATAAATATAATCTGAAAAATAAAATGAAATCGAAATGGCTTACTGGTGGTCATGATCGAATACGCAGTTATTTCTGGGAGCAATTAAAGCTTGAACCATTTATGGATTATCCAACGAGTCTCTCAATATTTGCAGAAGCAGCAAAAGATGATCAACATAAAGCACGTATTCGGCTTGCGGTAGAATTGGAGGAGAAAGCTGCAACACAAGCAGATTATGTCAGGCACCATCAATTTTTAAATGAATCCAGTCTTCCATCAGAGCTTTCCTATTATGTAAAAGAAAGTGCAACAAATCATAATTTTCATGTTTATGACGAAGATCCAGGGACAATTAAAAGAAAATTGCAAAATGAACTGTATAAAAAGGTGCAATTAACATATGTACTGACTTATGAAGAAATTCAACGAAACCAGATGACTAACGAACAAATTTTACACAGGGTACTAGAGGGTGTAGAAAAGCTTTTGCCTTATTATCAATTAGCCATTCATGATGGCAAAGAGGAAATAAAAGCTTTAGATGTGAGTTCTTTAAGAGAGGAAGAGCAGACAATGGATTATCCAAAAAATATGATTCTATACGGCCCGCCTGGTACAGGGAAAACCTATAATACAATCAACTTTGCTGTTAGTATCATTGAAAATAAGCCATTAAAAGACGTGCAAGAAGAATCATATGAACAGGTCTTTTCCCGTTACAAAACGTATCGGAAAACTGGACAAGTCGGCTTTATTACATTCCATCAATCATACGGTTATGAAGAGTTTATTGAAGGAATCAAACCTGTTTTAGATGATGAACAATCGGAGCAAGTGAGATACAAAATTGAAGCAGGAATTTTTAAGCAGTTTTGCGAACAAACACAACAATTGAAAATTTTTTCATCAAATAAAGAACTAGAGTTTTCTACAGATACGCGAATCTGGAAAGTATCACTAGGTAGACGTGGAGATGAAAAAACAAAAAAAGATTGTTTTAATAACAGTCGTATCCGCATTGGATGGGATGACTTAGGAGAAGACATTACTGATGAAACAGAGTTTCCAAACGCTAGTGTGAAAAATATTCTGTCCAATTTTTATGATGAAATGAGTATCGGGGACATTGTGTTGTCGTTGGGGGATCAAAAACATATTGATGCAATCGGCTTTGTAACGGGAGAACCTAAATGGCTTGATGAAATGCCATATTACAAAAGAAGTAGAAAAGTAGAATGGATTGCAAAGGATATTTGGGAATACGTTTATGAGTTTAATCAGCAAACCAATTTAACTTTAGCTACTGTGTACGAATTAAAATACATTAATAGGGAAGAAATTAATAAGTTGATTTTGAAGTACTCTACGGATCAACAAGCTGATTTGGAAATTGAAGAAAATAAGAAAAACTATGTATTCATTATTGATGAAATTAACCGAGGGAACATCTCGAAGATTTTTGGTGAACTGATTACCCTCATTGAACCGACAAAGCGACTTGGTGCAAGAGAAGAAATGAAATTAAGACTTCCATATTCGAAAAAAGATTTCGGTGTACCGCAAAATGTCTATCTCTTGGGGACGATGAATACAGCAGATCGCTCGATTGCTTTAATGGATACTGCACTGAGACGACGTTTCAATTTTATTGAAATTATGCCTGATACAGCAACACTACAAGATATTCTAGTAGGTGAAATTAATATAAAACGAATGTTGGAAGCAATAAATCAACGTATTGAAATACTATATGATCGTGAACATACGATTGGCCATGCGTATTTCACCGCCCTAAAAGAAATGCCGAAAATAGAAAAATTGGCTTCAATTTTTGAGAATGCCATTTTGCCTTTATTACAAGAATACTTCTATGAAGATTATAGTAAGATTCAATTAATATTAGGAGATAATGGGAAAAGTCAGTCTGCTAGATTTATTTTAGATGAGAAATTAAAGATGAAAGATGTATTTGTTGGCAAGGTTAATTTGGATATACCTGAACAAACATTTGCCATTCAGCGAGAAGCATTCCTAAAGCCTGAAAGCTACATTGGAATTTATGAGCAGGTTGCACATGAAGAAGATCATTGAAGCAAAAGAGTTTGATGTTATCACATGTAATCCCGAATTTGAAAAACATTCAGGGTACATCTATATGGATCCAAGATCATTCCAACAATTAGAACAACTCATCTTAACATTTAATGACGATGAACAGGCGGATGCAATTGAATTCTTTAATGTGACCACGAAGAGAGAAGTAGGAAAGGTCATTAAACTGAAAAACTATGTAGGTATGATTCATTTAGCAACAGGGATTCAAATCGAAATTTTACCTAAAATTCATCGACATATGACTGGAGATACGCGAAAGATTTTTTTAAAGATGCTTAAGACACTTAAAGATTTTCCGACTAAAACTTTTAATGAAGCGAACTTAAATACAGAGCGTATGCCGCTATTTGAAGTATTTATTCATTTATATATCCAAGAAGTGCAGCGGCTTGTAAAGAAAGGCATTAAATCTGCCTATTATGAGGTGGAAAATAATTTAAATGTGTATAAGGGAAAAATGCTATTCAATGCGCAAATCAAACATAACCTCTTGCACAAAGAACGATTTTTTATGTACTATGATGAATTCGGGATGAATCGGGCGGAGAATCGACTGATTAAATCAACATTATTACAAATATTGAAACAATCTACTGATACAGAAAATGTAAAAGAAATCCGACAATTACTAATGCATTTTGAGTTAGTGGAAACCTCTCATAATTACGAAAAGGATTTTCAATTGGTCGTCATTAATCGAAATTCGAAGGATTATGAGAGTATCATCGCATGGTCAAAAGTCTTTTTAAACAATCGTAGTTTTACAACATTTTCTGGTGGGACGTTTGGAAAAGCACTTCTATTTCCTATGGATAAGGTATTTGAAGCGTATGTTGGGCGACACATGGTTAAGCAATTTTCAGATGAATGGGATGTTTCACTACAAGACAAGGGCTTTTATTTGTTTGAGGATAAATTTGCGCTTCGCCCAGATATTGTCCTAAGAGCACTAAATAAATCACGTATCATTATCATTGATACAAAATGGAAACTATTATCTAACTTATCAAACAAGAATTATGGTATATCGCAAGCAGACATGTATCAAATGTATTCGTATGCAAAGAAATATCAAACAAATGAGATATACCTAGTTTATCCTATGAATGATCAATTTGAAAATATGAAAGAGATTCAGTTTGTTAGTGATGATGGGGTAAGAGTAAACGTATTCATGTTAGACTGTGAACAGATAGAAAATAGTCTGCAAAAACTAAAGCTAAAGTTTGGATATACAACTTAAATAGTATGAAGAGCCAATTTCAGAGTCACGCTTTAAAAAGGAAAAAGAATAATTTCGAATGAATTAAAAATAAAAGTTAAATAAATAACCTAATAATGTAATCTTCGATAAACACATTGATATAAATATTTTAGACGGTTAGGTGCTACTGCCGTATCACCATAATCGAAAATCATAGGATTTCATAAATTGTCAAAACCCTTGATATTCAAGGGTTTTTTATTTTTGTCTGTATCGTTTTATATAATTTCAACCAAGAATAGATATTCTTTGTAGTTTGTACATACTATGAATTAAAAGATCTTAAACTTCTTTTAAACTAGCATCCGCTTCTGTTCAAAAGAGTGTGGGGATGTTATTAATAATCGTCTATATCAAAAAAATTTAAATGAAATAGCATTAATTAACCAAATTATCGATAAGTAAAATTTTTCATGAAGGATTGTAAGCGTAGCCTCTAAGGATTGTGCTTTTTATTTCACTAAAAATTATTCAAGAAGGGGTTTTTAGGAAAATTTTTCTGTTATCCATGGTTATACAACACCCGTTAAAAGAAAAGTTATTTAGTATACATCATATTGATTTTCTTAAATCAAGTCATTATTTATGGTATATTATACTGTAAATAGTATATATGGTATATATTCACGATAAATTTATCGTTAATTTGAACTATTTTTGAGTAATGAACAAATTATTGAATATTATACTTTATATATTTTTAAAAATAATAAATGGAGGAATTCTATTATGTATAATGATGCTAACATTAATCGTAGAGTAAGGTATAATGAGGAAAGACAAATGCGCCATAAGGCAGCACAAAAATATGAACAGCCAAGTGTTGAACTTGTAGTAGAGTTAATTAATCAAAAAAGTCCGAAAAAAATAGCTGATTTTACAAGATATGATGAAGAATGGTTTGAAAAATATGACATAAATGATAAAACCAATGAGTGGGTAAAAGGAGCTTCAGATTATTTACTGAATATAAATATAACAGGAAATGATACTGTCTTTTCATATGTAGAAATTAAATACAAAACACAAACTTTCCGCAAAACAATTAGTGGTGGGACTACACTTTCTGGCTCAGTTATACCTAATTACGGATGTGAAAGTTATTATCTGGATGTTTTTCCTGTTTGGAATAATATTTGTGATTTTATTAGTAGAAACAGTATTCCGACTAATAGTTTTTGGCTAGCGTTTGTAAATGAAGATATTAGTGATGCACGTTTAATTAGTGCTGCTAAAATATCAAAAATTATAAAAAATGGGTGGAATGGTCAACCAATTGGCGAATATGGTGAAGGATATGGCCAAAAAGCTTATTTAATACCGGAAGTCGCTACAGTTAGATTAGCAGAATTAACACTTAATGAAGTATTACATAGTACAACGATATTAAGAGTAAGACCATAGAATAGATTTTAGAGAGAGAAATTTTTCTCTCTTTTAATTTTTTTAAAAGGAGATTAAATGAATGCCTAGGATATTTGATAATATCGATCAAAAGCTGGTTGAAGCTTTATCTACAACGTTAGAAACTTCATATAAAGCAGATTTTTGTATAGGATATTTTAATTTAAGAGGATGGAAGCAAATAGATAAATATATTAAGGATATGCAAGGTACTACTAATAATCAATGTAGATTATTAATAGGGATGCAAAAATTACCTGAAGAAGAATTAGTGGAACTATTTTCAGATAGTACGGAGAGCTATCTTGATCGAAAAACAACGTTAGATATTAAAAATAAACTATTGGATAGTTTTAAAAAACAATTAATTATTGGAGCTCCTTCTAACAGTGATGAAGCTGGCCTAAAGCGATTGGTTAGTCAACTAAAAGAAGGTAAAGTACGTGTGAAACTATATTTACGTACAAGTTTACATGCCAAGCTATACTTAATGTATAGGAAAGATCCTATTAGCCCGATTGTAGGATATTTAGGGAGTAGTAATTTAACGTTTTCAGGCCTTAGAGGTCAAGGTGAGCTGAATGTAGATGTTTTAGACTATGATGCTTGTAATAAGTTATCTAAGTGGTTTTCAGATCGCTGGGAAGATAGATATTCATTAGATATTACTGAAGATTTAATTAAGCTCCTAAGCGAAAGTTGGGCGCGTGAAGAGAAAATTATTCCCTATAACATTTATATGAAAATGATTTATCATTTGTCGGAAGAGGCGCAGCAAGGTGTAAGAGATGTATCGATTCCAGAGGTAATTCAAAATGAATTATTAGAATTTCAAGAAACAGCATTAAAAATTGCAGTTCAGCACATTCAAAAAAGAAATGGTGTAGTAATAGGTGACGTAGTCGGACTAGGTAAAACAATATTAGCGACGTCAATTGCAAGATTGTATCAGGAAAATTACTTTATCGAAACCTTAATTCTCTGTCCAGCAAAATTAGTGCCTATGTGGAAAGATTATTGTAAACGCTATGATTTAAATGCAAAAGTTATATCTCTAGGAACAGTAATTGAAGATTTAGATAAATTAAAAACTAGATATGGTCTGGTTATTATTGATGAGAGTCATAATTTACGTAATAAAGATGGTAAGCGTTATAAAGCAGTTCAAAGTTATATAAATAGAAGTGAATCGAAAGTCGTCTTATTGACAGCAACTCCTTATAATAAGACTTTTTATGATTTATCTAATCAATTACGGTTATTTATTCCTGAAGGCTATCAGTTCAGTATAAGGCCAGAAAGGTTAATTGAGGAAATGGGAGAAACAGAGTTTTTAAGACAATATCAATGCTCTTTAAACTCATTAGAAGCTTTCGAACGTAGCACATATGCAGAAGATTGGCAGGAATTAATGCGGTTATATATGGTGAGGAGAACGAGAAGTTTTATACTAGAGAATTATTCTAAGAAGGATGATGATGATAGTAGAAAATATATCAAGTTTAAAAATGGAAATAAGGCATATTTTCCTCAAAGAATTCCAAAAACACTTACCTATGAATCAGCTGGGAAATCGTCTTACAGTAAACTATATTCGGAAGATGTCTTAGACAAAATCAACTCATTAAAGTTACCAAGGTACCTTTTAGCAGATTATATTAGTGTTCAGAATAAAAAGGGATTAACTAGTGTTGAATCTCAATTGGTTGAGAATTTAGGATCTGCGAGACATCTAATTGGCTTCTATAGAACGAATGTTTTTAAAAGATTGGAGAGTAGTGGGCAGGCATTTCTAAAAACTATTTATAGATATTTGTATAGAGACGGTGTTCTATTGTATGCATTAAAAAATCAATTACCAGTACCAATTGGCTCCCAAAGTTCGGAATTACTTGAAATTAAAATTAACGAAGATTTTCATTCTCTTTTAGAAGATGAAGTTTATGAGGTGGGGGAAAAAGCACAATTTCAGAAAACTCTTGCTGGTATTGAAGTACAATCAAGGAAAATTTATGAAAAAATCAAAGATAAATATAGCAATAATTTTAAATGGATTTCGCCAGTGTTATTTAGTAAAAAATTAGTAGGACATTTAGAATCAGATAGCAAAATTTTATTGCAAATAGCTTCGAATGTAGATTATCAATGGGTCGCAGAAAATGATGAGAAATTTTTAAAACTCTTAGAAGTATTGACAGTGCACCATTCAAAACAAAAAGTGCTGATCTTTTCACAGTTTGAAGATACAGTAGAATACTTGTTCGAAAATCTAAAAAAACATGGTGTAACCGAATTAGAGCGAATAACAGGTTCTAGTGAAAATCCAACAGAAATAGTGTGGAAATTTAGTCCCAAGAGTAATCATCAAAAGGTAGATAAAGAGATTAGAATATTAATTGCAACAGATGCTTTAAGTGAAGGTCAAAATCTACAAGATTCATCAATTGTAATTAATTATGATCTGCCTTGGGCAATTATTAGGTTGATCCAAAGAGCCGGGCGCGTAGATAGGATTGGCCAACAAGCTGAAGAAATATTATGCTATAGTTTTATGCCAGTAGAAGGTATAGAAAATATTATTAATTTAAGAAATAGATTATTAAATCGTTTATCAGAAAACGCAGAAGTAGTTGGAACTGATGAAACATTTTTTGAAGACCAGGGGGATATTGAAGCTTTACGTGATCTATATAATGAAAAATCGACGTTATTAGAAGAACAAGACTTTTTTAATGAAGTTGATTTATCATCATATGCATACGAGATTTGGAAACGTGAGTCTGAACAATATCCAGATTTAGAGAAAATCATTAGAGAGTTACCTCACGTAGTCTATTCAAGCAAAAAGAAACAACATTTTACTGCTGCTAATTCCGTAATTGTGTATTTACGAAATATGGTAGGAAATGATG
Organism: Rummeliibacillus sp. NPDC094406; assembly: GCF_044763875.1. Lineage (NCBI taxonomy): Bacteria > Bacillati > Bacillota > Bacilli > Caryophanales > Caryophanaceae > Rummeliibacillus > Rummeliibacillus sp. NPDC094406. Next base: position 95,981 of record NZ_JBIWGZ010000006.1, on the reverse strand, counting down.
CGCTAATATGGATGAATGAAGATGGGGAGAAAATTAGTACATCTCAATATGAAATTATAAAAGCTATCGAATGTCAAATGGAGACTCCTTTTGTTGAAAAGGGCGCGAATCATCATGGCATAGTTGCTAAAGCTTTAAAAGATTTTAAATCCGAACAAAAAAATATTGGTGGTCAACTCGGAAAAGCAACAGGGGCTCGATTTAAGGTTTATGAAATGTTAAAAAATTATACTATAGAGATCAGAAATTCAATATTCATGGATGAACTAGATAATTTAAATGATATACTAAATTTAATATATAAGTATCCCCTAACGAGATATGCGGCAGACATTTTAAATGCAAAATTACGTTCAAATGTCGATATTAGAGAGTTAATAGACACATTATATTCAATTCAACTTGAAAATAGACTATGTAATATTTCAGAAGATCGACAACAGTTTGAACCAGTAATATTGTGTTCTATGGGATTAAACTAGAAGGAGAAAATATGAAGTACCCAGTAAATGAAATAAGAAATAACATTTATAGTTTTGATTTTAAGCGATTATTTATTGAAGATTTAGGATGGAACAATTGTCATCTTCAAGATATTAAAGTAGAAGTGAACAAAGAAGTATTTTGGCTAAATCCGATAGCTGAAATTGCTGGAATGCCTGCTTTGACAATTGTTGATGAAAATAACATAGCAATCTCAAACTTTACTGTACGTAAGAAAATTGAACGTGAATTATCCAAAAGCTATCGTGAACATATTATTATTTATATCGATGCTGCAAAAACGCGTCAGATATGGCAATGGGTTCGAAGAGTTAAAGATGAACCACTAAGTATTAAAGAATATAATTTTTATAAAGGTCAGACTGGAGAGGCAATTATTCAAAAATTAAGATCTATATATTTTGGATTTGAAGATTTTGAAGATGGAAATGTCAACATCATGGAAGTTGCTACACGAGCGAGTTCTGCATTTGACCTTGAAAAAGTAACGAAGAAGTTTTTTGATCAGTTTAATAAAGAACGCAAACAATTTATTAAATATATAGATGGAATAGATGATAAGCATTTAAGAGAGTGGTATGTATCAGTAATATTAAATCGCTTAATGTTTACTTATTTTATTCAAAAGAAGGGCTTTTTAAATAGTGATGTTAATTATTTAAGAAATAATCTGAATGGAATTAGTGAAAAATATACATCGGGAGATCGTTTTTTTACAGAATTTTTAAGTGTTTTATTCTTTAAAGGTTTTGCGCTAGTTCCTGAAAAACGATCTTCTCATACTGTGGATGTCATCGGAGAAATTCCATATTTAAATGGTGGTTTATTTGTAAGACACCATATTGAAGAAGTTTATCCAGATATAGTTATCAAAGATGAAGCATTTGAAAAGATCTTTGATTTCTTTGAGAAATATAATTGGCATTTAGATGATAGACCCAATAAAAATGATAATGAAATTAACCCAGATGTTTTAGGTTATTTATTTGAAAAATACATTAATCAAAAACAAATGGGCGCATATTATACTAAAGAAGATATTACTAACTACATTAGTAAAAATTCAATTATTCCATATTTATTTGGAACTTTATTAAGGAATAAAGATAACAAAGTTAATGTTAGCAGGCTTTTACGGGATATCTTATCTAGAGACCCAGATCGATATATGTATAGTTCAACAAAAAAAGGAATAGAATCACAGGTCGATATTAATTTGTCAAATGTGAAGGTAGACGGAGATATAGGATTACCTACAGAGACATGGAATGAATTTAATCTTCGTATTGATAATTATCGTGAAATATTTAAGAAAATGAAGAATGGTGAAATCTATAAAATTGAAGATTTGATTACGAATAATTTAGATGTTAGGCAAATTATGCAGGATTTCATAGAAGAATGTGAAGATCCAGATATTATAGTTGAACTATATAAAGCGGTTAGAGAAATCAAAGTATTAGACCCTACTTGTGGGTCAGGAGCTTTTTTATTCGAAGCTTTAAATATTTTAGAAGCTATTTATCATAGTTTAATTATTAGAATGACAGCATGGTTAAATGAACCGAATAATTTAGCTCGTCACTATGAAAAAGTAAATAAAGAGTTGAATAAAATACAAGAACATAATAATCAAGACTATTTCATTTTAAAAACCATCATGATCAATAATTTGTATGGTGTAGATATTATGGAAGAAGCTACTGAAATTTGTAAACTACGGTTGTTTTTGAAACTAATTTCACAAATCAATTCAATTGAAGAATTGGAACCATTACCTGATATTGATTTTAATATTAGATCTGGAAATACTTTGGTAGGGTTTGAAAGCATTGAGAGAGCGCGTCAAGTAGTAGAAAGTACACTGGATTATGATGGGTTTACTACTACGTTAAATGTAAAGATTGATTTAATTAAAAATTTATTTGCAAAATATAAAGATGAACAAATAAATAACGGCAGTACAATTTATAACATTAAGCAAGAATTAAACACAGAGTTGTTCTCATTAAAGAGAGAGCTAAATAGATATTTGAAAAATGTTCATGCGGGACAAGTCGACTATACAGAGTGGGTAGAGAAAAATTTACCATTCCATTGGTTTGTTGATTTCTACGATATTATGGAACAAGGTGGATTTGATATTTTAATAGGTAATCCACCTTATGTTGAATATAGAAAAATAAAATCTGAGTATGAACTGTACGATTATAAAACGATTAGGACAAACAATCTTTATGCTTTTGTTTTAGAAAGATGTAATTATCTTTTAAAGGAAAACGGTATTATAGGAATGATTATTCCACATTCAGCTTTCTGTACAGATAGAATGGCCCCTCTTATGGAGCTATACAAAAAAGATAAAATGCTATGGATTTCAACGTATTCTATAAGGCCTTCTAAGCTTTTTGTTGGTGTAGATCAACGTTTAGCTATTATGTTGTATCATCCTTGTAAAAACACAAATAAGGTCTTTACAACTAAATATCATCATTGGATGGAGCCATATAGACCATTCTTGTTTGAAAACTTAAAGTATGTGGAGCAGAACCAGGGAATTGAATATAAAAATTCTATTCCTAAATTGAGTAATAAAATAGAAGTCGACATATGGAATAAAATTAATGCTAAGAAGCTTTTATCTAACGATTTAGGTACTACACTTGATTTTTATACTATTTATTATCATAATGCACCAAGATATTGGATAAGAGCAATGAACTTCATTCCATATTTTTGGAACGAAAAAGAAGGTCATAAAATTTCTTCACATGTAAAACCTCTGAAGGTGAAAAGTAAAGAAGATGGAGATGTTGTTTCGGCAACCATCAATAGTTCATTATTTTTCTGGTGGTTCATTTTATTATCTAACTGTAGAGACCTGTCTGCTAGAGAAATAAATAATTTTCCATTAGGATTAAGCACGATGAGCGAGGAGATGAAATCACGTTTTGTTGATTTAAACCATGTTTTAATGAAAGATTATCAGAAAAATGCACATCGAAAAGAAGCAAATTATGCTACAGGTAAAGTTGAATACGATGAGTTTTACCCAAGATATTCAAAAAATATTATTGACCGTATAGATACTGAGTTGGCTGAATACTATGGTTTAACGGAACTCGAACTTCAATATATTATTAACTTTGAAATTAAAGTAAGATTAGGTGCAGATGAAGATTAATCATATAAAGTAATTATTAAATATAAAAGGAAAATGCCTCCCAGTTGATATTGGGGGGCACTTTAATTGTTTACTCAGAAAGCCAATTGTTTTGATACATCTTTATCAGTCTTCCTTCGGCATCATTAGCTTTTATTTGGCAAATAGTCATGAAAGCTCCAAATGAATTTAATATATCATATTTAAAAACTTCTTTAGGAACGTTCATAGAAAACCAATGAACATCACGATAATGATAAAATGGATTATTTGCATTTACATCAAATCGGTATTCGCTTTTAATTTCGCCAAAATGAAATGTTTTATTGATTTTGCTAGGTAGTACAATCCAATCTCCAATTTGCATTGAGTTGGCCATTGGATATAATTGTGAAGCCCAATTATAAGCAGTTCTTTTTTTCGGCAATTTGTATTTTTCGATTAAATATGGATACAGATCTTCTTTTTCTTTAAATGATATTAAGTCGATATTCAAGGAATCCCAAGTTAGATAAATTCGATTATCAGAAAGAAATTTTTGTTCGTATTCTCCAGAGGCTCCGGCCCTGAAAAGCCAAATAGCCATATAAAATCCCCCAGTATATTGTGTAGTAATAAATGTTAAGAGGTGTCTTTACTAGTTTCATTAACTAATACCTATTTTATCAAATTATTTGAGTTTTAATAGTTTTTTTGTGGTTTGAGGAAACCAAGTAGTATAGACTTACACATTTACATGTAGGTTTAGTTACATAAAAATTAATATATTAATAATAATCTGTGTTTATATAGTATTATTCTTAAATTTTAAAGTTCTACCTATTACTTTTTCAAAAATATATTAACTTAGTAAAATCTATATCTACTTTTTTATTTAATTAGATACATAATTAATAACTAATCAAATAATAATTAAAAATCTTGCCCCGCAACGTAATTTTTATCAAACGTAGCCAAAAACGTAGTCAAACATTATTTAAAGTTCGATAATACTTGATATATTAACTGTTTGAGATGGTAGGGTTCGACTCCCACCGTCTCCATAGAGTGAAATCATATGGTTTCAATGAGTGTCAAAATCCTTGATATATAAGGGTTTTGGCACTTTTTATTTTATTAGACGATTTCAATGAGTTTCATTAATTCAATCCTTAATTGATAAAAATACTATTTCCTTAATATACAGTTTTAATAAATGTTTTGAACAGTAACAGTTCTAGAATATTGCCCCACGATGTAATTAGAAGAGTTCTGCCTAACACTCCTGGGATAAAATTGTATCTTAGCTGACAAAGAATAGTTTGTTATAGGATAATGGTAATATAATTAATGAGCAAAATAGTAGGGGGGACTCCAAAATGAAGGAAGTGCAAACAATGAATTTTGAAATGGTGATTCAGGAGCTTGAAGCTCTTGGCAAGGAACGAACTAAAAAAATATACATTTCCAATGGTGCGCATGAGCCGCTTTTTGGCGTGGCTACAGGCGCGATGAAGCCAATAGCCAAGAGAATAAAAATCAATCAACCTTTAGCTGAAGAGCTTTATGCCACAGGGAACTACGATGCAATGTACTTTGCAGGTATTATTGCCGATCCACAAGCAATGACTGAGTCAGATTTTGATCGTTGGATGGATTCGGCATATTTTTATATGTTGTCTGATTTTGTGGTAGCAGTAACTTTAGCTGAAGCGGATATTGCACAAGAAGTTGCTGATAAATGGATCGCAAGTGGTGAAGAGTTGAGAATGTCAGCGGGTTGGAGTTGCTACTGCTGGCTTTTAGGGAATCGCTCAGATGTTGAATTTTCCGAAAGCAAGATTGCCAGAATGCTTGAAATTGTGAAAAATACCATTCACGATTCGCCTGAACGAACGAAATCTGCTATGAACAATTTCCTATTCACAGTGGGAGTTTCATATTTACCGCTCCATGACAAGGCGGTCAAAACTGCAAAAGAAGTAGGTCCAGTAGAAGTCAAAAAGGACAATAAAAAAAGTAGTTTCCTTCACGCTTATGAAAGTATTCAAAAGGAAGTAGATAAAGGTAGAATTGGCTTCAAACGGAAACATGTAAGATGTTAAACAAGCACCTTAAATAACGAATAAAATGCTATGATCGAGGGCGTTGATCCAAAATGGATGGATGCCCTTTTTTGTTGAGCTTATTTTACTAACTGAGCATAATATTCAGCGTTTCTATTGGTATCTTAATAAAATCTAATGCACACAAATTTAGAAATTTATACACTTAAACAATTACCTCAAAACATATATACAAAGAAATTAAGAATATACCATTTTGCAATACGACTTAAAATTAGATAAGTGCAATATTGGATAATAGCTTGAACTTACACTTAATTACAACTAAGTCGTACCTTAAAATATGCGATTTTAATTTTGGTTGCCAGTCACCACCCGATACGGATAAACGGTATGAGCAAGAAATAATTTAAGACCAAAAATGTGTGGCGTATCGTTCTACTATTTTGCATAACTAACTTTAAAACCCAGCTACCTTCATATGCGAAGATTAGCCGGGTTCCTTAACCTTAGCTTTGAAATAAAATGGCGATGTTTAAAAAAGTTCTGAAGCTTACCGCTAACAATTGAAAATTATTATTTTTTGGGTATGCACCCTATTATAAAACTACCGGATTTTTTAAGTGGTTGTTAATTTAGCATAAATGATAAAAAACAAGGATAATTCCCCCATTATGACAATGTTTGGAACAACCATGATCAAATTAATAATAAAAAAGACTGCTAAAATTCCTAAGAATAACCCTAAATGATAAATAGTCAAACGGTGTTGTTCATACCTATATTGATGAAAAACAGTAGTAGTTGCGAGGAAATAGAGTAGTACAGAACTAAATACAAAATATAACATAAATGAATAATGGGCCTCATGTAAAAACAGCAGCTTGATTGAAGCTGCAATCATGCTCAAAGAAATTAAAATAAACAGATGACCGTAAATAATGGTTTGACCTGCTGTTTGGATCGACTTGTTTACCTTCTTTTCTACATTATCAAAATACTGCCACCACATCGAAATAATAAGGATAAATGAAACAATGGAAAACGAGATTGAATCCCAATCACCTTTTTGCGGCTGTAGTACAGAAAGCGTGCTGACGACCGATTCTCCAAAAAGGATTAATGTTAACAATGCAAAACGTTCTAATAAATGAGCTATATTGGTCGGGGCTTTAACCAAGTACTTTCGTCCGTAAACAGGCACAATAATATCGACCGCAATTCCTGCATATAACACAGCGTATCGAATCCATGAATCAAAAAAGATAGAGAGAAATGAAATGATGATCCCAATCCAAAAACGTGTTCCTAAAAACCAGGCTGCCTTTTTTCTATCCCCTTCTTCCAATCTTTGAACAACAAGATATTGAATCGCTGTTAGTGTTCTTATTCCAATATAGCCAATAAGGAAAGAGAGATAGTATTGATCAAAATCAACCGATAAGCTGGAAATCATAGTAAGGACAAACACCATTTGAAGAATCATTAATAAGCGTTGATGCAAAAAATCTTGTCCAAAGCGATTAATAAACAACGTTTGCCCAACCCAAGACCACCATATTGGGATAAACATTAGAGCAAACTTTAATAAATATTCTGGATGTATGTACCCTTTTTCAACATGAAGTAAAACATGAGTTGTAGTCGCAACAGCTGCTACAAATAGCAAGTCAAAAAAGAGTTCTAACCAAGTAACTTTCTTTTCCTCCATTTTCAGCACTCCTTTGTTACTCTAATAGATTATAGTATTATAAAAGGTGTAAGATGTTCATTGTATCCGATGCACGATGCATCAGGAACTTGATCATCACCCCCTGATATGGTGAATGTATCATGTGTTTTTCTATGTCCCAACCAAAACTGCAATTTAGTGTAATAACGCTGTTATAATAGAAATAATTTTTATCTATTACTTTTGGAATAGTACAAAATAATCCTAAAATGATTAGTAAACGAATTTATGTGATAGAATTTAACTATTCAATCAATTGTGAAACCGTTTAGGAAAACTTAATGTTTCATCAAAAAAAATCCTCCTTTAATAATCAGGAGGATTGAATAAGGACTATTATAATTTTGGGGTACAAAAGAAAAGAAGTATTCAAAAATAAATTTTAGTATTGAGCAAAAAAATGTTGAAGTTGAATAGTTGCTGCAGAAGATAGTAATACAGCAGCTGCAACTAAACAATTTACGAAAATAGATTTCTTTTTCATCATTTTCTCATTCCTTTCTTATATGTTATATAAGTAATTATAATAAAAAAAATACATTTTAAAAAAAATGTAAACAAAATGATACATATCCTTAAATTTAGGGGGCTATTAAATGGAAATTGGCCAAGTAATTAAAAAAATACGTACAAATAAAAACATCACACAACAATCACTAGCCAATGCGATTGGTATGACTCGTCCCTATATTGCTCGAATCGAATCCGGTAAAAATAGTATTTCATCAGACAAGCTTACTGAAATATTGGATTATTGTAATGTAAATTACAATGAGTTTTTCTATATTAAAAATGATTATAAAAAATCATCAAAAATGAATGCCTATAATGATGTAATAAAATTATTCTATGAAAAAAATATAGAAGAGATCTCAAAAATAAAAAATGAAGCGGAAAAGAAATATAAAGAAAATGGCGATATTTTTTTAAGACATTTATATATTTTGTGCCATTGTATGGAAAATGACTTGGATGTAAATAAAATAAATAAAGAATATATTAAGGAAATGGCTGATTATTTATTAAGCATTGATGATTGGTGCTACCATGAGTTAGTTGTATTAAATAATTTTTTATTTATAATTCCTCCTGCTACTGCTATTTTAATGTCAAAAAATTTATTGAAATATGCAGAAAAATATAAGGAATTGAATTCAGATACAAAAGTATTAAGCTATTTAATATTTAACCTTCTAGAATTAAGTATAAAAAATAATGACTTTCAATCTGCTAAAATGTTATTAAATGCTACGAAAGCATATACAATAAAGAATACAGAGTTTTTTGAACTAACATTATCACTGTTTTATGAAGGAATGCTAAATATAGTAGATGATACCATTATAGAGGGAATTGAAAAGTGCAATAAATCTTTGGGAATATTCCAAACATTAGGGAACGAGTATTTTTATACAAAATTAAAAGAAGACTTAGACAATCTATTAGAAAAGAAGCTGGCTGCAAATAAAAAATAGGTATAAAATAATACACAAAAAAATATTATTGCCTCTCAATAAGATTAAATATATATAACAGAGAAGATATTTAATTGATACTAAATGCTTGCTTATTATCATTTTTGTTACCATGTATTTAGTATTATAAGGTGGGGTAGTGATAATGGGGAAAAGTGATAGTGATTTTTACTTATTTAAAGGTCAATTTAAATATGTCAGTTTTAGTTTGATTTTGATTATTTTATTTGGAATCGCTCTTTTTACTGTCGAATTAACAGCTATCAATATTGTCATTTTTTCCATAGTGCTTATCGTGCAAGTAGGGTTAGCTATGTATTATAAGTTTCTTCATCAAGATATATTAAAGAAACTTGTGGATACGGAAAACAGTCTTTTGGATTCCAAAAAAGAAATGAAGTATAAAGCGTATTTTGATGATATTACGAAATTACCAAACGAACGATATTTATTAGATAAAATAAAAGAAAATTTACATGTTAATTCATTTGATAAAGCGGTATTAGTGTTTGAAATTGATAGATTAGCTACTATTAAGGCTTCACTCGGCTCTCTTTATTCGGATCGCCTATTGAGCATGGTTGCGCAAAGGTTACAAAGTCAATTATCCAGTCAATTTATCATAGGAAAGTTAAGAGATGATCAGTTTGTTATTTTAATTGATCATTATCAAAATCGCGATGATGTTTTAAAGTTTTGTAAGCAGCTTCAGAAAATGATGGAAACACCATTTGAAATTCAGTATTCTTCATTGAATTATAGTTTAAATATTGGAATTTCATTTTATCCGAAAGATGCAGAGTCTGAGAATGAGTTAATTAATTTTGCTCAAATTGCGATATACGAAGCAAGAAATACGCCAGATCATATTTCGTTTTATGAAACATCCATGTCTGATGTACGAACAGGAAAAGTAACATTAGAGAATGATCTGTATAACGCACTAAAAAATAACGAGTTGTTTTTGGAATATCAACCTCAAATCGATACGGTAACAGGCGAAGTCATTTCAATGGAAGCGTTAGTTAGATGGCAGCATCCTAAAAGAGGACTAATCTCCCCCGGTGAATTTATACCTGTTGCTGAAGAGTCGGGATTGATTAATCCAATCGGAAAATGGGTTCTTGAAACAGCTTGTTATCAAACAAAAAAACTACAAGTTCAATTAGGCAAACCAATCCAGATTGCTGTTAACTTATCTTTATGTCAGCTATTTCAAGAGAATTTTGTTCAAACGGTGCAACAAATACTTGAAAAAACAGATTTGGCACCACAATCATTACAATTGGAATTAACGGAAAGTATGACGATGAATACTTCTCACCTTATTCCGATTCTTCATGATTTAAAATCACTAGGTATTACATTAGCAGTTGACGATTTTGGGACAGGTTATTCTTCATTATCTTATTTGGGGGATTTACCGATAGATTGTTTGAAAATTGATTGCTCATTTGTAAGAAAAATTCAGAAAAGCACAAGTAGTGAACCATTAGTAGATATGATTATTTCAATGGCAAAACATTTGAAATTAAATGTGGTTGCAGAAGGTGTAGAGGAAGTAACGCAATTAAATTACCTCATGAAAAAAGAGTGTGATTTTATCCAAGGTTATTTAATTAGTAAGCCAATATCTTTTGAACAAATATCCAATAACCTTTGTAATTTACAACATAAAGTAAGAGAAATGATTACTATCTCTCAATGAAAAAAGGATTTGAATCAGCAAAATGCTCATTCAAATCCTTTTTATTTTGCGAATTTAATGGTCTCTAAAAACAGTTCTTCTAACAGAGCATTGTTCGTCACAGAGTGAATCATTGCTTTGAGATAATATTCTCGATCTATGTGATCATAACTCCAAATTATTCCTTTCGATAATGCAAAGGCTCGTAAGAAAATCCGAATGGTTCTGCCATTGCCTTCTCGAAATGGATGCAACATATTGAGTTCAGATTTAAAGAAAGCTAGTCGTTTTGCAGTGTTATCAAGGGAATTCCATGGGGCTTCATCAATAATTTGTTGGAACAAATCCGTTGAATAAGAATGAAGGTGTTGAAACTGACAAAAGCGTGTTGTTCCCTTCATTAATTGAACATCGCGAAATTGACCTGCAAATGTATAGATATCCTGAAAAAGGTGTTTGTGAAGATCTAAAAAGGCATTTAATGTGAAATCACCAATTGTATAAGAACCTTGTTCAATTTGTAGAGCGCGTATGGAGAAGGAAAAAGCTTCTGCTTCTTCGAGTTGATCCAAATTTTGAATTCCTAACAGATTCGTTTTTAAAAGATATTCTTCATTATCTTCAGTATTATACTTTTCCATTTTGTAGAGCTTTCTTAATAACGGATGGAGTAATATCAATCCCCGAGTTAACGAGTGAAACAGCTTTTCTCTGAAGTGAAGGATGTAATGACATGTTTTCTAACTGTAGGTTTTTTGTAACACGTTTCAATTCCTTAGAATTCATTTGAATTTGCTTCATTTGATAACTCCCTTCTTTAACTTAATTATACTTCAATTAATGGTTGGAATGCGATTAATATATATAGGGATATCAGCATTCAATTAATTATTATCTGTAGTTTTAATTTTTCATTCTTTCAGCTGTTTTAACAACTTATTATGCCATTTTGAAAGTAAAAGTAAGCCAACAATCGATCCGATTAAAGCCATCGTCATATCCCATTCGGAATCAAAGGGATCGCTTTGAGTACCAGTAAAGTCTTGAGCAAATTGTGAGCCACTAGTTATTACGCTAGTAAGCATTTCAGCAATCTCGTACAAGGCAGCAATCGCCATTATAATGCTCATGGTAAAGAATATTAACCATGCGCCTATCTGGATATGGGCTTTTCGTACCAATATCTCGCGAATAACTATCGTAGCAAAGCCTTTCATAAAATGTCCTAATCGATCATAGTCATTTCTTTTTAAACCATACTCTTCTTTTATCCAATCAAATAACGGAACCTCTGAAAAAGTATAATGAGCGCCTATAAACTCTAAAATCGATAAAATAGCGATAATCACGTACGAAAGAGAAGTAAATTTAAATCTTGGATATACTGCTATGACGATAATCAACCCAACTACGATAGGACCTCCATCTGCTAACCAGTCCGAGTAGGTCTTTGGTTTAATAAGAGACCAGATTAGTACACCAAGAACAATGAATAACAAAAATAAATGAAATTTGGTATGATGCGCTTTATCTTTATACATGGCTTTCACTCCGACTAATATATTTTCTACTCATAGTATTAGAGAAATGGCAAATTACTATTCATATTTAGGATTGTAATTAATAAACCATCAGTTAAATAAATTTCGTTATACGCAGTTTATGAATTAAAAGAAAGCTATCCAAACAAATTATTGGATAGCTTTTCTTAATTTCTTTTTTCCTTGACTGACTAGATAAAAAAAGGATTGTATGTGGGTAAAACGAATTTGAGTTTTATGCTATTAGTTAGAAGTTTACACAATTTAGTAAGAACAGAAGTAAAGTGGAGATTAATGCCCCGACACTCCTGCCGAAAAACTTGCAGCCGAGACCCCGCAGTGAGCTGAAGGAACGGAGTCTAAGAACGCCACGTCCTGTGGCAACGACTCCGTGACCAACATCCTGTTGCCCCGAGGAGGCTCGGCAGTCAGTCGGCGGAAAGGGAGGGGCAATAATCGGAACGAGTTAATAAGAGAAAAATATTACCCATCATTTTACATGAAATTTTAAAAAGTACATATGATATTCGCTACTTTCCAAAATGCACGATGATATCATCGGGAACAATGATATCAAGCTTACCGTCTTTTATGTGATCAACGATTTAGAAAATAGCATTTTTGTATGATGTTATGGCATAATTTGTTATATACATCAAGGACTGAAATGTGGTAGAATTGCCACTTTAGGTTGTTAAGCACTAAGAGGTGAAAAAAGTTGAATAAAAGAAAACGTTTATTGCAAGGGATTTTGGTCGTTTCTGTAATTGAAATCCTGTGCTTTTATTTTATAGGTAGAGATTATTTATTTGTGAATGGATTAGACGATATGATGATTTATATCGTTGTAGGAAATGCCTTCTTTTTTATTAGTTATTTCTTATTGGTGGAAGGAGGCAATTTTCGCAAGAAGTATATATTAATTACGATTGCTTACGCTTTGTTAGTGATCGCTCCATTTGTATATAAGAGCCATGTGCCAACTTTTAATATGGATGATGCTAAGCAAATTATTGAGCGTACGGAAGGCGGCAAGGTGGTAAAAGATCGTAAATTTGGAGGAACCATTGTAGATTATTCTGGACAAGAGGTATATATTATTACAATGCAAAAGAATAGTAAGCTTGAACGCTTTGCATTTGATCCAAATACAGAAAAATACTATACATTTGCCAATTAGAAAAGGGGCTTTAATATGTCTGAGCATACGTTTACTTTAACTGCATCATGGCCGGGTGGTCGCAATTCTGTTGGAGAAATTGCAGCGGGACAACTTCAAACGAAGGTATCAATTCCTCCTGAAATGGACGGGCCAGGGATTGGCACAAATCCAGATGAAATGCTTCTTGGTGCAGCGGCTACTTGCTACATCATTACGCTTGCAGCAATGCTTGAACGAGCTAAATTTGAGCCAACTGAGTTGACAATGACATCAGAAGGAATTGTTGATGTTACAAATGGTGTGTTCACTTATATGAAAATTACACATAAACCACGAATCATCATTCCGCGTGATTATACAGAGAAAGATGAACGCCATATCGTACGACTCGCTGAAAAAGCAGAGAAAACTTGTATGATTAGTAAAGCTATTCAAGGAAATGTAGAAATGGCATTAGAAATTACAATAGATTACGAATAGAAAAGACATTTGAAATGGACCGATTACTCCTTACCCGAGTAATCGGTTTTTTTTATGTTAAAAGGTGTAATTTACTATTTTTATATAACAACAAAAAGATGTTTCGTTAATAAATATCTAGAAAAAACAAGATTTTTCTACTTTAATAAGCTAAATAATCAGTCTATTAGCATATTATAAATTTTTCCTTTTTGTACAAAAATACTTAAAAATATCATAAAAATATGTAATGATAAGGGCAATAAGGCAAAGGGGGTTTTGTTATGGGAATGGCAGATGAAAAGGTGATTCGCTATCGTGGTAGCGAACTTCATACAAAGGGGTGGCTTCAAGAAGCTGCGTTAAGAATGCTGATGAATAACTTAGATAAAGAAGTGGCAGAGCATCCAGATGAGCTTGTTGTGTATGGTGGAATCGGCAAAGCGGCGCGCAACTGGGATGCTTTTGACGCCATAGTTAAATCACTAAAAGAATTAGAAAATGATGAGACATTACTCGTACAATCAGGTAAGCCTGTGGCGATCTTTAAGTCACACGCGAATGCACCAAGGGTTTTAATTGCAAATTCAAATATTGTTCCAGCGTTTGCAAACTGGGAAACTTTCCATGAACTTGATCAAAAAGGGCTTATGATGTATGGGCAAATGACAGCAGGTAGCTGGATTTATATTGGTTCACAAGGGATTGTGCAAGGAACATATGAAACGTTTGCTGAACTTGCAAAACAACATTTTGGGGGTTCATTACAAAAAACCATTACAGTAACGGCAGGCTTAGGCGGCATGGGTGGTGCTCAACCTCTTGCCGTAACGATGAATGGTGGAGTTTGTATCGCTATCGATGTGGATGAAACACGTATTGATCGACGACTAGAAACACGCTATTTAGATGTTAAAGTGTATACACTTGATGAGGCCATCGAAACAGCTGAAAAGGCAAAAGCTGAAGGAAAGGCGCTGTCAATTGGCTTACTGGGTAATGCAACAGAAATCTTGCCAGCTATGATTTCTCAAGGATTTATTCCAGATGTCTTAACAGATCAAACTTCTGCACATGACCCGCTTAATGGTTATGTACCAGTAGGTTATGAGATTGGGGAAGCAAGCAAGTTCCGAAAAGAAAATCCAACTGATTATGTAAAAGAGTCAAAAGCATCCATGAGAACGCATGTAGAGGCAATGGTTCAGATGATGGACAAAGGATCTATTACCTTTGACTATGGTAATAATATTCGCCAAGTAGCTGCGGATGAAGGATTCGATAGAGCTTTTGATTTTCCTGGATTTGTACCTGCGTATATTCGACCACAGTTTTGCGAAGGAAAAGGTCCATTCCGCTGGGTAGCACTGTCAGGCGACCCACAAGATATCTATAAATTAGATGAAGTCATTTTACGTGAATTTAAAGAAAATGAACATTTATGTAATTGGATTCGTATGGCACAAGAAAAAATTGAATTTCAAGGGTTGCCTTCGCGCATTTGCTGGCTAGGATACGGCGAGCGTGCACGATTTGGAAAAATCATTAATGATATGGTTGCATCTGGTGAAATCTCTGCACCGATTGTAATTGGTCGCGATCATCTTGATTCTGGTTCAGTTGCATCACCGAATCGTGAAACTGAAGCGATGAAAGATGGCTCAGATGTTGTAGCGGATTGGCCAATATTAAATGCAATGATCAATGCAGTTGGTGGTGCAACATGGGTATCTGTTCATCATGGTGGTGGTGTTGGTATGGGCTATTCACTTCATGCTGGGATGGTAATCGTTGCAGATGGAACAAAAGAGGCGGGCGAAAGAATTGAACGTGTTTTGACAACAGATCCAGGAATGGGAATTGTGCGACATGTAGATGCAGGATATGAATTAGCAGAAAAAACGGCGAAAGAAAAAGACGTTAAAATACCAATGATGAAAAAGGATGAATAGATCATGACAAAACCTGTATGGATTCAACATGCATCTCAACTTGTTACGATGCACATTCCGCATCATGTGGGACCACGTTCAAAAGAGGCAATGTCGGAATTAGGCCTCATCGAGGATGGAAGTGTTTGGCTTGAAAACGGTGTTATTGAAGCAGTAGGTACGACGACAGAACTTCATAAAATATATCAAACAAGGGTCCATGAAGCAGATGTAGTGGATGCAACTGGGCATCTTGTAACGCCTGGTCTAGTCGATCCGCATACTCATGTAGCGTTTGGTGGGAGCCGGGAGCGTGAATTCGAAATGCGTTTAGAAGGAGCCACTTATATGGACATTATGAACGCAGGCGGGGGTATTCATGCTACGACAAGGATGACAAGAGAAGCAACAGAAGAAGAGCTGATCGAACAAACTGCAAAGCGCCTCAATTCCTTTTTAGCACATGGTGTTACGACGGTTGAAGGAAAAAGTGGATACGGCTTAGATTTAGAAAACGAATTAAAGCAATTACGTGTGATGAACTATTTACAGCAACATCATGTAATAGATCTTGTGCCAACTTTTATGGGAGCACATGCTGTACCCCAGGAATATAAGGGGAGAGAAGAAGAATACGTTGAATTTTTGATCGAAGAAGTATTGCCAGTAGTTGCTGACCAAAAATTAGCGAAATTTAATGATGTTTTTTGTGAAGTAGATGTGTTTACACCTGAGCAAGCGGAGCGGATTTTAGAAGCAGGGAAAAGATTAGGATTGATACCGAAAATTCACGCGGATGAGATCAAACCATATGGAGGAGCAGAACTTGCAGCAAAAGTAGGTGCAATTTCTGCAGAGCATTTATTAAAAGCATCAGATGAAGGGATAACTAAAATGGCTGAAGCTGGAGTCGTTGCATGTTTGCTTCCTGCAACCGCACTGTATTTAAGAGAAGAAGCAGCAAAAGGTCGCCGAATGATTGACCAAGGAGTTCCTGTTGCTATTTCGACAGACTGTAATCCAGGTTCGTCTCCAACAACATCGATGCCACTTGTAATGAATTTAGCTTGTATTTCGATGAGATTAACACCTGCAGAAAGTTTATGCGCCGCAACATTTAATGCAGCTTGTGCCATTCAAATGGACGATAAAATTGGTTCTATTGAAATAGGAAAACAAGCGGATATTGTGCTATGGAATGTGGAAAACTATCAAAAGCTCCAATATCTTTTTGGCGTCAATCATGTTCAAAAAGTCTGGAAAAAAGGTGTAAAGGTCATAGGTTAAGTATTATTTACAAAAGCTCTTATGATGATTAATCATGATTTCAATGTAAATCATTCAGAAAATAGTGTATGCATGAGTAAATTACCCAGGAAATCAAGAGTCGGTCATTATGGCTATCTTCGTTGAAGTGGAATTAGCGGAGACTCCTGTGGGAAAACGAGCTAGACGAGACCCCGCAGGAAGCGAAGCGTACGAGGAGGCTCGTCAGTTCGCCCACGGAAAGAGGAGCTAATTCCACTTCAAGCGATAGCGAATTTGTACTTTAAAAATTAGTAAGAAATAGTTTATGCTTCACGAACATAGTCAAAATTAGCGTATAGATAATATCAATAAAATTTATAAACTTTCAAAAGGCAAGACTCGAAGGGAGTTAGACATCAATGATTCAATTGGATGGCAATCAATTAACGATAGCAGATATGAAAGCTATTTTATATGAAGATGAAAAAGTTGAAATTGCTGAATCAGCTCGTGCTGCTGTTGAGCAAAGTAGACGCGCAGTTGAACAAATTGTCCAACATAAAAAGACAGTTTATGGCATTAATACGGGCTTTGGTAATTTTAGCGATGTGAAAATAGCAGGAGAAGATACTCGACTATTACAACTGCATTTAATTCGATCACATGCTTGTGGAGTTGGAGAACCTTTTAGCGAAATCATTTCAAGAGCAATGGTCGTTTTACGATTAAATGCATTATTGAAAGGGTTTTCAGGCATTCGCTTAGAGGTACTTGAGCGTTTAGCTTATATGGTTAATCATCGAATTCATCCTGTTATTCCGCAACAAGGATCACTTGGTGCATCAGGAGATCTTGCCCCTCTGTCACATTTGGCATTAGTACTAGTTGGGGAAGGATTTGTATGGCAAGAGGGAAAATCAGCAGCTTCAACAGAAATTTGGCGTGAACATCAATTACAGCCGATTGAATTAGAAGCAAAAGAGGGATTGGCGCTTATTAATGGTACTCAGGCAATGACTGCACAAGGGGTAGTTGCTTACGTCGAAGCAGAGAATCTTGCTTGTGATAGTGAATGGATTGCTGCTATGACAATTGAAGCATTGCGTGGTATTACGGATGCATTTCATCCTGCAGTTCATGATGCAAGGGGCTATAAAGAACAAGTTGAAGTAGCAAAACGAATGAGAGAATGGTTAAAAGATAGTGAGTTAACAACGGAACAAGGGGAACTTCGTGTACAAGATGCATATTCACTAAGATGCATTCCGCAAATTCATGGTGCTAGCTGGCAAGTATTGAATTATGTAAAAGAAAAACTAGAGATTGAAATGAATGCGGCAACGGATAACCCATTAATTTTTGACGATGGGGAGACTGTCATTTCTGGAGGTAACTTTCACGGACAGCCGATTGCATTTGCAATGGATTTCTTGAAAATTGGTGTGGCAGAATTAGCAAATGTTTCAGAAAGAAGAATTGAAAGATTGGTGAATCCACATTTAAATGATGGACTGCCTCCGTTTTTGAGCCCAGAACCTGGCTTACAATCAGGTGCGATGATTTTGCAATATGCAGCAGCAAGTCTTGTATCTGAAAACAAGACATTGGCACACCCTGCTTCAGTCGATTCAATTCCATCCTCAGCGAACCAGGAGGACCACGTAAGTATGGGAACGATTGGTGCTAGGCATGCTTATCAAATTGTTAAGAATTGCCGAAAGGTATTAGCGATAGAAGCGATTTGCGCTGCACAGGCAGTTGAATATAGAGGGGTTGAGTTTATGGCTCCTAAGCTAGGAGGCAAATGGCAGGATGTTCGGAATGTTGTGCCGAGTATAAAAAAAGATCGAATGTTTAGCCAAGATATTGAACGATTGGCAGATTATTTATGTCCATAAAGAAGTTTCATCAGTTTGTCCTTCTTCGTAAGGACGGAGCATAATGAAACTAAAACTATTGTTAAAAATAAAATAGAGTTAAAAAGCTCTCCTAAACTATTTTTGGTATAATATGAACCTAACAACTGATAATAGTTTACGAATGGAGAGAGTTTTATTTTGGAAAATCAACCTCATATATTATTAATTGATGGTATGGCACTTCTTTTTCGTTCATTTTTTGCAACAGCGCCTATGCATCAATTTTTTAGAAAAGAAGATGGAACACCTACAAATGGCGTACAAGGATTTGCTAGACATGTGTTAAGTGCACAAGCTTTAATGCGACCAACACATATAGCTGTTTGTTGGGATATGGGCGCTAATACATTTCGTAATGAGCTTTTTGATGGTTACAAAGCGAATCGACCAGCACCACCTGATGAGTTAAAGCCACAATTTGATATGGCACGAGAAGTATCTGAAATGATTGGCTGGAAGAACTTTGGAACCGTTGGAATGGAAGCAGATGATACAATCGGATCCATAATCGATAAATGGAAAGATGATGCGAAGATCACTGTAGTAAGTGGTGATAAAGATTTACTTCAATTACTCAACCCATCTACTACGATTGCTTTGACGAAAAAAGGTTATACAGAATATAACGTGTATACAGATCAACGTTTCAAAGAAGAGTATGAAATCGAACCACCTCTATTTGCAGATGTGAAAGCATTTATGGGGGATTCAAGTGATGGCTACCCAGGCGTGAAGGGGATTGGACCGAAAACAGCATTGAAGCTGATCCAATCATATGGCTCAGTTGATGGCGTATTAGGAGCATTAGATGAGTTAAAGCCAGGTCAACGTACAAAGATTCAAGAAAATGAAGAAATGCTTAAGCTCTCTTTACAATTAGCAAGAATCAATACAGAAGTACAAATTGATGCAACCATCGATGATTGTGAGCTACCGATTTGGGATGAAGCCAAACTTGAACAGCTTACAATGGATGGGTACTCACTTATTTCTCGTCATGCACGTTCATTGCTGTAATGACTTAGATGTAATTTTGACAAAGCTTAGTATTTTACGATTTTTGTGATAGGAAATTTCTCGAATTTGGCTTTCGCGCGTACGACCACCGTTATCATGGATGATTAAGAGGATATCATCATCCTTTTTTTCAAAGCCGATTAGTGGTACCCAGTGATAGTTGAAATCCCCTTTAAAGAAAAAGTGAAGGGAGAAATATCGATCGAATTTCATAGCAACAGGGTGACCAGCCTCAATTTCTTTTAGAGCATCATTTAGACTACAATTGCGAATCTCATAAGATGGACCTAAAATTTTTTTCATATTTCGAATCATGCGATGTGAAAACAGTCCAATTCTTGTGCAACCAAGCAATTGATAGAGCTGATTGATGCTTTTTTTCTGTTTTTCTGGTTGTAGGTAGTTAAGTAAGACATATGCTGTTGTGGGGCCACATGCGGAGTTTTGATATTTTTTATTAACTGATGTTGCGTACTGAGATTGGCCTTCTACTGGTAGTTGAATACGCATTGTTGACCTCCGAGTTTGTTGGATTTGGAGACGATTTACAGATTATTTTAGTATAGATTTATTCAAAAAAGCGAACATAAAATGGACCATTGTTATATACCATATCAATTAGAACATTGTCTACTAAGCGGAAGATGGCGACTCCTGCGGGAAAGCGAGACAGGTGAGACCCCGCAGGTAGCGAAGCGAACGAGGAGGCTCACCGCTCGCCCGCGGAAAGCGCCATCTGCAGCGGCATAATGAATAAAAGTAGTATTTGAATTATTAAATTGCATATTCAGAAAAATATTCGTGTTTTTAAACTGAAACTGACTCATAAATAATTTAAAAGAAAAAGACTGTAAATAAACTCAAATTTCTTCGAGTTTGTTTACAGTCTGAGACCTACCAAAAAAATTTGGCAGGCCTTTAAAAAATTACTTTTGAGCATCCAAGAAAGTTGTTACATCTTGAGGAGATTTTGCATTTGCACTGTGTAAGTGAGCAAGTTTTTCTCCATCTTTGAAGACTAAAAGACTTGGAATCCCCATCACTTGATATTTGTCTGATATCTCTGGGAAATCATCACGATTGATTTCGTACCAAGTGAATTGATTGTATTCTTCGATAATTGGATCGATGAACATGTTCATACGTGTGCAGTCAGGGCACCATCCAGCAAAAAATTTGACGATTACTGGTTGTGAAGATGAAATAATTTCGTTGAAATGTTCTTCTGATAATATTGGTTTCATTTGTAAATCCCTCCTATCCACATAGTCTACACGTTCTATTGGTTTAGATGCTAGTAAATTGTTTGCAAAATAATGTGGATATGGTGTGTTCCAGCATATTTCTCTATTAATATAGTTATTTTATACATTTTATTATGAAAATTAGATTTTTTCGTTGCAGAATTTCACCAAATAGTCTAAAATTAATTCCAGATAAGGAAGTTTTATTTTTTTTAACTATAAAATGAATGAGCATTCATTCAAAAGGGGAAAGGGAGGATTTGCTCATGGCTTATCATATTAGAAAAGCAGCTGTACTAGGTTCAGGGGTTATGGGTTCTGGCATTGCCGCCCATTTAGCAAATATCGGAATTCCAACTTTACTTTTAGATATCGTTCCAAAGGAGCTTTCAAAAGAAGAGGAAGCTAAGGGATTAACACTAGAAGACTCTAGTGTTCGAAATCGCTTTGCAGTTAGTGCAGTGCAAAAACTATTGAAACAAAAACCTGCTCCATTAACGACGAAAAAAAGCTTAAATTTAATAAATGTAGGGAACTTAGAAGATGATTTAAACAAGTTAACAGACGTTGATTGGATTATTGAAGTAGTCGTTGAAAATTTAGATATTAAGAAAAACTTATATGAAAAAATTGATGCAGTCCGTAAGCCTGAAGCAATTGTCAGTTCAAACACTTCAGGAATTAGTATTAACGCAATGGCAGAAGGTCGTTCAGAGGATTTTAAAAAGCATTTCTTAGGAACGCACTTTTTTAACCCACCACGTTATTTGAAGTTATTAGAAGTAATCCCAGCGCAAGATACACTACCTGAAGTAGTTGAATTCATGCAACAATTCGGTGAAAACCGCTTAGGTAAAGGGGTAGTACTGGCAAAAGATACACCAAACTTTGTAGGTAACCGTATTGGTACTTACGGGTTACTGATCACATTACAAGTGATGAAAGAAAAAGGCTATTCAGTTGGTGAAGTAGATTCTGTAACAGGTCCTCTAATCGGTAGACCTAAATCAGCTACACTTCGCACACTTGATGTAGTTGGATTAGATACTTTTGTCCACGTAGCTAAAAACGTATATGACAATACAACTGGTGATGAGCAAAAGGTATTTGAAACGCCAGATTACTTGCAAAAGATGGTTGATAATGGCTGGTTAGGTGCGAAGTCTGGCCAAGGATTCTTCGTGAAAAAAGGAAAAGAAATTTTCGAATTGAATTTGGATACTTTCGAATACGAATCAGTGAAAAAACTAAAAACAGCATCTATTGAAATAGCCAAACAACAAAAAGGTCTAGCTGCTAAAGTGAAAACATTAACTTATGCAAAAGACCGTACTGGCGAACTACTATGGAGTATATTCGCACCAACTCTTTTGTATTCTGCACAATTACTTGGAGAAATTGCAGATGACATTGTCGCAATCGATCATGCAATGAAATGGGGATTCGGTTGGTCTCAAGGTCCATTCGAAATTTGGGATGCAATTGGTGTGAAAGAATCTGTAGAAAAAATGCAAGCGGAAGGATTAGAAATCCCTTCATTTGTCACAGCATTACTAGATAAAGGCTATACAAGCTTTTATTCAGAATTAGAAGGGGATTTAGCTTATTTTGATGGTACTGATTATAGACGCGTGCCATTCAATGAAAAAGCAATTGACTTAAAACGTTATAAGAAAAAGCATGGCGTACTAAAAAGTAATGCTAGTGCTAGTTTAATAGACTTTGGAGATCAAGTACTGTTATTAGAGTTCCATTCAAAATCAAATGCACTTGGTTTAGATATTATGCAAATTTTAAACCATGCTTTAGATTTATTGAGTAATTCTGATTATAAAGGAATGGTTATCGGTAACCAAGCCAAGAACTTTTCAGTTGGTGCGAATCTAGCAATGATTTTAATGGAAGCGCAGGATGATAATTTATTTGAATTAGATCATATCGTGAAGACATTCCAGCAAGGAACGCTTCGTATCAAGTATTCGGATAAACCAATCGTAACAGCACCATTTGCAATGACACTTGGAGGTGGAGCAGAGGTTTGCTTACCATCTGCACATATTCAAGCAACAATGGAAACCTATATGGGCCTAGTAGAAGCTGGTGTGGGATTAATACCTGGCGGCGGCGGGAACAAAGAACTTTATATCAAACACTTAAAAGGTCTTCCGAAAGGTGTAGAGATTGATTTACAAGCTGTTGCAAACAAAGTATTTGAATCCATTGCAATGGCAAAAGTTTCAACGTCTGGTGAAGAAGCAAGAGAAAATAATTTCTTAGATTTTGCAGATGGAATTAGTGTTAACCCAGATCATCAGCTATATGATGCGAAACAGGCAGTATTGGCATTGGCAGAAGCGGGATACAAATCTCCTGTACGTGAAAAAGTTCCGGTTGTAGGCGAAACGGGCTATGCAATGTTATTACTAGCGGCGCAAAACCTATTACAATCTGGCTTTATTAGCGAACATGATTTATTGATTGCGAAGAAATTGGCTTATGTCATTGCAGGGGGAAATGTTCCGTACGGCACATT
Source organism: Rummeliibacillus sp. NPDC094406 (assembly GCF_044763875.1). Classification (NCBI taxonomy): domain Bacteria; kingdom Bacillati; phylum Bacillota; class Bacilli; order Caryophanales; family Caryophanaceae; genus Rummeliibacillus; species Rummeliibacillus sp. NPDC094406. The sequence continues at coordinate 72,321 of NZ_JBIWGZ010000006.1, read as the reverse complement.
AGTGGATGAACAATACCTTCTAAATCTTGAGAGAGAAGCATTCATTAGCCTTGTTGGACATCCAAAATCACAGGCAAGAATGCAACATATGCTTATGAAAGGAAAACCGTTACGTAACTAATCATTATGTAGCGATAAAGGGGGAAATCATATGCGTGAAGCCGTAATCGTAGCAGGTGCAAGAACACCAATTGGAAAAGCGAAAAAAGGATCATTAGCGACGGTTAGACCCGATGATTTGGGTGCTTTAGTCGTAAAAGAAACATTAAGAAGAGCAGGATATGAAGGTCCAATAGATGATTTAATCTTAGGCTGTGCAATGCCAGAAGCTGAGCAGGGAATGAATGTTGCGCGTATTATTGGTGCATTGGCTGGTTTACCCGATACTACTCCTGCTGTTACAGTGAATCGGTTTTGTTCATCTGGTTTACAATCAATTGCTTACGCTACAGAACGTGTAATGCTTGGCCATTCAACAGCCATTATTGCAGGTGGTATCGAATCCATGAGTATGGTGCCAATGATGGGAAATGTGATTCGTCCAAATGTAAAGCTTGCTGAAGAAGCGCCGCGATATTACATGAGTATGGGGCATACAGCTGAAGAGGTCGCAAAGAAATATGAAGTAAGCCGTGAAGAGCAAGATGCTTTCGCTGTAAGATCCCATGAGCTTGCTGCAAAAGCGATTGCAGAAGGTAAATTTGTCGATGAAATTGTTCCTGTGGAAATTGAAAGACATTATGTTGATGAAAACAATAAACCACAAACGAAGAAATTTATTTTTGCTATGGATGAAGGGGTTCGAGTAGGTACATCTACAGAAACACTTGCTAAATTACGTCCAGCTTTTTCTGTAACAGGCAGTGTTACAGCTGGAAATTCTTCGCAAACTTCAGATGGTGCAGGTGCAGTGCTTGTTATGGACCGTGAAGAAGCGGAAAAACAAGGGTTGAAGCCAATGGCAAAATTCCTAGGCTTTGCAGTAGGTGGAGTACCACCAGAAATTATGGGAATAGGACCAACTGTTGCAGTACCGAAAGCGTTGAAAATTGCAGGACTATCAATTGAAGATATCGATTTATGGGAGATAAACGAAGCCTTTGCATCACAATCAATCCAAGTCGTACGTGAACTAGGCATCGATTTAGAAAAGGTTAATGTCAATGGTGGAGCGATTGCTGTAGGACATCCGCTAGGTGCAACCGGTACAATCTTAACATTAAAACTGATTCATGAGTTAAAACGACAAGGTAAAAAGTATGGAGTTGTCACAATGTGTATCGGTGGCGGCATGGGTGCAGCAGGGGTATTTGAAATTCTTTCATAATCATTCAAACAAAGGGGAGAAAATAATATGACAGAAAATACATTGAACCTAATTAAAGGTGGTAGCTTTTTAACAGAGGATATTAATCCTGGGCGGGTATTTACTCCAGAAGATTTCACAGATGAACATAAAATGATTGCGAAAACGACTGAAGATTATGTACAAAACGAAGTCTTACCAGTAGTTGATAAATTAGAAAATCATGAATTTGAAAATTCAGTTCGTCTATTGAAAAAAGCAGGTGAGCTTGGATTATTAGCAGCTGATGTACCAGAAGAATATGAAGGGCTTGGTCTAGACAAAGTTTCTTCAGCTCTAATTGCTGAAAAAATGTCTGTAGCAGGTGGCTTCTCAATCACTCATGGTGCACACGTAGGAATTGGTTCATTACCAATCGTATTATTCGGTAATGAAGATCAAAAACAAAAATACCTACCAAAATTAGCGTCTGGTGAACTGATTGCAGCTTATGCTCTTACAGAACCAGGTTCAGGGTCTGATGCTTTGGGTGCGAAAACAACTGCAAAACTGAATGCAGAGGGTACTCACTATATTTTAAATGGTGAAAAACAATGGATTACTAACTCAGGGTTTGCGGATGTCTTTGTAGTGTATGCCAAAATCGATGGCGATAAATTCTCAGCATTTATCGTTGAACGTGCATATCCAGGTGTATCAACTGGTGCAGAAGAAAAGAAAATGGGGATAAAATCATCTTCAACACGTACTCTAATTTTAGAAGATGTAGCAGTACCTGTTGAAAACTTATTGGGTGAAGTAGGACGTGGCCATGTCATTGCCTTCAATATTCTCAATATCGGTCGTTACAAATTAGGTGTAGGTTCAATCGGTGCTTCAAAACGTGCACTTGAATTGGCTATTTCTTATTCAAACCAACGTCAACAATTTAATACACCAATTTCATCATTCAATTTAACAAAAGAAAAACTAGCGACAATGGCTTCTAAATTATATGCTTCAGAATCTTTGATCTATCGTACAGTTGGCTACTTTGAAGATCGTATGAGTCAATTAAGTGAAGAAGACAAAAATGATGGCAAAGCAATTGCAGCATCAATCGCTGAATATGCAATTGAATGCTCTATTAACAAAGTATTTGGTTCTGAAACATTAGATTATATCGCGGACGAAGCAGTACAATTACACGGTGGTTATGGATATATGCAAGAATACGAAGTAGAACGTATTTATCGTGATTCTCGTATTAACCGTATTTTCGAAGGAACAAATGAAATCAACCGTCTAATAGTTCCGGGTACTTTCGTGAAAAAAGCGATGAAAGGCGAGCTACCACTTCTACAACAAGCACAAAGCTTACAATCGGAATTGTTATCGATGATGCCAGAAGAAATTAGTGATGAACCATTAGCACAAGAAAAATATTTAGTGAAAATGGCAAAGAAAATTGCATTACTTGCAGCTGGAACTGCTGTACAACGATTTGGCCCAAAATTAGAAGTAGAACAAGAAATATTAGTCAATATTGCTAATATTGCAAATCAATTATTCGCGATGGAGTCAGTAGTTCTACGTACAGAAAAAGCAATTGCTCGTGATGGTTTCGATAAATCGGCACAAAAAGTCCTTTATACAGAAATCTTCGTACAAGAAGCATTTGCGGAAATTGAAAAAGAAGCGAAAGAAACAATTATTGGTTCGGTAGAAGGCGACGATGCACGTATGTTGTTATCTGCATTACGCAAACTTACACGCTTCACTCCATATAACTTGATTGCGAAAAAGCGTCAAGCATCTGTAAAACTTATTGCTTCAGAAAAATATACTGTCTAATGAATAAAATTTGAATAAAAAAGAGATATCCGGTCATTATAAATAGTGATCGGATTTCTTGCGTGTAAACGGAAGACTCTCTACAATTGAGTGAGAAAGAAATCCAGTTTAAAAGGAGCTTTTAGATGACGATTAAAATAATTCAATATCCAAAATGCACGACTTGTAGAAAAGCACAAGCTTGGCTAAAAGAAAATGACGTTGAATTCACTCTACAGCATATTGTAGAAGAAACCCCAACAAAAGAAGAACTGGCAAACTATTGGAAAATGAGTGGTTTACCATTAAAAAAATTCTTTAATACATCAGGGATGAAGTACCGTGAACTGCAATTAAAAGATCGCCTAAATGAAATGTCTGATGATGAACAGTTAGATTTACTTGCTTCAGATGGCATGTTAATAAAAAGACCGATTGTCACAGATGGTCAAAAAATAACATTGGGATTTAAAGAAAATGAATTTGAAAATACGTGGAAATAAGAGAATTGAATGACTTGTTTTTATATTAAGAATATGTCAAAATTGAAGTGTATATTAATACATATTTGGAGGGTTAATTGATGAGCATACCAGCAGAATTACGTTACTCAGAAGAACACGAATGGGTTAAAACAGAAGATGGCAAAGTACGCATTGGTATTACAGAATTTGCACAATCTGAACTTGGTGATATCGTATTCGTTGAACTACCTCAAGTAGGAGACGAATTAGTAGCAGATGAGCCATTTGGTAGTGTTGAATCTGTAAAAACAGTTTCAGAACTTTATGCACCAATTTCAGGTAAAGTTGTGGAAATCAACGAAGAATTAGAAGACAGCCCAGAATTCGTTAACGAATCTCCATATGAGAAAGCTTGGATGGTCGTTCTTGAACCTACTGATGCTTCTCAAATCGAAAAATTACTTACAGCTGAAAAATACGCAGAACTAATCGAAGAATAACGATACTAGTAAAAGCGCCACACTTTTGTGTTGGCGTTTTTATGTATATATGCCTTGATTTGGATAAAGTGAAACTTCCATCAGTGGGGGTATTACTGCCCGTTAATTCGGGATTAACTGTAAGGAGGAATCGGCATGTCTGACAAAGTGCTCATTGTTGAAGGCAGGCAAGATAAATTGCAAATCCAACCCCTATTAGCAGAAAATATTCCAATCCTTTGTACGAATGGGACAATTAGTGCGAGTAAATTAGAAGAGCTGATTTACCCCTACGAAGAATATGATTTATATGCATTTTTTGACGAAGATTATTCGGGTGACTGTTTACGTGCTTTAATGAAAAAAGAATATCCAGAAGCGTGTCATTTACGTACGCTTTCTTTATATAAGCAAGTAGAGGCCACGCCTAGAAAATATTTGGCTAGAATATTATTAGCTGCAGATTTCAAGATTCATCCAGTGTATCTTATAGAATAGGAATGACAATTTATGCAAGAATGGACAATAGAACAATGGGAGAATATGAAGGAAAGTGAGCAATTATGCGCATTTTATTTATACACCCCAATGTGTGGTACATGTATGGTCGCCTCCAAAATGATGGAAGTGGTGGATCAGACATTACCGGATATTCCAATGGGAAAAGCTAACTTAAATTATGTTGAACAAATAGCATATGATTACAAAATTGAAAGCGTCCCATGTTTACTGATTGCTGAAGACGGAAAAATTCGAGATAAGATTTATGCATTTCAATCCGTTTCTTATTTATTCGAAAAATTTCATAAAAAGGATTGACGATACTCACATAGAGTGGTAAAGTATCAAACATAAATTAAATAAATATTTAAGTCGCTCTTATTTAGAGAGGTGGAGGGAAGTGCCCTATGAAGCCCGGCAACCGTCACAGTGTGTGACACGGTGCCAATTCACGCAAAGTTTAACTTTGGAAGATGAGAGAACGGTTTTCGTATATTGTACGGTAGACCCTTCTGCGAATCTTGCAGAAGGGTCTTTTGTTCGTTGCAGGCAATTATGGTTGATTAGTAGTGGTGTGAAAATAGGCTCTACCCAATTTGTTGGGGTGTTCTCACAATTTAGCAAAATGCATGAATTTTAATAATAAAATTTTTTTATGCAAATTTGTTGAAGTGGAATCAGTGAAGACTCCTGCGGGAAAGCGAGCCAGGGAGACCCCACAGCGAGATTGTCTCTGCGACGAAGCTAGCGAAGCGATGCAGGAGCACAAGCGAGGAGGCTCGCCGGTTCGCCCACGGAAAGCGAAGCTGATTCCACTTCATGTTATAGCATATTTGTACTATAAAAAGTTGACATAGAATTTAATATAGAAGGTGGTTTTGACAATGATTCAACTAGAAAATGTAGTAAAGAAATACAAGACCGCTAATGGATCTCTAACTGCAGTTAATGATGTTAATTTATCAATAAATGATGGCGAGATTTTTGGCATTATCGGTTATAGTGGCGCAGGTAAAAGTACTATGATCCGTTTACTAAATGGTTTAGAAAAACCTTCATCAGGTACGGTTACAGTAAATGGACAGAATATTTCAGCGATTAAGGGAAAAAGCTTAAGAAATGCTCGTCATAAGATCAGTATGATATTCCAACACTTCAACTTATTATGGTCGAGAACGGTTGAGGAGAATATCGCTTTTCCACTAGAAATTGCAGGTATTAGTAAAGCAGAAAGAGAAAAGCGAGTGCTTGAATTAATAGAGTTAGTTGGTTTGAGAGGACGAGAAAAAGCGTATCCTTCACAACTTTCAGGCGGTCAAAAACAACGAGTAGGGATTGCTCGTGCATTAGCGAATAACCCAGAAGTGTTACTTTGTGATGAAGCGACTTCAGCGCTTGATCCCGAAACAACGGATGCCATTTTAGATTTACTTGTTAGTATCAATGAAAAACTTGGACTAACAATCGTTTTAATTACCCATGAAATGCATGTAATTCGCAAAATTTGTCACCGCGTTGCAGTGATGGAATCTGGGAAAATAGTAGAACAAGGTAATGTTTTAGAAGTTTTCCAATCTCCTAAAGCAGATGTTACGAAGAAATTCGTTTCTCAAGTGACAGAAACAGCGGGTCATAAGGAGTCGATTTCTCAGATGATTGACAATTATCCAAATGATCAACTAATTAAATTATTCTTTGTCGGTTCAAAAACAGAACAACCTGTCATTTCGCATCTCATTCGACAGTTTGGTGTAGATATTAATATCGTTCACGGGAATATCTCCCCTACAAAAAGCGGTCCATACGGTACATTAATTGTTCGAATTAAAGGAAGCGATGAAAATGTTGCAAAGGCTGTGCAATTTTTAGATGAGCAAGGTATTAAAACGGAGGTGATCAAGAATGCTTAATGATCTCTTTCCGAATGTAGATTGGGAACTAATGTGGGAAGCAACCAGAGAAACAATCTATATGACAACTGTTTCAACAGCTCTTACATTTATCATTGGATTATTACTAGGAATCTTGTTATTCCTTACAAGTCCAACACAACTTTGGGCCAATAAACTTGTTAACTTATTAACAGGCTCCGTTGTGAATATTTTCCGATCAATTCCATTTATCATTTTAGTTATTCTTTTAATTCCATTTACAGAATTTTTGTTAGGTTCTATTCGTGGGGCAAACGCAGCATTGCCAGCATTAATAATCGGTGCTGCTCCATTCTATGCTCGAATGGTTCTGATTGCTTTACGCGAAATTGATAAAGGTGTTATTGAAGCGGCACGTTCTATGGGTGCTAAAACTTGGACAATCATTTGGAAGGTTTTAATTCCAGAGTCATTACCAGCGTTAATTTCAGGTATTACCGTAACAGCTGTAGCATTAGTCGGTTACACGGCTATGGCGGGTGTAATTGGTGCAGGTGGTTTAGGGAATTTAGCGTTCATGGATGGCTTCCAACGAAGTCGTAACGATGTAACATTTGTCGCAACAGTATTAGTGTTAGTTATTGTATTTATCATTCAATTTATCGGAGACTTCATATCAGCGAAAACCGATAAACGATAATTTGGTGTATACGTTTTAACGTTCACATAAAGAAAAGAAAAGGGGCAAAAGACATGAAGAAACTTGTAGCAGGAATTCTAACAGCATCACTAGCATTTAGCTTAGCAGCTTGCGGAACTGGTGATAAATCAACTTCAAATGGTGATTCAAAAGAAACAAAATTAGTAGTAGGTGCTTCTAATGTACCGCACGCAGAAATCTTAGAAAAAGCAAAACCAATTCTAGAAAAAGAAGGCGTCGATTTAGAAATCGAAAAATACCAAGATTATATATTACCAAACAAAGACCTTGAAGCGGACCGTTTAGATGCAAACTTTTTCCAACATAAACCATATCTAGAACAACAAATTAAAGACAATGGCTATGACTTCGTTAGTGCAGGTGGAGTCCATATCGAACCAATCGGTATCTACTCTAAAAAATATAAATCTCTAGATAAACTTCCAGATGGAGCAACAATCCTAATTAGTAACTCTGTATCAGACCAAGGACGTATTCTTACATTGTTAGAAGCGAAAGGCTTAATCACATTGAAAAAAGGTGTGGATAAAGCAGCTGCTGAAGTTAAAGATATCGACAAAAATCCTAAACACTTAAAAATCGATGCAAAAACTACACCAGAAATGTTAGTACAAATGTATGAACACAAAGAAGGAGATGCAGTTGTTATCAACTCTAACTTCGCGATTGATGCAGGCCTAACACCAACAAAAGATGCAATTGCTCTTGAAGATAGCAATTCTCCTTATGTAAATGTCGTTGCAGTTAAAAAAGAAAACAAAGATAACAAAGCTGTGAAAAAATTAGTTGATGTACTACACTCTAAAGAAATTCAAGATTTCATCAACAAAGAATGGAAAGGTTCAGTCGTTCCAGTATCAAAATAATTGATAATTATAAACAAAAGACGTTAGAGCGGAAATTTGCTCTAACGTCTTTTTCTGTGAATAAAGTGGAGGTGAATGCCCCGAATCGGATTTATTTAAATTGAGTTAATCTAGAAAAGAAACTACTAACAAAATCCAAGAAAATTTGTTCAGAAGGGGATAGTTCGCGATTAATCGGATAAATAATACCCACGTTACGTGTTAACGGCGGTTCGATTAATGTTAACTTTGATGTACGACGTGGTGTGGCATCATAGAATGCACTTTCTGGTAAAAGACTAACCCCTATACCCGCTGCTACTAAACCTTTTAGAGCATCCATATCTTCTCCTTCTGAGCTGATTTTTGGTGTAAAGCCAACAGATTTACAAGCTTCTACCGCAACTTTGTTTAAAATGAAACCTTCTGGAAACAATACGAAGCCTTCGTTACGCAACTCAGTTAACTGGATTTCATCTCTGTCTGCAAATGGGTGAGTAGCTGGTACAAGTGCCGCGATATTTTCTGTAAAAAGAACTTTCGTATTAATGTAATCATTTTTTTTAGGAACAGGGCCTAAGAATGCTAAATTCAATTCACGTTCTTTGACGGCATTAATGAGATAACGATAGGAACCTTGTCGTAAATGAAAAGAAACATTAGGGTGTTCTTTTTTAAATGCTGAAATGACAGTAGGTAATAGAAAATTTGCAAGACTTGTTGGAAACCCGATTTTAATTGTTCCTTTTTCAGGATCCAAATATTCATCAACTTGTTTTTTTGCAAAATCAATTGCTTGTAACGCAGCAATTGTATATTCAAGGAAATTCTTACCAATCGGTGTCAGTTTTACGTTCCGTCCGACCCTTTCAAATAATTCAATGCCTAATTCTTCCTCTAAATTGGCAATTTGACGGCTTATTGCTGATTGTGCTACATGCAAATTTTCCGCAGCATCAGATATATGCTCTCTCTCTGCAACAGCAACAAAGTACCGCAGTTGTCGTAATTCCACGTCATGTCATCTCCCACTTATCTAATTTATAGATTAATACTATCCAAATTATATATTGTTAATATCAATTTGGAAATCTAAAATATATTTAAGTCATTTTTTATTTAATAAGGAGGGAATCATATGACATTTCACCAAATTCCAACAGCGCAAGGTTTATACTCTCCACAATTAGAACACGATGCATGCGGTATCGGTCTTTACGCACAATTGCAGGGTAAAGCAACACATGACATCGTGATGAAAGGCTTGGAAATGTTATGTAGATTAGATCATAGAGCTGGTCGCGGAAGTGATGGTAAAACTGGAGATGGATCAGGATTAATGGTCCAAATTCCAGATGCTTTTTTCCGTGACGTTTGCATAAATTGGACATTACCTGCTGTAGGGCAATATGGAGTAGGGATGTTATTTTTCGACAGAGATGATCAAGTACAACAGAAAATTGAAAATAAACTAAACGATTTCATCGCAGCAGAAGGTCAAGAATTACTTGGCTGGCGTACTGTACCGACTAATCCTGAGCCTTTAAGCGACATTGCGAAGGAAACTGCACCAGTTGTTCGTCAAGTGTTTATCAAGGCTGTGAATACAAATGATTCTCTTGCTTTTGAAAGAAAACTGTATCTGATTCGTAAACAAACAGAATTATGGGCAAAAAATAATGACAAAGACTTTTACTGTGCAAGCATGTCAAGTCGAACAATGGTGTTTAAGGGGTTATTGGCACCAGAAGAAGTGGTTGAGTTTTATCTAGATTTACAAGATGAGCGATTCACTTCTGCTTTTTCGATGGTACACTCACGTTACAGTACAAATACATTTCCATCTTGGGAACGTGCACATCCGAATCGTTATATTATTCATAATGGTGAGATTAATACATTACGAGGTAATATTAACTGGATGAAAGCACGTGAGCAACAATTTATCTCTGAGGCCTTTGGGGAAGACCTAGATAAAGTGTTGCCAATTGTAGACCAAAATGGTAGTGATTCATCAATGTTAGATAATGCGTTTGAATTTTTCGTATTAGCGGGTCGTACACCTGCACAAACAGCAATGATGATGATTCCAGAGCCATGGACAGAGAATCCACATATTTCGGATGAGAAAAAGGCGTTTTATCAATACCAAAGCTGTTTAATGGAACCTTGGGATGGGCCAACAGCTATTTGCTTCACAGATGGCAAACAAATTGGTGCGATATTAGATCGTAATGGTTTACGACCTGCACGCTATTATGTCACAAAGGATGATTACATTATCTTCTCTTCAGAAGTTGGTGTAGTTGATATAGAGGAAGAGAATATTGTTTACAAAGAACGACTAAGTCCGGGGAAAATGTTGCTTGTTGATTTAGAACAAGGACGGATTATTTCAGATGATGAATTAAAATCTGAAATGGCACAGGCAAAACCTTATGCTGGGTGGTTAGAAGAAAACCTAGTTGTAGTTGAGCCTTCAGAAGAACAACCAGAAGCTGTAGATAACTTACTATTCAGACAAAAGGTGTTCGGTTATACACATGAGGATGTACAAAAATATATTGTACCAATGGTGGCAGGAGGAAAAGACCCGCTTGGCTCAATGGGGAATGATGCGCCACTTGCAGTCTTATCTGATCAGCCACAATCGTTATTTAATTACTTCAAACAATTATTTGCACAGGTAACGAATCCACCAATTGATTCGATTCGTGAGCATATTGTGACTTCAACGATGACTTTTCTTGGGGCAGAAGGGGACTTACTACATCCAAGCGAAGAAAATTGTCATCGAATCTTTTTGGAAACACCTGTGTTGACGAATAGTCAATTCCAAAAGCTAAAAACACAGAATCAATTCGGTATGGCAGTTATAGACCTCGTGATGTCAGAAGATTTGGAAAAAGATTTAGCTAGAATCGCGAAAGAAGTGGATGAAGCAATTGCAAAAGGGGTTCAATTGCTAGTTTTATCAGATAAAGCTTTAAGTGTTAATACGCCAATGATTCCAATTTTACTTGCGGCGAGTAGCGTTCATCAACATCTTGTTCAAACGGGTCAACGTACTAAGGCGAGTATCATTGTTGAAACTGGAGAAACAAGAGAAGTACATCACTTTGCGGCATTAATTGGTTTTGGCGTTGATGCGATTTATCCATATTTAGCATTTGCCACATTGGCGAAAGCAATTGAAGATGGACATATCAACTATAGCTATGAAGAAGCTGTCAAACGTTATGTAAAGGCAACATCAGAGGGCGTTGTAAAAGTAATGTCCAAAATGGGGATTTCAACAGTCCAAAGTTATCGTGGAGCTCAAATCTTCGAAGCAGTTGGTATTAGTAAAGAAGTTATTGAAAAGTACTTTACAGGAACTGAATCTAAACTAGGCGGTATCGACTTACTAACGATTGCAAAAGAAGCTTTGAAAAAGCATGACGAAGCTGTTATATCGATTGATCGTGTATTACCAGCAGGTAGTAGCTTCCAGTGGCGTAGCAAAGGTGAACATCATGCGTTCAATCCAAAAACAATCCACACATTGCAACAAGCAACACGTAATGGAGACTTTGGTTTGTATCATCAATACGCTGAAATGGCAAATGAAGAACAAATTGGTTTCTTAAGAAATCTATTAACCTTTAAAAAGTCTGAACATACGATTCCTTTAGAAGAAGTAGAATCAGTAGAATCTATCGTCAATCGCTTTAAAACTGGTGCTATGTCTTTTGGCTCAATCAGTCAGGAAGCACATGAAACACTAGCAATTGCGATGAATAGAATTGGTGGTAAAAGTAATAGTGGTGAAGGTGGAGAACATCCAAGTCGCTATGTAATTGACGAAAATGGCGATAATCGCAGAAGTTCAATTAAGCAAATTGCTTCTGGTCGATTTGGTGTGAATAGCCACTATTTAGTCAATGCAGATGAGTTACAAATTAAAATGGCACAAGGAGCAAAACCGGGTGAAGGTGGTCAACTCCCAGGTAACAAGGTTTATCCTTGGGTTGCTGATGTTCGTGGTTCAACAACGGGTGTTGGTCTAATTTCACCACCACCACATCATGATATTTACTCAATTGAAGACATGGCTGAATTAATTCATGATTTAAAAAATGCCAATCGAGATGCAAGAATCAGCGTTAAACTTGTTTCGAAATCAGGAGTAGGTACAATTGCAGCTGGTGTAGCGAAAGGTGCAGCTGATGTCATTGTGATTAGTGGTTATGACGGTGGTACTGGTGCTTCTCCAAAAACAAGTATTAAGCACACAGGTCTTCCTTGGGAATTAGGATTATCTGAAGCTCATCAAACATTGATGCTAAATGGGCTTCGTGATCGTGTAACACTTGAAACGGATGGTAAATTAATGACAGGGAAAGACGTTGTCATGGCAGCGCTATTTGGTGCAGAAGAATTCGGCTTTGCAACTGCTCCGTTAATCGTACTTGGCTGTGTTATGATGAGAGCTTGCCATTTAGATACTTGTCCAGTTGGTATTGCTACACAAAACCCTGAACTTCGAAAAAAATTCATAGGTACAGCTGATCATGTTGTAAACTTCATGATGTTTGTAGCAGAAGAAGTACGTGAATATATGGCGCTACTTGGCTTTAGAACATTCGAAGAAATGGTTGGACGAACGGATGTATTAGAAGTAAGTAATCGTGCGAAAAAACATTGGAAAGCTGGTCAATTGGATTTAACAGCGATTTTACATCAAGTTGAAGGGCCAAGAACAAAACAAGCTGAACAAAATCACAAACTTGATCAGTCACTTGATTTACGTGAGCTCCTTGGCAAAGCAGAAGAAGCAATTGTTGAGGAAAAGCCAATTTCACTACACTATCCAATCAAAAATACTGACCGCGTTGTTGGTACAATTGTTGGAAGTGAAATTTCGAAACGTTATGGAGCTAGAGGACTTGCCGACGATACCATTACACTTAACTTTACGGGTTCTGCCGGTCAAAGCTTTGGAGCATTTATCCCAAGAGGAATGTTAATGCATGTTGACGGAGATGCAAATGATTACTTCGGAAAAGGTTTATCGGGCGGTAAAGTCGTTGTTAGCTCACCATTACGTGGAAAAGCAGAAACGAATGTTATTGCTGGGAATGTGTGCTTATATGGTGCAACAAGTGGTGAAGCTTACATTAATGGGCGTGCTGGAGAACGTTTTGCAGTTCGTAATAGTGGTGCAAATGTAGTAGTTGAAGGTATCGGAGATCATGGCTGTGAATATATGACAGGTGGCCGTGTTGTTATCTTAGGTGATGTAGGTAAAAACTTTGGAGCTGGTATGTCAGGCGGTATTGCTTATGTATTACCAGAAAATATTCAAGAATTTAAAGCAAAATGTAACCCAGAAATGATTGGTTTCGAAGGTGTTCATTCTAAAGAGGATGAGGCAATTGTTCACCAAATCCTAGAACAACATGTTCACTACACAGAAAGTACAAAAGCGAAACAAATTTTAAATAGCTGGTCACAATATGTAGGCCGCTTTATTAAAGTAGTTCCTACAGATTATAAAAAAATGTTAGACCGTATTAATGAATTTGAAGCACAAGGATTATCAGAAGACCAAGCAACGATGAAAGCATTTTTAGCAAATTCTCCTAAAAAGGATTTAGTGCTTTCCAATAAGTAAAGGAGGGGTTCTAGATGGGGAAACCTACTGGATTTATGGAATATAGTCGAGAAAAAGGGAAGGAACAGCCACCACTAGAGCGTATAAAAAATTGGAAAGAATATGCTTCGCGTTTGACAGATGAAGCTCTTCAAATCCAAGGTGCTCGTTGTATGGATTGTGGTACACCGTTTTGCCATATGGGAATGGAGATTCGTGGTTCTGCTGCGGGTTGCCCGATTCATAATGTAATTCCTGAATGGAATGATTTAGTCTACCATGGGAAATGGAAAGAAGCTCTTGATCGTCTTCTTTTAACAAATAACTTCCCGGAATTTACAGGAAGAGTTTGTCCTGCACCGTGTGAAGGCTCCTGTACTTTAGCTATTTCTGATCCTGCAGTTGCAATTAAAAGTATTGAGCGTGCAATTATTGATAAAGGATTTGAAAATGGCTGGGTTACACCTCGTATTCCAGCACACCGAACAGGAAAAAAAGTAGCTGTGGTTGGTTCTGGTCCTGCAGGTTTAGCAGCAGCAGACCAACTTAATCAGCAAGGACATTCCGTAACAGTCTACGAAAGATCAGACCGCGCTGGTGGTTTACTCACTTACGGGATTCCGAATATGAAATTAGAAAAAGAAGTTGTAGCAAGACGTGTACAATTACTATCAGATGAAGGTATTCACTTTGTCTTAAATACAGAAATCGGTAAAGACGTAACAGCGGATGAATTGAAAGCACAATTTGATGCAGTCATTCTTTGCACAGGAGCTACAAAACAACGCCACCTTCGTATGGAAGGGAGTGAGTCAAAAGGTGTTGTTCTTGCAATGGATTATTTAACTTCTACAACTAAAAGTTTACTAGATTCTAATTTTGAAGATGGTCAATTCTTGGATATGAAAGGCAAGAATGTCATTGTCATTGGTGGCGGTGATACAGGTGCTGACTGCGTGGCAACGGCTATTCGACAAAATTGTAAAACGGTCTTCCAATTTGGGAAGCATCCACAACTGCCTGAAAATCGTGCAACTGATAATCCTTGGCCAACAAACCCAAATGTTTATAAATTGGATTATGCTTATGCAGAAGCTGATGCAAAATATGGCCGTGATCCGCGTGAATATTGTATTCAAACAAAGAAAATCGTTGCAGATAGCTATGGAAAAGTGAAAGAATTGCACACAATTCAAATGGAAAAAATCATTAGCGATGAAGGCTATGTATACTTTAATGAACTACCTGGCACTGAAAAAGTTTGGCCAGCAGATTATGTCTTTGTCGCAATTGGTTTTGAAGGTACAGAGCATGGAGTTGCTGAACAATTTGGAGTTCAAATCACAAATAATAAAATTAAAGCCAATGGAAAAACATATTCAACAAATGTAGAAGGTGTTTTTGCAGCAGGTGACGCGAGACGTGGTCAAAGTTTAATTGTATGGGCTATTAACGAAGGTAGAAATGTAGCAGAAAGCGTGAACGCTTATCTTCTTACACAAGCAATAGCACAATAGTATTATATAGGAAGAAAAGCTATCTCCTGTTTAAAATTCATCCTTTAATAAGGATATTTTAAATAGAATGGAGATAGCTTTTTCTTTTGCAAGGCGCTATAAAATAGGATTGTTGATTTTTGAAAAGAAGTGGGTAAAAACCGCGAGACTCCTTGTGATGCAATTTTTGTTGA
The DNA here is from genome assembly GCF_044763875.1 of Rummeliibacillus sp. NPDC094406. Taxonomy (NCBI): domain Bacteria; kingdom Bacillati; phylum Bacillota; class Bacilli; order Caryophanales; family Caryophanaceae; genus Rummeliibacillus; species Rummeliibacillus sp. NPDC094406. Next base: position 56,997 of record NZ_JBIWGZ010000006.1, on the reverse strand, counting down.
AGTGGAATCAGCGAAGACTCCTGCGGGAAAGCGAGCCAGAGAGACCCCGCAGCGTAGCGAGGAGGCTCGTCGGTTCGCCCGCGGAAAGCGGAGCTGATTCCACTTCATGTTTAGCGGATGTGTACTATAAAAATTACGGGTAAAATCATTTTTCAGTGCCCTCGAACGAAGTGAGTAAGAAGGCTTTCTTGCTGTCCTCAGGTGAGAACGGTTCCACCTAACCCCATTTATAAACGAAATCTTTCAAAAAGCTTTTTCGCTTTTTGAAGAAATCTATTAATATCTAGGTTCTAAACGATGAAATATGAAACACTATGTATAATTTTGATTCTTAGCGATCCCTTTGTCTAAAGACTAAATAAGAATATTACATCGTATTGATAATAAAGATATGTTAATTTACAAAGAAATTTAGTTATTACGTCAGCCGTAGTGAAATCCATTCTCAATTACGAGCCTTTTATTGAAAATCAATCCATTTTCAATTAACATTGGAAATAGCGAGTCTAATAGGTTTCAGAATAGATATATACCAACATTCTAAGATTAAATTGAGAAACATTTTCAAATGATTTGCAAAGGACTTTTTTTTGAGCTAAAATTAGAATGATATTAAATTAGAAATGGGTAAGCATTCATTTCATTGAAATTAAATGGAGGTAATAGAATGTCAACATTAGTCATTAAAGATCTTCACGTCGCTATCGACGGAAAAGAGATTTTAAAGGGTGTTAACTTATCACTCAATACAAACGAAATTCATGCAATCATGGGACCAAATGGTACTGGTAAATCTACTTTAGCTTCAGCTATCATGGGTCACCCAAAATATGAAGTTACTTCAGGTTCTATCACTTTAGATGGTGAAGATGTACTTGAAATGGAAGTAGATGAACGTGCTAAAGCTGGATTATTCCTAGCAATGCAGTATCCATCAGAAATTACTGGTGTTACAAATGCAGATTTCTTACGTTCAGCTATTAATGCTCGTCGCGGAGAAGGTAACGAGGTTTCTCTTATGAAATTCATCCGTGAATTAGATCAAAAAATGGATTTCTTGGAAATGCCAGAAGAAATGGGTCAACGTTACTTAAACGAAGGATTTTCTGGTGGTGAAAAGAAACGTAACGAAATACTTCAATTAATGATGTTAAAACCTAAATTTGCGATCTTAGATGAAATTGACTCTGGTCTTGATATCGATGCACTTAAAGTCGTATCAAAAGGGATCAATGCTATGCGTGGTGAAGGCTTTGGTTGCCTAATGATCACTCACTACCAACGTTTACTAAACTACATCACTCCTGATCATATTCATATTATGATGCAAGGTAAAGTCGTTCGTTCTGGTGGTGCCGAATTGGCAGAAAAACTTGAAGCTGAAGGCTACGATTGGATTAAAAAAGAATTAGGTATCGAAGACGAAGAAACAACAGGACAAGAAGCATAATAAGGAGGACGAGCAAACATGACGGTTGAAACAAAATTATCAGTAACCGCTCAGGATGTACGCTCTTTCTCTGAAGCTAACAATGAACCTAGCTGGTTGACTGAGCTTCGTGAACGTGCATTAGCGGACGTAGAAACGCTACCAATGGTAAAACCAGATAAAACAAATGTTGATAAATGGAATTTCACAGAATTTCCTACACACTCAGTTGAAAGTACAACATTCGCTTCTCTAGAAGAACTTCCAGAAGAAGTAAAAGCGATTGTCAATACTGAAGGTCAACAAAATGTTTATATTCAACACAACAACACCCCAGCTTTTTTACAACTTTCTGAAGAATTAGCTTCACAAGGTGTCATCATGACTGATATTTTAACTGCAGCACGTGAACATAGCGAACTAGTTCAGAAATATTTTATGACTGAAGGCGTAAAAATAGACCAACATAAACTAACAGCTTTACATGCAGCATTAGTAAATGGCGGTGTGTTTGTATACATTCCTAAAAACGTTATTGTAGAAGAACCAATTCAAGCTGTCTTCTTACATGACAATGCAGATGCTTCATTATACAACCACGTATTAGTTGTTGCAGATACAAACAGTTCAGTCACATACGTAGAAAACTATCTTTCTACTGTTGAAGAAGCAAAAGGACAAGCTAATATTATTGCAGAAGTAATCGTTAATGATAATGCTCAAGTCACATTTGGAGCTGTTGATGTTCTTGCAAAAGGTTTCACTACTTATGTAAATCGTCGTGGTATTTTACACCGTGATGCAAAAGTTGAGTGGGCTCTTGGTTTGATGAATGATAGCGATACAATTTCAGAAAATATCACATACTTAAAAGGCGATGGCTCTTATGCAGATGCAAAATCTGTGGTAGTAGGTCGTGGAGAACAAAGTCAAAACTTCACAACTGAAGTTAGACACTGGGGTAAAGCTTCAAATGGGTATATTCTAACTCATGCTGTTATGAAAGATTCCTCTCGTGCTATTTTCAATGGTATTGGTAAAATTGAACACGGTGCTACAAAAGCTGATGCTGTACAAGAATCACGTGTTCTTATGTTAAGCAAAGATGCTCGTGGTGATGCCAACCCAATTCTATTAATTGATGAAGATGATGTAACAGCAGGACATGCTGCTTCTGTAGGACGCGTTGATTCAGTTCAATTGTATTATTTAATGAGTCGCGGTATTTCTAAAGCAGAAGCAGAACGTTTAGTAATCCATGGATTCCTTGCACCAGTTGTTACTAAATTACCTATCGAAGGTGTTAGAAAACAACTGACGGAGGTCATTGAAAGGAAAGTTCGCTAATGATAAAAACAGATATTAGAAGCTATTTCCCAATTTTAGATCAAGAAATAAATGGTCATCCACTAGTGTATCTTGATAGTGCCGCTACAACGCAAAAGCCAATACAAGTTATAGAAGCTATTAAACATTACTATGAAAATGAAAACTCTAATGTTCACCGAGGTGTGCATACATTAGGAAACCGTGCAACAGATTCTTATGAAGGAGCACGTGAAAAAGTTCGTAAATTTATTAATGCTAAGTCAACGGAAGAAATTATTTTTACTAGAGGTACTACTGATAGTTTAAATATGGTTGCTGCAAGTTTCGGTCGTGCAAATGTAGGCGAAGGCGACGAAATCGTCATCACTTACATGGAACATCACTCTAACTTAATTCCGTGGCAACAATTAGCGAAGGAAAAAAATGCAACACTTAAATATATTGATATGAATCCAGATGGCACATTATCGATGGACAAAGTAAAAGAAGCAATTACAGATCAAACAAAAATTGTTTCAATTGCATTTGCTTCTAACGTTCTAGGAACTGTGAATCCAATTAAAGAAATTGCTGCTGTTGCACATGCACATGGTGCAGTTATAGTAGTTGATGGAGCGCAAGGTGTACCACATTTTAAAACAGATGTTCAAGATTTAGATTGTGACTTCTTAGCTTTCTCTGGACATAAAATGTGTGGACCAACTGGTATTGGTGTATTATATGGTAAAAAAGAGCACCTAGAAAACATGGAACCACTTGATTTTGGTGGTGAAATGATTAGTATTGTCGGCTTATATGAATCAACATGGGCTGACCTTCCTTATAAATTTGAAGGTGGCACACCTAATATTGCTGGAGCAATTGGTTTAGGTGCAGCTATTGATTTCTTAGAAGAAATTGGTATGGACAATATCATCGAACATGAGCATAATTTATCTCGTTACGCGATTGAGAAATTAAGCGCAATAGATGGAGTATCTATCTATGGTCCACACGATCCAACGAAACGTTCTGGACTTGTGACATTTAATATAGATGGCGTTCATCCTCATGATGTTGCAACAATACTAGATATGGAAGGTATTGCTGTTCGTGCAGGACACCACTGTGCTCAGCCATTGATGAAATGGCTTGAATGTACAGCGACAGCTCGTGCTAGCTTCTACGTATATAATACTGAAGCTGATATTGATCGACTTGTTGAAGGGTTGCGCACTGCGAAGGAGTATTTTGCTAATGTCAATGAATAAACTAGATCAACTATATCGTTCTGTCATTATGGATCATTATAAAAAACCACGTAACAAAGGTGTTATTGATGATTCTAATGTTTCAATCGATATGAATAACCCTACGTGTGGGGATCGCATACACTTGTCATTACAGGTAGTAGACGGTGTTGTAGTAGATGCAAAATTTGAAGGTGAAGGCTGCTCAATCTCCATGTCATCTGCTTCTATGATGACACAAGAGATTAAAGGTAAAACAACAAAAGAAGCTGTTGAATTAGCACATGTCTTCTCAGAAATGATGCTGGGTCGCGAACATGATGATTCACTAGACCTTGGAGATGTAGAGGCACTTTCAGGTGTTTCTCAATTCCCTGCACGTATTAAATGTGCAACACTTTCTTGGAAAGCAATGGAAAAAGGTATTAAAGAATCGAACTTATAATAGATTAAACACTCTAGAACGGAGGAGAAAAAATGGCTAAAAAAATGCCTGAAATTGGCGATTACGAGTACGGCTTCCATGATAAAGACGTATCCATTTTCCGTACAGAACGTGGGCTAACTCCTGAAATCGTTAAAGAAATTTCTAAAATGAAAAATGAGCCACAATGGATGTTAGATTTCCGTCTAAAATCATTGGACATTTTCTATTCAAAACCAATGCCACAATGGGGTGGCGATTTAACTGCACTTAACTTCGATGAAATTACTTACTATGTAAAACCATCTGAAGCAACTCAAAAATCTTGGGATGAAGTACCAGAAGAAATCAAAGCAACATTCGATAAACTAGGTATTCCTGAAGCAGAACAAAAATACCTTGCTGGTGTTTCAGCGCAATACGAATCAGAAGTTGTTTACCATAACATGAAAGAAGAACTTGAAGCACAAGGTGTTGTGTTTAAAGATACTGATTCTGCTCTTCGTGAAAATGAAGATTTATTCAAAGAATACTTTGGTAAATCGATTCCTCCACAAGACAACAAATTTGCAGCATTAAACTCAGCTGTATGGTCTGGTGGTTCATTTATCTATGTTCCAAAAGGTGTGAAACTTGAAACTCCACTTCAAGCTTACTTCCGTATTAACTCAGAAAACATGGGTCAATTTGAACGTACATTGATCATTGTTGATGAAGGCGCAAGTGTACATTACGTTGAAGGATGTACTGCACCAGTTTATACAACAAGCTCACTACACAGTGCTGTTGTAGAAATCATCATCAAAAAAGATGCTTCTTGCCGTTACACAACAATCCAAAACTGGGCTAATAACGTTTATAACTTAGTTACAAAACGTGCTACATGTGAAGAACGTGCTACAATGGAATGGATTGATGGTAATATTGGTTCTAAACTTACAATGAAATACCCTGCATGTATCTTAAAAGGCGAAGGCGCACGTGGTATGACTTTAACAATCGCTATTGCTGGCCGAGGTCAAAACCAAGATACAGGAGCAAAAATGATTCACTTAGCTCCAAACACATCTTCAACAATCGTGTCTAAATCAATTTCAAAACACGGTGGTAACGTAACATACCGCGGTCAAGTGAAATTTGGTAAAAAAGCAATTAATGCACGTGCAAATATTGAATGTGATACGTTAATCATGGATAACCAATCTACTTCTGATACAATTCCATACAATGAAGTGATGAATGATCAAATTTCTCTTGAACACGAAGCAAAAGTTTCTAAAGTGTCTGAAGAACAATTATTCTACTTGATGAGCCGTGGTGTTTCTGAACAAGAAGCAACAGAAATGATCGTAATGGGCTTCATCGAACCATTCACAAAAGAACTTCCAATGGAATATGCGGTAGAAATGAACAGATTGATCAAATTTGAAATGGAAGGCTCTATCGGTTAACCACCTTAGAACCACATTTCTCTAAAACTCGGAAATCGTGAAGAATGATTTCCGAGTTTTTTTAAAAAATTAAATAATAAACGTACAAAAAATAGCAGAATCATGGTAATCTAAACTAGTTATAGTGTTCTGATAATTCAGAACTATGATGCGAATTATATATAATGAGGTGTAGTGTTTCCTATGCATTTAATGTCATCCGTTAGTGTACTACTTGTTTCAGATATTGAATTATCAAGACTCTTCTATCATACTGTATTAAGTTGTGAAGATCATGATGGCATTCTTTTTCGTGAAGATTGTGGATTAGCCATAAAGTTAGTGCAAGCGGAAAAAATTGAAGATGTAAAGCCGAATCGGAATTTGTGGAATGTTTTTAGTTATGTGGAAAATGCAGAGAGATTAGATAGTTTATTTAAGGAAGCAAAGTTACATGGGGCTCTTTTTGCCTATTATCCAAAAGAAAGTGTGGTTGAAGGAGAAAGGTTAAGAGAATTTGCAATTCGTGATTTAGATGGCTATTTAATCGGTTTTGGTACAATCATTAATCCATAAGATGAAGGAGATATAAACAGCAATGTATTATTTGCAGTTATATCTCTTTTTTACGTACTAAATAATTCCTTGATACAATTAATATAGTTCCTACTAGTAGCTATGATATGATGGATATACTTAGCAAATAGAGAATAGGGGGAAGAGAAATGATACATATCGGCTTAACAGGATGGGGAGATCATCCGAGTTTATATAGTCAAACTTCTACGTCAAGAGATAAATTGTTTGATTATAGTAGCTATTTTCCAGTTGTTGAATTAGATACGTCTTTCTATTCCATACCATCTATAGCCAATGTGCAAAAATGGATTACGGAAACGCCAAAGCACTTTCAGTTTGTGGTTAAAGCTTATCAAGGAATGACCGGGCATTTGCGTGATGAAAATCCTTACGGTAATATGCAAGAAATGTTCGATACTTTTAAAGAATCAATACATATATTTAAGAAGGCGGGTAAATTAGCACTGGTTCTTGTTCAATTTCCACCTTGGTTTGATTGTCAACAAAAAAACGTTCAATATATCCGATATATTAAGCAACAGCTTGCTGAATTTCCTATCGCAATCGAATTTCGCAATCGCACTTGGTATAGTGAACAATTTATGGATGGAACACTAAATTTTTTGAAACAGCAAGAGCTTTTCCATACGGTTTGTGATGAACCACAAGCAGGAGAAGGGTCTGTACCTCTTGTGCCAATTTCAACTGGTGAAAAGGTATTATTGCGTATACATGGGCGAAATGTATATGGCTGGCGTAATCCAGGTAATAACGAGCAATGGAGAAAGGTTCGCTTTCTATATGATTATTCAAGAGAAGAGCTAGCAGGCTTGAAAGAAACAGTCGAAGGATTACAAAATGCTGCAAAAGAAGTCTACGTTTTATTTAATAATAACTCTGGTTATCATGCAGCAGGGAATGCAAAGACATTACAGAAAATGCTTGGTATTGAATACCACAACTTATCTCCAAAACAATTAGACTTTTTTGAAGGAGCAGAATAACGATGGAATATATTTTATTAGCTATAATCGGTGTATGCTCAGGATTAATTGGTGCACTTATTGGACTAGGCGGAGGAGTTATTTTAGTCCCTGCAACTTTGTTTATTGGACTAACTCTTGGTATGATACCTGACTTAACTCCGCAAAAAGTTGTAGGATTATCAGTAGTCATGATGATTGCAACAGGTTTAGCTTCTACACTATCGTATATGAAATCGAAAACGGTCGATTATAAGAGTGGATTTATCTTCTTTATAGGAAGTGCACCAGGTACAATTTTAGGTGCTTATATTAGTAAAGGAATAGATTTGCCATCTTTTAACTTATACTTTGGTATATTACTTATTATTTTAGCAATCATATTACTTATTCGTGATCATATTAAACCATTGCAGTGGTTTGTAAAACATGGTAAGAAACAAACTTTTATTGATCCAAAGGATGGTAAAAGTTATGTATATGGCTACCCAATTTGGTTCGCTTTATTATTAAATTTTGTAATTGGTTGTGCCTCTGGTTTATTTGGGATTGGTGGAGGATCGATGATTGTACCAGCAATGATCATTTTATTTTTATTTCCGCCTCATGTGGCTATCGCAACATCAATGTACATGTTGTTTTTATCGTCGATCGTAAATTCAGCGAGCCATATTTATCTTGGTCATGTACCTTGGTTATATACAATTCCGGTTATACCAGGAGCTTATATTGGTGCAAAATTAGGATCTGCATTGAATAAGAAACTTAAATCAAATACGTTAGTATTTATATTACGAATTATATTATTGCTACTCGGAATACGCTCCATATATGAGGGATTATTCTGAGCCTAGAGAGGTGTTTTCATGTTAGAAACAATTCATTTATATCATACAAATGATCTTCATAGTCATTTCGCTTATTGGCCAAGAATACAGAAATTATTGACCGAACGTAAAAAGTGGCATGAAGAAGCAGGTGATAGTTGTTATATTTTCGATATTGGCGATTTTATAGACCGTTCACATATTTATACAGAAGCAACAGTGGGTAAAGGGAATATTCAATTGTTAAATGATGGGTTATATGATGCAGTCACTATTGGTAATAACGAAGGGATTACATTATCAAAAGCAGATTTAAATGAGTTGTATAATGATGCCAAATTTGATGTCATTGTAGGAAATTTGAAAACTGAAAACAAAATTCCTGATTGGGCGAAACCATTTCGAATTTATAAAACAGTACAAGGAACGAAAATTGGAGTTATTGCTGCTACCGCAGAATTTCGAACATATTATGAGCCATTAGGTTGGACAATAGAGGATCCACTACCTGTATTACAAGAAATCGCAACTGAAATTCATCCATTTGTCGATATTCTTTTATGTATGTCCCATTTAGGGATTCATATGGATGAACAGTTAGCTGTGCTTTGCCCTGAAATTGACGTGATTTTTGGCTCTCATACGCATCATGTGCTACATGAAGGTAAATTAGTGGGAAACACCTTGTTAACAGGTGGAGGGAAATTTGGCTTTTTCGTTGGGCATACCGAAATTCATTTTGATGTGAATAATAAGAGCGTTGTTGATAAACAAACTGAACTTTATAGAACTTCTGAATTGCCAATTGTTAGAGATGAAGAACAATTTGATCGTGCACTTATAGAAAAAGGAAAAGCGCTATTAGATCATCCGGTTTTTGAGGCAGATTATTATTTAAATAAAGAATGGTATCATCATTCTACATTATCCCGATTCTTTGCCAAAGGTTTATTACAATTTTCAAAAGCGGATTGTGCACTGTTTAATGCTGGGATTTTTATGAGAGATTTACCCAAGGGAACGGTCACAGCATTTGATGTGCATCAATGCTTACCACATCCAATTAATGCCTGTGTGATTTCATTGACAGGTCAAGAGCTAAAGGAAGTATTAGAAATTGCACAACAATCTTTGGATTGGCCTAGAACTGAATTGAAAGGATTAGGATTTAGAGGTGTAGTACTTGGTAAAATTTTGACCTATGGTTGCTCCATTAATTTAGAAGGAGAACTAATGGTAAATGGCAAAAAAGGAAATAAATCTAAGGTTTACAAGTTAGTAACATTAGATATGTTCACGTTCGGATATTTCTTCCCCCAATTTAAAAATTTGTCAAAAACGTACTTGTTACCACAATTTTTACGTGATATTCTGAGTTCATATGGACAAATTTATAACAAAAGTAAAGAATAATACATTTATATAGGCATTTTGATTCTTTAGATGATTGGGGAAAAAGACATGCGGTTGATATCAACAAAAGTTTTACAAACGGGCATGGTTATAGGTAGAACCATTTGGAATGAAGCTGAGAGACCATTGTTGCAAAAGGGTGTAAAAGTATCGGATCATATTATCCAGCGATTACAACAGTTAAATATTCAATATGTATATATTGATGATAAAATTTCCGCAAATATTGAAATTAAAGAAGCTATACCTAGAGTTTTACGTCAACACGCAATAGATCAAATTACATCATCTTTTAACAAGTTAAAAAATCTAAAGGGAAAGGATGTCACATATTGTTTGGATCAACAAACAAAGCACTTTTCTGCAATAATTGATGATTTGTTTGACAATATTATGAATAACAAAGAGATTTTGACTGTATTAAGTGATGCCTTTCTTTATGATAATTATATCTATACGCATTCACTACAAGTTGCAGTTTATTCCATTGCGATTGCAAAAGAGATGCATTACAATGCTACAGAAATCCGACAAATAGGAATTGGTGCCATATTGCATGATGTAGGAAAAATAATGATTCCGCAAGAAACTCTAAAAAAACCAGGTCGATTTACGAATGAAGAATATGAATTAATGAAATTGCATACGAAATATGGCTTTGATTTACTGCGGAACTTACATACAATTTCACTATTATCAGCACATTGTGCTTTTCAACATCATGAGCGATTAGATGGTAGTGGCTATCCAAGAGGGTTACTTGATTTTGAAATTCATCCATATGCGAAGATTATCGCTGTGGCAGATGTATTTGATGCGGTGACTTCAAATCGTGTATATCGAAAAAAGATGCTCCCATCACGAGGTATGGACATTATTAATGAGGGTAGTGGTACCTTATACGATGAGAAGGTTGTAAATGCATTTAGACGCTGCATAGCGTATTATCCGAATGGTACATGCCTGCTACTATCAGATGGACGTAGAGGGATTGTTTGTAAGCAAAATAAGGAACATGCAGAACTCCCGTGGGTTCGGATTTTTGAAGAAAATGGAGAAATGCTAAAAGCTACATATGAAGTCTTACTTGCTGAACAATTGGATATTTCAGTTGAAAAAGTCGAAGTTGAATATCTAGAGCAAGTCGAATAATGGCTGCCTCCTAATCATATTAATGGTTAGGAGGTATCTTTTTGCGACTAATGAAAAAAAGAAAACATCTGTTTGCTCGGAAACGCTCTCGGCTTTTACCAGTAGTGTTAATTAGTATAGTGGGATGTATTGTATTATTGTTTTATTACATCAATGTCCAACTGATGCCTACACTTATGGAATATGCTGAAGTTGAGACAAATAAAATCGCTTCATATGTCATTAGTAAAGCAATAAATTCAAGAACAACTAATGTTTTAGAAAGTAATGAAGTGATCGAAAATGGTGGAGATAATCAAGGAATGGTAGATACTAAATTGAATGCGGAAGTAATTAACCGTATTATGTCTGAAACGCAGACTTTAGTACAATCACATTTAGAAGAAGCAGAAAAGGGGAATTTGAACCATTTACCAAAATATGAAGAGATAGAGTATGATTCTGATGCCATGGAACAAGATGGAGGAATTGTATTTTATGTACCTATAGGATTATCGACAGGTATGCCATTGCTCGGGAATTTAGGCCCCAAAATCCCAATTCGCTTTCATGTTATTGGGAATGTACAAGTTAATGCAGAAAAAGAGATTGTAGAATTCGGTATTAATAATGCCTATGTACAGGTTAGTGTGCGAACTACAGTTAACGTACAAGTAATCGTTCCTTTTGCAAGTAAATCAACAACGATTGAACAAAAAATTCCTGTAGCCATCAGTTTTCTAAAAGGAAATGTCCCTTATATTTATTCAAAAGGTGATTCATCAACGCAACCGGCGATTGAAGTTCCATTACCAACAGGACCGCCCTCATCATCAACGAATTCACCACCACCAGCTGGGAACAATCAGTAGATATTTTATGTAAGAGGAATCCAAGGTTGTGAGAAAACCTTGAATATGTTAAATTGACATCAGTAATAGAATTAATAATTTGCTTAATTGATGGGAGCGGACTGATTGTGACATCATGTAAACCAACAAAAAAAGAAGAGTATATTAGAAAACCGGATTGGCTTAAAATAAAACTAAACACGAGTGAAGAATATAAAGGCCTAAAAAAACTAATGCGAGAAAAGAATTTACATACGGTTTGTGAGGAAGCAAAGTGTCCGAACATTCACGAATGCTGGGGTGAACGTCGTACAGCCACTTTTATGATTCTAGGTGATGTATGTACACGTGCGTGTCGCTTTTGTGCAGTCAAAACAGGTCTTCCTAACGAACTTGATCTAGCAGAACCTGAACGAGTAGCGGATTCAGTACAACTTATGAATTTAAAGCATGTCGTTATTACAGTTGTAGCACGTGATGATTTAAAAGATGGGGGAGCAAGTGTACTTGCAGAAACTGTCCGTGCAATTCGCCGCAAAAATCCATTTACATCAATTGAAGTTTTACCTTCAGATATGGGTGGGGTAAAAGAAAACTTACAAATTTTAATGGATGCTAAACCAGATATTTTGAATCATAATATCGAGACAGTACGTCGTTTGTCACCAAGAGTTCGTGCGCGTGCAACATATGATCGTTCTCTAGAATTTCTACGTCTCGCAAAAGAAATGCAACCAGATATTCCAACAAAATCATCGTTGATGATAGGACTTGGTGAAACGGAAGAAGAAATTATTGAAGTAATGGATGATTTACGCGCAAATAACGTAGATATCATGACAATCGGTCAATACCTACAACCGACGAAAAAACATTTACCAGTGAAGAAATACTATTCACCATTAGAATTTGGTAAGCTTCGTAAGATTGCGATGTCTAAAGGATTCAAGCATTGTGAAGCAGGTCCACTAGTACGTAGTAGTTACCATGCTGATGAACAAGTAAATGCAGCAACAAAGCAAAAACAAGCACTCGGAGAAAATGCGTAATCACCAATAACAAATGGATGGTGATAAAATGATCATTGCAGATCAGTTCATGTATGAACTAATAGATGAAGTCAAAGAGGGATTTAAACAAGAGGATTTTATCCTACGTTTTAGCGATATATTATCGAAATATGATTATATCGTGGGGGACTGGGGGTATGGCCAGCTTCGTTTAAAAGGTTTTTATGAAGACAAAAACCAAAAAGCTTCGTTTGACACAAGAATTAGCACATTACAGGATTATCTATATGAGTATTGTAATTTCGGATGTTCTTACTTCGTATTAAAGAAGATTGGGAAAGCACCAAAAGTGGTTGAATCAACTTTAGAAGTTGTAGAGGAACCGGAAGTAGACAGTGAAGATCCACTATTAGTTGAGGAAACAGAAACTGCCATTGCCACATTCGAAGATTCGAATACCCTAGGTCAATCAGAACAACAAAAAAACATCGAACAAGAGCTTTATTAAGCTCTTTCGATGTTTTTTTGTTGCAAAATTTCGATTGGTTCGGTCCAACAGGATGTTGGACACTCAGTTGTTGCCACAGGACGTGGCGAAATTAAACTGAGTTCTTTTTATGTGGGGAAGAAGAACCCCAACTGATGAAAGTTTCACTTTATCCCGCATTAACGGGCAGTAATACCTCCACTTCAAAATTGAGATAGAAGCAAAGAAGATAGGTGGGAGATAACTGCCCGTAAAAGCCCGATTGGTTCGGTCCAACAGGATGTTGGACACTCAGTTGTTGCCACAGGACGTGGCGAAATTAAACTGAGTTCTTTTTTAGTGGGGAAGAAGAACCCCCACTGATGGGAGTTTCACTTTATCCGACTAATTCGTATAAATATTCACGAATTTCCTGTGCTTCTTCAGGTGGCCGATTGTAGACTTTTTCCAAATAGCCAGGCTCATCTAAATCATCTGATCCTAAAATGGCAAATCGATTGTGCTGCATGTCTAAAACAAGGATTTTGCCATAGAAACGAACACTTTGTAAAATTGCTAAATCATAACGTTGGTTTTCACCCATAAAACTGACGAATCTCGTCTTGTTTTCTTCTATATCATCATATAAGAAAAATCTTTCCATTTTTTCGTAGCCCCTTCCGATACTAAAATTATGGTACTATAGAAGAGAATAAGGTATCAACCTTTACTATTTGAATGGAGGAAATACAATGTATTTTGTTGACCGAAAAAAAATTACAAATAACCTTGAATATATGGATTTTCTTATCAATAAGTTTGAACAAACAGATAATTGGCTAGTTGATGATGTACATAAATTGGCCGCTGAACGCATAGCAAATATTCTTATTGAAGCAATTATCGATGTAGGTAACTCTATGATTGATGGTTTTATTATGCGTGATCCTGGAAGTTACGAAGACATCATTGATATTTTAGTGGATGAAAAAGTCATTACAACAGATATGGATCAACCATTGAAAACATTAATCGGACTACGTCGTGGTCTTGTTCGTGATATTTTAGAAGTGAATGATGAAGAAGTAGTTCAAGTTCTATCTGGAAATTTAGCTGCAATTAAAGAATTTTCTCCACGCGTGAATGATTATTTAATCAATGAGTTAGGACCCGTTTCTGCATTTATCCCAGAGGAACAATGATGAAAAAGTATAAAGCCTATTGTTTTGATCTCGATGGTACAGTATATAGAGGACTAGATCCGATTGTGGAAGCAAAAGAATTTATTCATTACTTGCAACAGCAGGGAATAGAACCTTTTTTTGCGACGAATAACGCAAAAATGACAGGTGCTCAAGTTCAAAAAAAATTGTATAAAATGGGGATTGAAGCAAAAACTAATCATATCATGACTTCTGCAATGGCAACTGCAAAATATATTGCTAATCATTTTCCAAATAAATCAGTAAAAGTTTTAGGTGGAGATGGACTTCGTCAAGCACTTGTTGATGCGGGCATGAAGATTGTAAATAAAAATCCTGATGTATTTGTCCAGGGAATGAATCCTGAACTAACATATCAAATGTTGGCGGATGCATGTTACGATGTTCAAAATGGTGCAGTATTTGTGGCAACAAATGGCGACATAAAATATCCAAGTGAATTTGGATTTGCACCAGGTAACGGTGCTCTTGCTGAATTGATTCACAATGTAACGGATGTTGCACCAATATACATTGGTAAGCCAGCTCCGCATATGTTAGAAATCATTCGTCAGGAATTTAATTTACAAAAAGAAGATATGTTGATGATTGGAGACAACTACGATACGGATATCCTTGCTGGAATCAATTATGGCATCGATACACTGCATGTAAATACAGGTGTTACGTGTACAAAAGACGTCAAAGAAAAAGAGCAACCTGCAACTTATACAGTTGATACCCTACTTGAAATGATGAAATAAATGCGGAAGCAGAGCGTTTTGCTTTATCTATAAAATTAGGGACCTAATAAGTAAAAACAGACTTATTAGATCCCTTTTTTCCTTAAAATAAAGGATTTTCTTCAATGAACTGATAAATTTTTTTGGTTAACTCTTCTGGCGTTTCAGCTTCAACCATTTCTCCATTAACAAGTGCATATAATGTATCAGAGCATCTAGTACAGTAGCTTAAGCAGCCATATTCTAGTACATCTATATTTGGATCTTTTTCTAGCACTTCAAATGTTTCTTGGGAGCCATTTGCCAAATTGCTGACGCAAAATTCAACAAGTGGATTCATCACACGTCACCTCACCCTTCGAATCCTACTATTATTTTTTTTCTACGTCAATTTTTCTACTTAAAACAATTATCTACTTTTATTTGTGAAATCTATCACAAACATATTGTGAAACTTATCACAATCAGCTATACTCGTTAAGGACAGTAAATGTGACGAATTTGTTAAATAAGGAGATTACTATGAGAAACTTAGTATTATTAGGCGGCGGCTACGGCAATATGCGCGTATTACTTCGCTTATTACCAAACAATTTACCTGAGGATGTACAAATTACTCTAGTTGATCGTGCACCATTCCATAGTTTAAAAACTGAATTTTATGCATTGGCTGCGGGAACAACACCTGAAAAAGATATCCGTGTTAAATTCCCTGAACACGAAAGACTTTCAGCTGTTTACGGAGAAGTCGAAAGCATCGATCTAGAAAATAAAATGGTACTTCTTGATAATGGAACAAAAGTTGAATATGATGATTTAGTTATTGGACTAGGCTGTGAGGATACGTACCACGGTGTACCAGGAGCGGATGAATTTACGTATAGTATCCAAACAATGGCAAAATCCCGTATTACTTATAATACCCTAGCTGAACTACCATCAGGTTCGTCTGTGGGGATTGTAGGAGCAGGATTAAGTGGTATTGAATTAGCTAGTGAATTACGTGAAAGTCGTGCAGATCTTAAAATTAAATTATTTGACCGTGGTCCGCGTATTTTAAAAGACTTCCCAGAACGTCTAAGTAAATACGTGAAAAAATGGTTTGATAATCACGATGTAGAAGTAATCGCACAATCGAACATTACAAAAGTAGCAGATAAAGTTCTTTATAATCATGAAGAAAAAATTGAAGTAGATGCAGTTGTGTGGACTGCAGGTATTCAACCAGTAAAAGTTGTACGTGATACTGGTCTTGAATTAGATCGTGGACGTGTTGCAGTTACTCAATATATGCATGTACCAAACGATGAACATGTCTATGTTGTTGGTGACTGTGCAGCTTCACAGTTTGGCCCTAGTGCACAACTAGCGGAAGAACAAGCAGAACATATTGTAAAAGTATTAAAATTACGTTGGAACAATCAACCGCTACCAGAAAAAATGCCTGAGATAAAATTAAAAGGCTTTATGGGAGCTCTTGGTAAAAAACAAGGTTTTGTTTATCTTGCTGATAAGACAGTAACAGGTCGTATTGCTCGTTTGATGAAATCGGGTTTATTATGGATGTACAAACGTCATAACGGTTAATAGTAAGCCAGAAACGTTGAAGAAATAACGTTTCTGGCCTTTTTTATGACGAAAGGAATGTATATCATTAACGGACACTCTCTGCACTTTTGAAGGCTTTGCATAACAATCCTGTTGATATCGATTAGTTTCGTTCACTTGCGGGGGCCGTCTGGATTGTTATTTCTCAGGAGTCACTCCCTTAAGTAGAGTAAAACTAACTACCTATTTGTGGAATAAAAGAAGCTACCCTACAAACTATAGGATAGCTTTTTCGTTTATGTGTGTGCTTGAAAACCATGACGTTCGAGTGCTTGAAAAACAGGTTTTAACTGTATGTAGCCTTCTCCAATTACTTCATCATTAATTAGGACTAGTGGATAAAAAAACTCGTCATTTATGACGCGCTGTGCCCAATTAGCATGGTGCTCATTCTCAATTGGACTCTCAATATCGATGTAAGTGATAGTATATTCAGGTTTTGAATACTTGCGATCAATTGCGGCTTGTAGCCACTCATAAGTATCTTTTGCGGATGGTGCATTTACACAGCTTGCACATTGTACATTAGCCCCGTAAATTTCAATTACAACGGATTTATTTGCCATAACAAGGAACCTCGCATTTCTATAATGGATTTTTTATCTTATAGACATTATAATAATTTTAGAGAAAGGAGTCGATAGCAATGACAGAACATGTTTCAGATATGCAAGCACAAGTACAAGAAGTATTAGATAAATTAAGACCATTCCTTCTTCGTGACGGAGGAGATTGCGAATTAGTAGATATAGAAGATGGTGTTGTTAAACTACGTTTATTAGGTGCATGTGGTAGCTGCCCAAGTTCAACGATCACTTTAAAAGCGGGGATTGAACGTGCACTTCTAGAAGAAGTACCAGGCGTTGTAGAAGTAGAACAAGTATTTTAAAATAATTTATAGGCTGCCCATAATTAGGTGAAAACCGATTATTTTGGGCAGTCTATTTTTTTTACATTTTCGGTAGGATTACTCCGATTCTCCAATTCGAAATGGATTAACAACAAGAGATTAATTTACTGTAGCCTCTTTTTCAGCACGCATTTCTTGCCATTGATCTTTTGCCATTTCAATTATTTTTGTTTCGTTTGAAGATCCTTGCTTTTCAATAACCCGAGAGAAGTATCGAATTGCTTGTTCTCGATCACCAAGTCGACGAGATAGTTCGGCGATTAAATAGATGACACGTATTTCACTCATGGATGTATCCGCATAATCTTCAGTAGAATAAGCATCGATATATTGTTCTCGGGAAATCTTCATGAATCGTTTTTCCTGTTCTTCGTTGCCGATTGCACGATATAGCCATGCTGTACGAAGAGCAAGTCCAGCCAATGCAATATGCTTTTCCTTTTTTAAATCTCCGCAAACAAGTGCTAGTTTATAAGCTTGTAGAGCTCCAGAGATTGTACGTTCTCCTGAAAAACTATGAGGTATCCAATGTGATGTAATGTTCTCATCAATTACCTCTTTTACACCTGGTGCAAAATACTTTGTAAAATCTTCAGTGAATGAAAAGCCACAATGCTCACAAACGAATACATTATAAAGTAAAGGGTTTACGTCATTTTCGTATATTGGACGGAAATCACTATCACTTTCTTTTATTTTGACAAAATTAGTTCGTACCTTCATTGATTTAAACTTATTTTTGCAATGAATGCACTCAATTTGTTTTTCATAATAAGGAGAGAGTTCCATGTCTATAGCCTCATTTCTTAGCTCTAATATAGGAGGATTATATCACAAAAATTTAATGATAAAATTGATATTTTTGTGAGAGGTTGATATTTTACTCAGCAATAGAAAATTGATATGATGAATATAGGAAAGAGGTGACACGGATGACACAAGTTGTTGATATTACAGAGGCTGCAGCGTTTCATATTCAAGAAATGATGCGAAACAACGAGGAAGAGGGTTCATATCTACGCGTTTCCGTAAAAGGCGGCGGTTGTAGTGGTCTTTCTTATGCAATGGGCTTCGAACAAGAAAAGCAAGAGAATGACGAGCTTTTTGAAGAACATGGTTTACGAATTCTTGTATCCCGTGAGGATGCCCTAATTCTTCAAGGAACGAAAATCGATTTTAAACAATCCTTAATGGGTGGAGGCTTTACAATCGACAATCCAAATGCAATTGCTTCATGTGGATGTGGTTCTTCCTTCCGCACAGCGAAAGTTGCTGGAACACCGGAAGAATGCTGATTTTTAGGGTAATGTTAAAAAGCAGTAAGGGATTATAAATTACAACTAAAAATGACATGTACACAATCCTGAAAATGTTTATTAACAACCCTAAAAGTTGTGAAATTGGATTGTGTTCTACCTCTTTGATTAGTAAATGTTTGTTGAAACATTACTAATTGAGGAGGTTTTTTTATGGTCTTAAAAAAGAGAAAACGAACACCAATTGGGAAAATGTCTAATCAAAAAGAATATCCAAAATTAACATTTGAACAAGCTATCGACTTAGTTGTATCAGGAAAAAGTGCAGAAGGTTTAAGAAGTAGAACATTGAGGGACTACCGTAAAGATTGGAGATATTTTGTTAAATGGTTAAATGAGAACTATGAGATTGAAACAGTTGATGAGTTAACTCCACAAATTTTTAGAGATTACATTAATTATTTAAAGTATGACGCTCCTAAATATGATGGACACAAATACATTACAGGGGATAGAGGGAAAGGATTATCAGATACAACAATCAATATTCGATTAAGAGTATATAGAGCAATGTTCAATTTCCTTGAACGTGAAGAATTAATTGCATTTAATCCTATGCACAATGTCCGACTATTAAAGCAAGATATAGACCTTACCAATTGCTTTACTGATGAAGAAGTAAAGGAAGTATTCAAACAACCTAATTTGCGTGATTACGTTGGATTTCGTGACTACGTTGCTATGACATTACTCCTGGATTGTGGAGTGAGAGCAGGAGAGTTACTTAGCCTAAGAATATCTGATATTGACTTTCAAACACGCTTTATAACGTTATCAGGCGAACAAAATAAAAATAGAAAGCCTAGATATGTTCCGCTATCTGTACATTCAATTAAATTACTTTTACAACTCATTGAGGAGAATAAAAAGCATTTTTCAACTGATCGCATTTTCTTATCTCAATGGGGAGAGCCACTAGGGCAAAATCATTTCAATAAACGATTAAAGTATTATGCGGAAAAAGCAGGAATTAAAGGTAAGAAGGTTACAGCACACGTCTACAGGCATACCTGGGCTAAGGGAATGACTTTGAATGGCTGTGACGCTTTTACACTTCAAAAAATGGGCGGTTGGTCAGATATACGTACAATGCGGAGATATATACAAATGGATACAGATGATTTAAGGAAATCTCATGATAGCTTTTCACCTGCTATGACTTTGCTAAATAAGAAGAAGCACTAATTCTAAGCAAAATAAAAAGAAGGATAGTGACGGCAATCACTTTCCTTCTACAACTGAATATAACTAACACTAATGCCTGACAAGCTTAAGTGTATTTAATGCAATTCTAAAGCCTTTTTCAAAAAATTACAAGTGAAAGGTTTATTTAAGTACGGTTTAAGTACGCTTATTTTAGTGTTTAGTTAGTCGTGGACTGCCAACTAATACGACTATAATCTAACCTTGATAGGTTATGACTTAGCCGATGCAATAATTAAGTCTAGCGTACAATACAAGCATTTTCTCGTTCATGCTTAGTACGTGAATGGTGAGTACCACCAATTAATTTAAAGTGTACGGAGAGGAAGGTCTGGACTGTTAAGGCAGTCGTAGGATATACCGTAGATTATATGTTGTTGAGTTCCGCTGTAGAAGGATAGACATTAACTTATACAAGTACAATCGCTTATATGAGCATATAAGAACCATGTGGGGCAGAAGTGTCATGAGTAGGTATATTGTGTAGAAATACACGCAACTGAATGAGAGCATACGGATAACCTTAGATACACTGGGGCAAGTTCATGTAGTTGTCTGTCTCTGTTTTAGTAGATTAATATTTTTTAAGTTTACTAAGACTTGGCAGACAAACTTTTGCACCGTTGTCCTTGATTACTAAAACAGTTCATGCCAAAGTTCAAAATAAAAGTCAAACAAAAGATAGCTTTTAAAAAACTCTCGTATCCATTGGGGGAGTAGGGGTTTCAGAGTTGACTGCAAATCATATATATGGAAGAGATAAAATGTTATAAAATAGAAACCATCTATAAACGCAGTCATATCAACGGTTTCAAGAGTTGATTACAAATCATATATATGGAAGGAATATAAAACAAGCATTTTATATCACTCAGTAAAATTGCGTAGTCAAAACGATAAAACCTTATTAGATCAATAATTGTAGAAATACTTTAACGTGCTAAATTACTATAAAGTACCGTATTTATTGAGTTTTAAAGGTTTCTCTATAATGTACGTTAAAGGAGCGTTATCACTCTGAAAACGATATAACCGTTGATACATAAGGATTTTTTAAAATAATTTAGTTTACTAAAGTGTCAAAAACGTTGATTTCATTGAAGTTTTCAAGGAATTTTACAATAGCACTCTTAAGGAACGCAACACCAACCTACGAATTAAAGAGGTAGAAAAAGTTAAAACGATTCAAAACCTAGTATTAATCGGCACTTAGATAACTATGATTTTAGTATTTTACTAACTGTATATCCTTCAAAATCCAATAAAGACGGTACATTATAGAGTTTTTAGATAATAGTGATAAAGGAAGTAAAATAAATTTGATACGTAAAAATACCTAATAGGGGTATAAAAAATCACTAGAACGTCTGAAAACGATATGACCGTTGGTACGACTGACTTTGTAAAAATGATTTAGTTTACTAAAGTACACTTTGCGATCACCTAAACCCTTGATATTATTGATGTTAGGGGTATGCTAATTTTCAAATTTTATAATAGTCTCTAAAGGAAGGGTACATATTCTAAAATGATAAAAAATCATTAAAAATGGTCATTTTTGCATAAAAACGTCAGTAAAACATGCTATGAGCATTGGTATAACAACATTCTCATGGTTTTCTATAGGAAGAAAAAGTTAGAAAGTACAGAATGAATGTAAACAGTTTATGATATTTATCAGAATGGATATAAGTTGAATGTGAAGTAATTCTCGTTTATTTATCAGAATGGATACACATGCAAAACTGACAAAATAAATTATTACAATTAGAAAAATAGCGAACGTTTATGATATTTCTCAGAATGGATACAACGACAGAGAATGGATATTTATCAGAATGAATACAAAGTGATGATTCGCATTATATTATTAATATTTTTAATAGTGTAATGGGGTTCACCACCTTACCCCAACTATGAGTTCATTATTTAGTGGAGTGTTAGTGTTATGCTAATGCTCCTTCCTCCACTTTTTACTTATATTTTTAATAGGTTATTTGTCACTCATATATAGAGTGGCTTTTTTATTTATATTTTTAAGGAGTGTGATTGTTAAAAAGTTACTTACATCAAATTAAATAAGTGTAGGAGTCTCATATAAACGTTTTAGTATATGTATGGTGTTGCTTATAGTATTTATATTAGAATGTCTTACGGAACACGCTAGGATAGTTTTATTAATACATACATTTTAGGAGGTTATGAAATGGAAGAAATTACACAAGTAGAACAAATTGAAACTACTGAACAAGTTGAACAAGAAGTATCTGAAACGGTATCTAAAGCAGATTATGATGCTTTAAAAATTGAGTTAGAGGAATTACGAGGTAAGTTACCGCAAGAACAATCAGAAACTCAGAAAGAGCTACAAAAACTTAGAAAAGAGAGTTTTGCAAGTAGCGTAAAATGGGAACTTAAAGATAACGGATTCGGTCAATTTGTACCGCTGTTTATTAACAAAGTACAAAATGAAGATGAGCTATCAAATGTAATTGATACATTAAAAGAGATTTACAAGCAAGACAAAATGAATAACTCATATGTGCCTAGTGGAGCAAGTTCTACAACTCAATATGAGGAAGCACAAGCTAAAAAAGATGTTGGAAGTATGATCAGTGCAAAATTTAGTAAATTATTTGGTAAGTAGTGACAATATGTCACAGTTAAATAAGTTTGGTTGTTAAAGGGTGTCTATTATATAGATGCCTTTTTCAATATATATAAAATTATAAAAATAGAATGGAGATTGATATTTATGTTTACATCACAAAACTTTACAGCAACAGAACAAATTTCTTTGAGCAATGAATTAGCATTACTAGGAGTTCAAAATACGCCTTTTTCTTCTTTACTTTTATCTAAAGGTGTAGAAAAAGCTTTATCAACTGTATATACATGGAAGGAAAAAACTTTAGATGATACAGCAGATATTTCAGCAGTTGAGGGTGGAGATACTACAGTATTCCAACAATCTGCAAAACGTGAAATCACAAATATTCTTGAAATTTTCAAAAAAGCCGTTTCAATTTCAGGTACAGCGGAAGCAATGCAATCTACAAAATTCAGCGAAGAAGTGGCTGACCGTTTACTTGAAATGAAATCAAATTTAGAAATGAAATTGATCAATGGATTACGTGCAGACGGTTCAACAGGTGATTTTATTCGTCATATGAGCGGTATCATTCAGTTTGCAGATGCTACTAATGCAGTTGCAGTAACTGGTACTGTAACAGAAGATGATATTAAAAAGGCTATGCGTAACCTATGGAATCAAAATTTATCAGAAGGTCAAGTATATGCCTTTGTAAATGCTGATTTAAAAGAACAAGTTGATGCAATCTACAAAGATCGTTACTCATATCAACACACTACTACATCATTCGGGCTACTTGTTGACGAAGTATTGACGAATTATGGAAGCACAAAATTTGTACTTTCTAAACACGTCCCAGCGGATAAAATTGTATTCTTCAATGATTCATATGTAAAACCAGTTGCATTGCGTGAAGCACACTTTGAACCACTTTCTAAGTCAGGTGATAGCACAAAAGGTCAAATTGTTGGTGAATACTCACTTAAAGTTGGCTCACAAAAAGCAGTTGCAGTGTTAACAGTAACAAAAAAATAATACATAACTCTAATTAAGAGGGGGCGGTCGAGAAATCGGCTGTCTCTTTTTTATTAATTTAAAAGGATATTTACAAGGAGGACATTATGGATGAAATCGAATTTACGGAAAATGAAAAGTTAATAATGTTGCGTAAAAGAAAGCATATTTCGCAAGGTCAAGTGGCTTCAATTTTAGAAGTAACTCAAGCCTTTATAAGTATGGTTGAAAACGGAAAGTGTCAATTCAACGACAAAATGTCTTCGAGTTACAAGAATTACATTGAGAATTATTAAATCTAAAATATAGAAACGAGAGGTGTAAACGTGAGAGGTTATACAAAATTCGATATAACTACTTCCTTCTTTTGACTTCGTATTATTAATTGATAATAATTAATAAATTTTACGAGGATTAAAAGGAGAAAGTATTTCACATTATTGTGGGATATAGTTATTTAGATATTTAGACAAGAAGGATAGTAGGAGAGTTTTTCTCTTACTAATTAATGAAACAATATTATAAAGATAAAGCTCCAAAATGGACAAATGAAATTAATGAGAAACGTGATTTAATATTTGGTACTGATAGTGATAACTCAATATCATGCAATTTACTAGAAGATATAACAAGTGGAAAATGGAAACCTAATTATTATTTTGACTTTGAAAACTTATATGGTATTGAAAATACAGGGAATAAATCAATAGGTGTTGATATGGCTTTCCGAAAGAATTTCCCTTGTTTTGATAATCATTTAAGCCAACAATACAATAATAGTGAGTATAATCCTAATTGTTTTAATCTGAATCTATACAAGGGAATCACTGCTGATAAGAGTTATCATAAGAAATTTCCATTTAGCACTCTAATGCTGATTATGGCTTATTATGATATTCCACTCCCTAAGACTCAACTAGGGAAGGAAATTATACTTGCAGTGGATTCTAGCTTTAAAGGTCATTATGCAAGTAATAGCTTTTTTAAAAACATACATACAGAATGGTTAGAATTGATGGGATTTAGTGAGTTGTACGATATTTTAGAGCAACGGTCAAAGTCTTATTTTTCTGGACTTCAAGAAGAATTTTTATTAAATGAAAAGATACATATCAATGAAAATGGTTACTTAGAAACAAATATTGATGTTAAAGCTATACAACCATATTTGGATTGGAAACTATATATTCCAGATCAACAGTTTGAATTATATAAAGAGTGCAAACTGGGATACATAAATGATATTAAGAAAGAGCGTTTACCAGATAATGTTATTAGTTTAGCTTATACGAGTAAGGATAGGGCTTCATTTACATACTTATAAAAAATAAAAATTAATACATAACATTGAGGGGTGTAATATCTACCCCTTATAACACTTAAATAGAAAGAGGTAATAAGAATGGATAGAACACAATTTTTCTTTTGTTATAATCGCAAAACAGTTGATGAACTAATTGAACAAGGTTTCCATTACATAACACGAGCTAGGAACCTAAAAAGTAATGCTCCATTTACTATGTTTTATTTAGACGATCGTTTAAAAGCATACTTAGCAGAAAAGAATAATAAATAATATTTACCTTTCAAGTAAAGTATTGATACAATAAATTACATATATATTAAATTCATACATATTAATTCAAGCAAGGAGATATTAAAACATGGATAAATTAATTCTAAATACATATGAAGCAATACAATTAACTATTGATAAAGGTTTTGACGGTTCAGAATTAAATTTAAAAGTATGGAAAGAGAAAGGTCGATTAAATAAAGACCGTTCACTTAAAGGGTTAATTAGTAAATTAGAAACTCTATTTGATACTGTCACTGTAGAAGGTGGCGGAAAGAAGATGAAGTTTATCCTTGAAGGTGAAAAAACTGAACAAGCAAAACGTATTCATGGTAATCAAGGTAAAGAAAATCATGAAAACATTGTCATTAAAGAATATATTTTTAGTAATCTTGTGAAGTGTTCAGATTATCGTAACTTATCATATAAAGGTTGGGGAATTGTGTTTGGATTCCCCTCCATTGATGAGAATGAGTTGCGTGAAGAATTAACGGACATGATTAAGAATCGCTATTTAGGTTATGGAAAATTTAACCCTAGTGAAGTAGTTAGTGAAGCAAAATATGCGTTAGATAAAAGACGAATTGACACAGTAGAATTAGCATTTAAACATTTAGAATCTGAAAATCGTATTAAAATTGAATACATTTATACTGGAATTAGTATTGATGATAATACATTGATTGAATTGACGGAAATTGACTACGAAGCAATAAAAGAAGTTACTCAAGATATTTTGAAAGAGTATGATGTTTCTTATTATGAATACATAACATCCCAATCAAAAATTAAAATACATAAAGATTCTGTTCGTAAAGCAGTTAAAGCAGTTAAAGAAATGCTACATAGTGAATTTAAAATTTATTACGCATATAAAACATGCAAAGTCACTGTATTGAAACCCGAAACAGCACATGAAGTATCTAAAGATGAAATGTTATCAGCATACTTCACAAGACTATTAGAATTGTCTAAGAATCGTGCTAACAGATTTAACAATAAAAGTAGAAGAAAGTTTTGGCATAAATATTACTATAACAACATGATATTAATAATTGATTACTTAACTAAAGATAATGAAGATGGTCGAACTGTTATTAATAAATCAGTAGATGAATTGAAGAAGTATGAGGAGAAGAATATGGTGAAAATTGCATTTGATACCAATGCTTTTGAAAAATTATTTAGTTGATTAAAAAGTTAGACAAATTAAAGTATTTATATAAAACCTAATACTAAATAGTTTAAAATGTCTAACTTTTTTCTAATAATAAAATTTATATATGGAAGGGTGTGGGAAAGCCAAGCGAAAGTTTTGAAAAAACTGTAGCCTTCCCACGGTCTTAATAACAAGTTGAAGTAGTGTCCTATTATGGGGCACTATTTTTTATTGTTCAAAAAGGTTAAAAGATTGTTGTATCGGGATAAAAACCATCCCTCTACAATGTTCAGCAATTCATTGCTTCACAACATTAAAACTAAGGAGATTGATACATATGCAAATTAAAAATCTATTTAAAACTAAACGACAAGCGATTATAGAATCATGCCATGATATTAAGTCTATTGTAGATGATTCAATTAAGACTATTGATAATATGCAAGATTGTGTAGTTGATATGCAAAAGAATATTCAAGAGTTAATCAAACTAAATGAGGAAAATATTCAAATACTTGATGAAGTAAAGATAAAACTGGATAAGAAATTAGGTGATGAATAATGAATATTACAGAAGCTTTGAAAAACGTGAAATTTGAGTATTCACTCTACTTTAAGTATAAGTTTCCCGATTTACGATTCGATCAATCAGAGCCACTTAAATCAGAAGATGAGTTTTTGAAAAGTGTAAATCGCAAAAGTATGAATTCATTTTATAGATGGGAGCGTACCAACGAATATAAAGCCATTCTCACTTTGTATTTGAATTCGAAGGTTATAAAAGATTATGAACAAATTTATCAAATAGTATCTGAACAAGCCAAATTAGGAGATGAGAAAAGTATCAAATTATTTATTGCATTACAAAAGGAATTACAATCTCAATCTAAATTAGCTAAAGAATACTTTAAACATGTTGAAGAAGATGAGGTTGAAGATGATGACTTAGAGTTGGAGGTGTAATATGTGCTGACTAAAAAACAAAAGTTAAATAAGATACTTAATTCATTTCCACTGTTCGCAAAGAATTTCATATACATAGTTGACAATAATAATGAAAAAGTTAAATTCGAGCTCAATTCAGCACAAGAAGAATTAGAAAAATTAATGGAGAATAATCGCTTTATTTGTGTTGGTAAGGCTCGTCAAGGAGGTATAAGTACCTATTGTTGTGCAAAGGCAATTTGGAGAGCATGTGTTAATGAGAATGAAAACATACTGATTGTATCCTATAAATCAGATTCATCAAAGGCACTATTTGAAAAGCTTAAAAGTATGAATGATTGGTTGCCTAGAGATAAATATCCTGACATATTTCCAAGTGTTGTTAGGGATAATAGAGCGGAGTTAGTTTTTGACAACGGTTCTAAGGTAACTTGTTTGGTAGCTAGTAATAAATCAATTGGTCGTGGATCAACATACTCATGGATTCATATGTCAGAATATGCATTCTATGATAAGCAAGAGATGCAATTACTTTCAGCGGAACAATCACTTGCAAAAGGTGCAAAATCACAATTGACCATTGAAACAACTTCAAATGGTACAAATAATAATTTCTATAAAATCTGTCTGAGTGCCATGAAAAACAATTCAAAATATAAATTGATGTTTATCCCTTTTTATCATGAATTATATAAGAAACAATTTAAATTTGAATATGACGAAGCGGAAGCTTGGTATCGTGGCGACAATAAAGGTAGTCGACTTTCTGTAAAAGATTTAGAACCTGATGAATTAGTTTTATATGAAAAAGGTGCAAACTTACGTCAATTGATGTGGAGAAGGTACAAGTTATTAGATATGACATTACAAGAATTCCAACAAGAATATCCTTCGAATATGTTAGAATCATTTATTTCAACTGGAACAAGTGTATTTGATCAAGCATTAATTTTACAAAGAATGAATGGTGTACAAGCACCTTACAAGAAAAATAACATAATAAATGATGTACCTGAATTAATACATAAATACATAAACAAAGGATTAGAGATATTCCAATTACCAAAGAAGAATATAAAATATTATGGTGGTGTCGATAGTGCTGCAGGTAGTGGGAATGACTTCTCAACAATTTCACTATTTGATGAAGAAGGTAAGCAAGTTTTAAGCTTTTATAATAATCGAGTTCCAGTTTACGAATTTGCAGAAATTATTGATTGTATCGGAAGATGGTATAACTATGCCTTTTTATGTGTAGAACGCAATTCCTTTGGTACTCCAGTTTTAGAGCGTTTGAGGAAAGAATACAACTATCTAAATTTATATAAACAGAAACTATTTGATCAAAAATCAGGAAAACGCAAAACTCAACTAGGTTTTTTAACAAGTTCAACCAGTAAAAATATTTTAATTAGTGATATGAAAGAACAATTCGAAAAAGGATTAATCCTTATTGAATGTAAGGAAACACTTCAACAAATGCAATTATTTATTGAAAACTCAAATGGTAGTACAGGAAATAAAAAAGGTAGTGGGAATCACGATGACTTAGTAATATCGGTTGCAATGAGTGTACAAGCTAGAAAAGTTTCAAAATGGTATGTGTAGCTTTTATTAAATTAATAATGAAAGAAGGTGAATGAGTGGACATATCAACAATAAGTGAAATAGCATCAAGTCAAACAGTTTGGGCTATTCTGTGTATAGCATTAGTTATTTATGTAATGAAAAGGTCAGAACAGCGTGAAAATAGATTGATGGAACATTTAGAAAGAAGTAACGACTCACAAGAAAAAACAGCAATCGCATTAGATGGAATTAATAAGAATCTATCTAAGTTAGAAAGTCGAGTGGATAATATCGAGAAAATTAATAAGTAAATTAATAAATGAAGGGAGAGTTTCAATTGGAATTAAATGAATACATAAAAGCTAAGTATGATGGTCAATCAGATTGGTTTGTTGAGTTTGTTAATGAACCTAGCAATCAAATGAATAAGCAAGATATACATAGTAAAAAGGAATACTTAGATGGCTCTCATGTTATCTTGAATAGTCCATCATTCCATTACAATAATAAGCTATATAATCCACGCAAACTTGTTGTGAGTTATGCTAAAACGTTACTTAACTTTCAGAAATCGTTCTTATTAAGTAAGTCAGTTGTTTATACAGGTAAAGAACGAGTAGTTAAAGCAATCAATGAGATAAACCGAAAAGGTAAAATGGATAGAATTAATGTTAAAATCCTACACAATCTATTGAGTTATGGTGAGGTATATGAATACATCTATATTTCTGATGGGAAGATTAAAAGTAGAGTTATTGATAGTGAGGAAGGTTATCCATTATTCGATCATAACAATGAGTTAATGGCATTTGTACAACATTATATTAATGATGGAATTAGTTATTATGTGGTGTATGAGAAGGATATTGTACGTGAGTATACTAATGAGGGTGGAGAGTTACATCTTATTGGTGAGTATAGTAATCTAAGTGGACTACCTGTTATCTATAAGACAGATAATGAATTATCACATACAAAGGGCAAGTCAGAACTCGATGATTGGATATATATTCTTGATGAGATTGAGAACTTACTGTCTAAGTTTACTGATACAGTTTATAAGAACATGAATCCTATTCCTATTGCAATTGGTCAAGAGTTAAAAGGTAATGGCATAGCAAGTAATATTGTTGGAATGGGTATTCAATTAGATGATGGTAGTGACTTCAAATTTGCAAGTATTCAATTAGATGTTGAAGCGTTTAATGCGTTATATGATAAATTAATACAAACATTATTTGATATTAGTTCAACTCCTAATGTGGCTATGAACAAAGCAGAAATAGCAAATGTATCTGAAACTTCAATTAGAATCCTGTATTCTCTTGCAAATGTGAAAGCAAAAATTAATGAGAACTATTTAAGAGATGGATTAGAAGAACGATTGAATAAGTATCGAGTATTATTAGGTTATTTAGGTAAAAACTTCACGGATAATGAGTTTGAAACGTTAGATATCCAGTTCTCATATGATATGCCAAGTAACGATCAGGAGATTATTAATAACCTTAAAACGTTATATGATATGAAATCAATAAGTTTAGAAACGTTACTAGACAGAAGCCCATACATAAATGATACACAAATGGAAATGGAAAGATTACATAAAACAAATGATGATAAGCATATTAATATGAACATAGATAAGAATGGAACAGATATACAAAATGTAACCTTGTCAGGTAAATAATTAAGCTTAAGTGTTGATATGATGGGATTCGTGTAATTGAGTATAATGCTATCCTACACGTTTCCTGTTATAGCGATAATTTGAAGCATAATAACGCCTTGTCAATTTTGCATCAACTTTTTAATCTGATTTTGATTAATTTTAATACCAATTATTACCGTTGAATTCAAGGTAGGTAAATAGTCCTTATAATAATTGTCAAATAATATGTGCAAAATTGTTAATATTCAATGTGATCAATTGGGGTGATTTTATGCAGTTTTAATGTGAGTGTACTAATAATACATAGGCTATAAACCTTGATAAATCAACAATGTATAAAAAGTAGTGTATAACCTATATTATATACTACTTAAAAGTGTTGATATAACAGCGTTTATGTAAATATTTGGTTTACATAATTTTTTATTATCGGAAGTTAAATTGCATATCATATACAGTAATATACATATAAAATTTTGCTTTCATCTTATTATTAATGGATATTAAAGGAGCTATAACATAGTAAATATAGGCTATTTATAGTAATAATCAATCACTCAAATTTTTTATTTTCACCCTATGCAAGTCCTCTTACACACACGCAGTAAAATTTTGGGTATTTACACTATACTCGTTTATTTGAATCAAAATTAAATTAATATTGAAATATTATATGTTAATATACCTAAATTAATATGATAATATTATGATTTAGACTATTAAATATCAAAAAAATAACATCTTTACATGATTATTATCATGTTATACAATTCCTTTTGTAAGGAGGAGAGGACATGTTAATCAATCAATATGTTTTATCAAAGTGTCAATATATAATTAATAGTTTTAATGAACAGTATGGGGAACTTAAAAAGTCAAATAACGAAATGCTAAAAGTAATTGCTGACAACGAATATTCAGAAATGGATTTTCAAGTCCGATTGTTTCCTTATTTTGAAGGGGCTAAATATAATGTTGAGGATGAAAAAGGAAAGGTTAATGATGTTTATTACCCTACATTAGATTATCGAGCAGAGGTAAAGCTATTAAGGAATTACCGATGTAGTAGTAAAAATAGAACATCTTCTAACAGTTCTTCATGGAAAGAGTTAAGAGATGATTTACATTGGCTAAAGAGAGAAATAGCAAATAATAAAGGTAAAAGGGTTTTGATTATTGGATGGTTTAATGTAGTAGAGCGTTTTTCACAAGTGGTTCAATTAGGTAAAGGAAAGGGATGTAAGCCAGATATTGATTATAGAAAATTAGGATATTTTCCTTTCTTAAGAAGTACGGGAGATAAAACATTTGCAATTGAGTATAAATATCTTGAAGGGGAGAAACCACAATCAGTTGATTCATTGTACAGTCCTATAAGTAATGTTGATTGTATCTTTTTAGGAAATAAAGAAGATGTGTTTCACATTGCTATTTATTATTAATAGTCAAAAAGTTGATATACAATAATAACCATATTTCCATATAATTGTTCTGAGTAATAATGTGGGGGTTGTTGGAGAATGGGTGGAGGTATTGGTTGTTTAGGAATGATCTTTTTTGCTGTTATTTTATTTTCTGTAGCAAATAGTAGTGAGGAATTAAGTACAGGATTTGCATGGTTCTGCATAATTGGTATTGGTGCATGCGGGATTATGGGTTTATATCTCGATCAACGAAGGAAATCCAATTTTGCTAATGATATAATTCAAAAATTAATCAATACTGTTAAATCAATTAAAGATTTTAATGCAACTCAAGAATTTTTTTCACCAAATTTAGAATCATACATTGGAATTGATGAAAATAAAAGGAAACTTTGCATTGTTGAAAATAAACATAGAAACTATGGTCAAGAATTATCCAAGACTTTGAGTAAATTTGATTATAAACATTATGTTTATTCATTTGATGACATAATTCAATCTGAAATAATAAAAGATGGAGTAACAATAAATAAAACTGATAGAGGTAGTCAAATAGGCGGAGCACTTATTGGTGGAGCTATTGCAGGAGGAGTTGGTGCGGTAATTGGTGGGTTAGGTGGTTCTTCAGAATCTACTTCAGTTACTAATAAGTTAGAACTTCAAGTTGCTATTAATAATACTGAAAAATCTTCATATAAGATATATTTCTTAGCACCTCATGATACAGGGCTTACACTTAAGGGTGATGAAGAAGAAAAGATATATCATTGGCATAATCTTTTATCTTATATAATTAATAAATCTAATCATAATGAAGTTTCTAAAACTGATATTACTAATATTTCTGTATCTGATGAATTAAAGAAACTTGCCGAATTAAAGCGAGAAGGTATTTTAACAGAAGAAGAGTTTACACAACAAAAGCAAAAATTATTGTCTAATTGAAAAGGAAATATCTCCCTTTATGTCGAATTAGTAGATATAAAGGAGGTGATAAAATGAGCGAAAAAGTTAATGAAGAGTTGGATGATGAAAAGTATAATAATTATAAAAGTTATTCAACATGTATAGTTAAATCAAGAGGGTTAAAAAGGGATTCAGATGAAATAGATAGAGTTATCAGAGTTCACTCAGAAGATGGATATATTCTTCATTCAATAGTTCCTAGAATCAGTGAAGGAGAAACAGAAGGATATATTTTAACTTTTGATAGTACAAATGTTGATTAATAATTATAACGGCATGTCACTAATGTGATGTGCTTTTTATTTTGCAATTAAATTAAATAAAAAGGGAATGATTAAATGTTAAATATTGAACGTGTCAAAATGGAAGTTAAGGGGATTACTTTAACTGATGATGAATGGGGAGTATATCTAAGTGAAAATGGATTGATTACTACAGAAGTATATCAACCTAATGTTCCATTAAATAAGAAGAAAGTATATATGACAGCATTGAGTGTATTGGAAAGTGTTAGCAACGATATAAATTTAATGAAGAACTATGTTATAGATGATATGAGCGTATCATCGTTCCATGAAAACTTAATTAAACGTATTGATCAGTTACAAAATAAAATTGATAATTTGCAAGTTGAAGATACTAATACAACTAGTGATTCAAGTTTCTTTATGCTATTTGCAGATTAGGGGTGAAATTAATGAATAACGATATTGAATTTTTAATTGATACTATGGGGGATACTGTTTCAATTAATGATGCTCAACATAAAGCATTAGTAACGCATTCTAATGTAACTAACCATGAGGAACGTTATATACATACACTTAAGCAAATTAAGCAAGGTGATTTAATTACATATGATAATGAAAAGTATTTAATTGTAAATGAAACTGTAACAAAACGTGCAAATAAATATAAAGCTTTAATGCGACACTGCAACTATTCAATTGTATACCCTGGCAAAACTGAACAAGTTTTATTAGTTGATGAAAATGGTAATCCTATTTTAGATATTTATGGTGATGAGCAATATATTACAGTTGAAACTGATCCAATTAACATTTTTATAATTGCTGATAATGAATCGATGGCTGTTATTGGAACTCAACTAATGATTGTAGAAAATCATATTTTAATAACTGTGCAAGATAACGAAACTAATCGTGATAAATTAAAAGTGAATAGTACATTTTCAGCAATGGACTATAAATGGAAGATAATGAACGTAGATAAAACACAAAGAGGATTATTGATTATTACTTGCGATAGAAATGACTAATATTAGTGGACAAATACAATGAACTTCAATATAATGGTAATAATTAATTAACGACATTTACAATCATAGAGGTATGTGATTTATAATCATGATTGTAATTTATAATCCCTAAAAACATTAAAAAACCTTGATAAATCAACATTTTTCATTCTTTGAAGTGTGCATTCTAATTTACAATCGACAATCCAAATGCAATTGCTTCATGTGGATGTGGTTCTTCCTTCCGCACAGCGAAAGTTGCTGGAACACCGGAAGAATGCTGATTTAAAAAAACTAAATAAATTGATCAGTTATAAAATCTCCTTAGCAAAGTCAATTCATATTTGACTTGCACTAAGGGGATTTTTTTTGAGGATTAGAAAAAGTCTTAAATCAAAGAATAATTTGAATTACAAGTATAAAAAAGATAGTATAGTAATTAGATAATATTGCTGATAAATAGATTATTTGATAAGCAATTTAGAATAAATGATACATAAGGATTTCGGTCAGCTATACATGAATGTTCAATTTATTATGCGGATATTTAATTATTAAAAAGGCGGTTGGGTTTACTTGAAAAGACCAAATATATTGATATTAGGTGCTGGGTATGGTGGCTTAACAACAGCCGTTAATTTACAAAAGAAATTGGCCTCTAATGAAGCTGAAATTACGCTTGTCAACAAAAACTCTTACCATTATGAATCTACTTGGCTACATGAAGCATCTGCGGGAACATTAAGGCCTGAACAAGTACGCTATGAAATTAAAGATGTACTAAATAAAAAAGTACATTTTGTACAAGAGTCTGTTGAAAAAATTGATATTAAAAATAAAAAGGTAGTTACAAATATAGGCGATCTAACTTATGACTATTTAGTCGTAGGTCTTGGCTTTGAGGGAGAAACATTTGGTATTGAAGGGTTAGACAAATTTGCTTTTGGTATTACAAATGTTAATGATGCTCGGAAAATTCGTGATCACATTAATACTCAATTTGCTGAATGGGCTTTTCAAGAAAACGCAGAAAAAGATGATGCTTTACTAACAATTGTTGTTGGGGGAGCAGGATTTACAGGTATCGAATTTTTAGGAGAGCTAGCCAATAAAATTCCGGAGCTATGTAAAGAATATGATGTTCCAAAAGAAAAAGTACGTATCATTTGTGTAGAAGCAGCTCCAGCTGTTTTACCTATGTTTTCACCTAAACTTGTGGATTATGCGATTGGCGTTCTAACCAAAAAAGGAATTGATTTTTCAGTAGGTACGCCTGTTGTGCAGGCTACTGAAGAAGGTGTCAAAATTAAAAAGGGGCCAAATCAATTTGAGTTCATCAAGGCTGGTACAGTTGTATGGGCTGCTGGTGTACGTGGCTCTCGAATAGTAGAAGAATCAGATTTACCTTCTAAACGTGCAAGAGTAGCTGTTGAGGACGATTTACGAGTTCCTGGTTATCCTGATATTTTCATGGTAGGGGATTGTGCATTTTTGATGAACAAAGAAACAGAACGTCCATATCCAACGACTGCTCAAATTGCTATGCAACAAGCTGTGACAGTTGCAGAAAACTTAGTTGCACTGATAAAAGGTGAAGAAACAAAACCTTTTGTACCTAATTTAAAAGGTACTGTGTGCTCATTAGGTAATTCAGATGCAATTGGTAATTTATTTGGTAAAGAAATCATTGGTAAATCCGCTTCAATTTTGAAAAAGGTGATTGATAATCGTGCATTATATTTAATTGGTGGTACACGTTTAGTATGGAAAAAAGGCAAGCTAAATCTATTTAAATAGTTGTACCGTCCATACTCCCTTCGGTTATGATAACTGTAGGGAGCATTTTATTTAAGTATTGAAGCATCATTTTTAAAGGAAGATCTCCAGTGACAACAGCTAACGGTTTTAAGGTGTGTAAACCAGCGAGAGTCTTGGATGTGGAGCTGGATGAAGTCTTGAGGAGGTAATGTGATTGGACAGCAAGGAGCGTACTAGAATCTGGCTTGGTGTAGCAGGCTTAGTAGAAAATGAATGTGGAGAATGGCTTGTCGTGATGAAGCGCTATGGAGGACTAGATGGTATGTGGTCTTTACCAGCAGGATTTGTCAAACCGGGAGAAACTATTGACCAGGCTTGTCATCGTGAATTACAAGAAGAGACAGGTATTAAAGCATCCATGCAAGGTTTACTAGGGATCCGGACAGGCGTTTTAAGAAATGATATTAGTGATAATATGGCAATTTTTTACTTAACAGCGAATACACAAGAACAGCAAATTACAGTACAACTAGATGAATTATATGAAGCTAGATGGATGACACCTCAAGCATTGAAAGAAGATAAACGAACTTCTATGCTACTATTAGAATTAGTAGATTTACCTTTAAAAACAAGACCCGCAATGATAGAAGAGATAGAACGTGATAATATATTTGGCTATACAGAGTATAAATTGTTCTTTTAATTTACAGGAATTTGACAAAACGTAGAAAATCATACCTAGTCATTGAAAGCATTGTTCCAATCAGTTACACTTATGTGAGAGAATATGGAGGTTTCAAACATATGACAGGTGGATTTTCTATTATCCAATTAATCCTATCCATGCTAATTTTCTTAGTTATGTTCTTTGGAATTGGATTCTTATTGAATATGTTACTTCGTTCTACATGGTTCATGGCAATTCTTTATCCAATTGTCGTGATTTTCATAGTAGATGATGTTAGTTTCCTAGATTATTTCTTCAAAGCAGGAACAGCATTTCCCGCTTTAGGACATAAGCTGGTATCGTTACAACCTGCGGATATTCTTATTCTTGCTAGTGGATTGGCAGGAGCTATTGTCTCAGGAATTGTAATGAAGATTTTGCGTAAAATGGGTTATCAAATGTTTTAAAATAAAAGCAGCGAGCATAATAGCTCGCTGCTTTTTTTAGAATAAGGTACAGATCAGTATTGAAAGAATAATACCTGTTAAGCAACCAAAAAATACTTCGATAGGGCGATGACCGAGAAGTGTTTTTAGATCTTCAATTTTCTCCTCGCCATTTTTTTCAGGTAAGGTCTTCGCTTTAACGATAAATGTTTGAAAATCTTTACGCATCTGATTAATCACTATGGCTTGTTGTCCTGCTTGGTAACGAATACCTGTTGCATCGAACATCACTACTACTGAAAATATGGCTGAGATCGCAAAAAGTGGTGAGGATAGTCCAGATTCAAAGGCAATTGCCGTTGTTAAAGCTGAAACGGCTGCTGAATGAGAGCTCGGCATTCCACCAGTTGAAGTAAAAAGTCCCCAATCAATTTCTTTTGTTGCGATAAAATGAATCGGTATTTTCACAAGTTGTGCTACCAAAATACCGAGTAACGCAGCAATCAAAGGGAGGTTGTGTAGAATTTCTATTATGATCAGCACCTTTCAGCCTTTACTTGTTAAAGTAAATATAACATAAGAAACAATTCAGGTTCATCCATTAAGCTACTCTAGTTTTTGAACATTTCGTATATTAGATGAATTTGTTATAATTAAATAATAAATTGAAATGAGGTATGGCGATGCTTATCAATAAAGAGCTCCAAAATTTCAAATCTGCAACAACAGATGTTCTAGTTGTTGGAGTTTCAAAAAATCAAAATAATGTTGCAAATTGGGAACAGTTTGTAGAATTCTTTGGTGGCCCAATTGAGCAATGGATCAAGGAAGGGGATATCCAAACTAATGCAAAAGCGATAACAAAAATACCTGTTTTTTCAGCGGAAGCAAAAGTAAAAAGGGTTGTATTTGTTGGCTTAGGGAATCGTAAAGATCTAACACCAGATATTTTACGTGAAGCTTTTGGTTTAGTAGGGAAAACACTTCGTAAGCATAAAACATCCTCAATTACGTTATGGATGGATTCGTTTGAAACAGATGAAATCCCAGCATCAGATGCAGTCATTTTTGCTGCTGAAGGTATGAGTATGGGTGCTTATACTGTCGAAAATTACAAAACAACATCAAATGAAGCAGATGCTCGACTGGAACAAGTAAGCTTTATCTCTAATACTGATATAGCTGAACTTGTAGCAGGTTATGAAGTAGGTGAAATCTATGCAACTGCGGTTAATGAAGCGCGTACGCTAATCAATAAGCCGGGTAATATATTAACAGCATCCAGTCTTGCTGATTATGCTGTAGAACTTGCTAAGAATTATGATCTCGAAGTTGAAATTCTAGATAAAGCACAGCTTGAAGAGCTTGGAATGGGCGCTATTCTTGCAGTCAATAAAGGTTCAAAAGAAGAACCACGTATGATTACTATAAAATATCAAGCAACCGACAAATGGGAAGATGTAGTTGGATTTGTGGGGAAGGGTGTAACATTTGATACAGGCGGTTATTCCATTAAATCTAAAACAGGTTTAGTTGGTATGAAAGGAGATATGGGAGGAGCTGCAGCTGTTCTTGGTGCAATGCGCATCATTGGTGAATTGCGACCGAACAAAAATGTTATTGGCGTAATCGGCTCAACAGACAATATGATTTCTGGTAATGCTTTCAAACCGGATGATGTCATTACAACATTTAGTGGTAAAACAGTTGAAATTCTAAATACTGATGCTGAAGGTCGTTTAGTTCTTGCGGATGCCGTTTCCTATGCAAAACAACAGGGTGCCAATTATCTGATTGATATAGCAACATTAACTGGTGGCGTAATAACAGCTCTTGGCTATGATAAAACAGGTGCTTTAACGAATAATAAAGCATTCTTTGAAACCTTCCTTGATGCATCTTCTGAAACAGGAGAATTTGTTTGGCAATTACCTTTGACAGAAAATGATAAAAAACGTATTCGAAAAAGTGATGTTGCTGATCTTAACAACTCTCCAGGTAGTGACGGACATATGATTTTTGGAGGAGGATTTATTGGAGAATTTGTCGGAGATACACCGTGGATTCATTTGGATATTGCAGGGACATCAGATGCAAGGAGTGCATATGATTTAGGCCCAAAAGGTGGTACTGGTGTAATGGTGCGAACACTTGCAACATTCATCGAGCGTATAGCTGAGCAAGATTAGGCTGGTTCCTATTCTTTCTCTTATGCTCTACATATGATAGAGCGAGAGGAGGATGAAAATGCGACCTTATTTTAGACCATTTCCATTTGGTGGTGGGTTGTGGACAATAGGAGGACCATTCTTTGGCGGCTTTTTAGGAGGACTAGTCGGATCATCAATTCGTCCAAATTATCCACCGTATCCACCGTATCAGTCATTTTGCTGTCCACCATATTATCCACCATATTATCCACCATATAAACCTTACTGGTAATAAAAAAAGCTTTTGCCTACATAAAATTAGTAGGTAAAAGTTTTTTTGGTTTCTCATTTAGTTTGAATCAATTTCATCATTCTAAATTCAAACAGTTTACTTTTGATTGAACTCTTTTTTACCCCATCTTTAGAGTATTTTTAATGGAGCGAAAGAGGTGACTCCACGAAAATGCATTTGCATTTTCCTTCGTTCGATGTTAATTCAGAGAGGTTTCTCATAGTCATGCAGGAAAAGATCTGGTAATAATAAATCCAATCTTCTCTAATTAAGTATTATATTACTTGATTCCCCTTGATAGAGTAAGGCGTTTTTAGCTATTATTGTATAGGAAATAAATAATAAAAAAGAGGAATTTAAGTATGAAAAATCCATATGTCTACGGATATTTGCCATTAATCACGATTATTTTATTTAGTTTAACATTCGGTTTATTTACTGTGACAGAATCCATTGTATTATTCAAATCTGTTGGTGTTTATACGGGAATGCGTGAATTTTTATCTGAAATACAAATGCGGATATTTCTATTAGTTGTATTTGCATTATGCTATTTCATGTTATTCTCAGCATTAAAACTTATCGGAGAAACGATTCATGAACTTGCGATGCTCTTTTTCTCAAAAGACTTAGATGGAAAAACAGTTCATGAAGCTCGTGGAGGGAATGTTATCTTCTTCTTCGGTTCTCTAGCTTCAGCTATTGGAATTCAATCGTTCTGGATTTTATTAGCTATTTTTATTGCTACAACTTTTATTTATTTTGTATATGTTATATATAAATTAAGTAATTATATGACATTTAACGCTACAGTTGGTGTTATGCTTTTTGAAATTGTAATATGGTTTGTCTTTTTTACATTAATTATTTATGTCGTATTTAAACTTTATAACGGCATTGTCTCTAGCTTACCATTTTCTTAATAGAACAGAGCAAAGCAAAGTTAGCGTTTGTAGTTGTTTAGAAAAAGAGCTATTCGAAGTGAAGATCATTTCGAATAGCTCTTTGTTAGTTACTCATAATGCTTGAGAAAATACGATGATGAATTTTCTCATTTTCAAGGGCTTCCATATTTTGAGGTCGATCATAGCCGACCCATACAGCAGATGTATATCGGTTAGTTAATCCTGCAAGCCAGAAATCTCGATAATCATTGGTTGTTCCTGTTTTAGCACCTACATAAGGAGCATTCACATGAATCCCTACACCCGTACCATGTTGAACAACATCTGACATTAAGAATCGTATATCAGACACAGTACTTGGCGACCAAACTTGTTTTGATTTGTTATCCCATTTGTAAAGTACATTGCCATTACTATCTTTTACACTTCGTATTGTATGTGCAGGTTGATATTCGCCATCGATAAAACTTGTATAAGCGTCTGCTAATTCTGCTGTCGTTACTCCATGAGTTAACCCACCAATTGCTGCAGAATAGACGCGATCTTGTTTCGTCAACGAATCAAATTGAAAGGGTTTTAAGTAAGAAAAAGCCTTTTTTACACCGATTTGATGGAACAATCGCATAGCGACTGTATTATAACTATTTCGGAAACCCTGTTGGATTGTTACATTTCCAAGCACTTGCCCCCCGTAGTTTTGAGGACAATAATTTCCTATACAGAAAAGAGCACCGCTGACATATGTATTTGGAGTGGCATTTGTCTCTTCAAAATAAGGAGCATAATCGATTAACGGTTTAAAGGCTGAACCGGGTTGGCGAGCGCCTTGGAAAGCTCTGTTAAAATCATATTTTTTATATCCTTTACCTGCATAAATACTAATGATTTCACGATTAGTATTGTCAATAACAACAGCAGAAGCTTGTAAATCACCGTGATTTCCCAAAATCTGATTAATATTTTCTGTATCAGCAAATTCCTTGGAAGGTGACAATGCTGTTTCGATTGTTAGGCCTTGATTTAAAAGCTTATTGACACGTTTCGAAAGTTTTGTATTAATTGCTTTTCTTTGTTGAGACGTTTTTGCAGCCTGTAACTGTTCTTTATATCCTTCTTTTGTAGCAATAAGTGAACGGAATTCATTCATCACATAAGTGCTATAAGCTGGGTATAATTGCTTTTTCTCCTTCAACGTGATAACTATTTTTTCTTTTTTTATTTTTTCAGCTTCATTTTTTGACAAAACATTTTTTTCTACTAATTTATCTAGTAGACGCTCTTGTCTTTTTTTTGTATTTTTGAAATGTCTTAATGGGTCATATAGCGATGGGTTATTTGGAATTGCTGCTATAAATGCCATTTGTGCTTTAGACAATTTGTAGACTGGTTTATTGAAATAGTAAGTTGCAGCACCATTGACACCATAAGCACCATTACCAAAATACATTTCGTTTAAATACATGTTCAAAATTTCATCTTTTGTGGTCTTCCGTTCAAGTTCGTAAGCATAAAAAATTTCGAGCATTTTTCGTTCATATGTTTTTTCTTGAGACAAATAACGCATACGAACAAGCTGCTGTGTGATTGTACTACCACCTTGTGAAGCTTCACCGCTAGATCTATTTGCCATAACGGCACGAGCAATCCCAGTCAAATCAAAGCCTATATGTTGATAAAAGTTCGTGTCTTCACTAGTGATAAATAGTTGCTGTACAAATTCAGGGATATCGGCAAGTCCTAGTGGCTGTCTCCACTCTGTGTACTCTTCTGAAAAGACCTTATTATTACGATCCTTGAG
Organism: Rummeliibacillus sp. NPDC094406; assembly: GCF_044763875.1. Lineage (NCBI taxonomy): Bacteria > Bacillati > Bacillota > Bacilli > Caryophanales > Caryophanaceae > Rummeliibacillus > Rummeliibacillus sp. NPDC094406. Next base: position 14,719 of record NZ_JBIWGZ010000006.1, on the reverse strand, counting down.
AATAGTAGGGATGAGCGCATTAGGTGCATCTAATTGAATATTCGCTGTAAACTGTTTATCAAAGGCTTTCGCCGTTTGTATTTCAGTTGAAACTTTCTCAAAAAGAAAAAATAGCAGAGGAAGACTGCAAATAATAATAAGACTGCCTACTACTTTTCTCAAAAATATCCTCCTCTTTAATTCTATGTATAGAAATGGAATTTTTACATTACCATTTAACAGAATAGCACATTTCTAATAAGAGATGGACAAAAGAAGTGAGATTTTGATAAGACTGTTTATGAAATAAAATGTCTAAAAGATGAAGTTCAATGTTGTAGACTGAAAAATACTTGTATTTATGTTAGACTAGGACAGGATATAGTAAAAAAGAAAGAATTTATGCGAAGAGTGTGGAGTATTTATTGGAAGTGATACGATCACTTTTCTGGAATTCTGGATAAACCAAATATTTTTTTTAAAAGGAGATGCAATTATGTACCCACAATTTACAACTGAAGTAGCAGAAAACGAAGTATTAGTAGAAATGAACACAACTTTAGGTGCCATCAAAATTAAATTATTCCCTGAACAAGCACCAAAAACAGTAGAAAACTTTTTAACTCATGCTAAAAATGGATATTACGAAGGAATTATCTTCCACCGTGTTATCAAAGACTTCATGATTCAAGGTGGCGACCCAACTGGAACAGGTATGGGCGGCGAAAGTATTTATGGTCATTCATTCGAGGATGAATTTGCTCCTGAACTTATGAACCTTCGTGGTGCTCTTTCAATGGCAAATGCTGGTCCTAACACAAACGGTAGCCAATTCTTTATCGTACAAATGTCAGAAGTTCCTGCCAATATGATTGGCCAAATGCAAGATGCTGGCTTCCCAGAAGAAGTAATCAATGCTTATAAAGAAAATGGTGGTACTCCATGGTTAGATGGAAAACACACTGTATTCGGTCATGTAGTAGAAGGTATGAATATTGTTGATGAAATCGCTAATGTTGAAAAAGGTTTCCAAGACAAACCAGTAGAAGACGTTGTGATTAAATCGATTAAAGTTATCGAAAAATAATAAGGAGACGGATTTATCATGAATCTTTGGATTTTAAACGAGTTCCTATATTTTCCTGAAAATAAATCAGAATATATTCCTGCAGTAATCGAGATGGCAATTATTCTTATTTTATGTATCCTTGTTTTTAATTTATTTAGAAAAAAAGCAAGAAAAGACTTAGAAAAGACTAGAGAATTAGAAGAAAAAATCTTAAAAGAAAAACAGTCTTCTTCAAATCAACACTAAATGAAAAAATCCTGTACTAGCTATTAGAAACTAGTACAGGATTTTTTTACTTTTCAAAAGCTTTTATAAAACGGTGGATGCCATCTAGGACTGTTTCTCTTGGACAACTAACGTTCATACGTAAGAAGCCTCTTCCTTGTTCGCCAAATTTCGTTCCTGGTTCTAACGCTAATTTTCCAAGTGTAAGTAAGCGTTCCATCACTTCATCCTCTTCAAGTCCGGTATTGCGGTAATCAATCCATAACAAGTAGGTAGCTTGAGATTTATGAATTTTGATTTCTGGTATTGCAGCAGTTAACTTTTCAATGACTAAGTCCATATTTGTCGAGATGTATGGTAAGAGTTCATCTAGCCATTTCTCACCTTCAGTAGAATAGACAGCCTCTACAGCCGTGGTAGCGAAAATGTTTAATCCCATTTGAGCATGCATAACCGCATTCTTTTTTAATGTGCTTCGCTTTTGATTATCTGGAACAATCATCATAGCGGCTTGAATACCTGCTATATTAAATGTTTTTGTAGGAGCCATACATGTAATAATATGATTTTGTAAATCGCCAGCAATTTTTGCGAGTGGTGTGTGTTTATTTCCATCTAACATCAAGTCTGCATGAATTTCATCGGATAATATAAGAACATCGTTTTTAACGCAAATACGAATGATTTTTAGTAAATCTTCTTCAGACCATTCAATACCACCAGGGTTATGAGGATGGCATAAAATAAATAATTTGACGTCTTTAGCTGAAGATATTTCATCAAATTTTACAAAGTCAAAAGTATAGATTCCATCTCTTTCAACTAATGGGCACTCTTTCACTGTACGGTTTAATTGTTTTGGCACATAAAAGAATGGTGGATAAACTGGAGGTGTGACAAGTACAGCATCATTTTCTGATGTGAATGTTTCAACGATTGAAGCAATGGCCGGCACGACACCTTGATGATAAAGAACCCATTTTGGTTCGATATGCAGGCTATGGCGCCTTTCTACCCAAGAAGTAAATGCTTTCGTACAATCATCACTTTCGAAAGTATAGCCAAATACAGGATGATCAAGGCGCTTTTTGAGCGCATTAATTAGTACGTCAGGTACGGAAAAATCCATATCAGCAATCCACATTGGAAGTATATCTGATGCATCTTCTAATTGATAAATGGAGGCAATTTTATCCCATTTAATAGAGTTTGTTTGAGTTCTATTTTCTAGTCGATCTAAACTGTTCAAGCATATCCCTCTTTTCTTTTTTTACAATTATGTTATCATAACCAGTATCATAGAAAAGTAAATTAGGTGAAATTCGATGAAAAATATTGAAATGAATAGAAAAGCCATACACACTTTAGAAGATTGGAATCCATTTGGGATGGATGATTTTACTTATGATACAGAAGCTGCAGATGTAGTTGCGGCACTGCAAAATATTGATGATCCTTCAGTATTAGGAAAAGTAATTCAAGGGGTTTATGAACAATCCTTTGAACAATGGATCCCAATTGAAGAATGTATTAATATATCGTATAAACTTTTAGCCATAAAATTCGAAGCAAAATGCATTTTATAAAAATCTATATTAAATATGATCTTGCTATAATCATTGAATAAAAGTGAAAAGCCTATCTTTAAAACATTTTACTAGTTTTAAGGATAGGCTTTTCTATTAAGTAAATTGTTATTTCTTTTCTAAACCATCCAATAAGTTGGAGACTGGTACTTCAAGGGCATTCGATAGCCTTAATAATGTCTGTTCAGAAGGTATTTCTTCACCAGATTCGTAGTGTGCTAGTTTTTCAACACCTACTCGAGTTTTTAATGATAACTCATCTAATGTAAGATTACGTTCTTTACGTAACAAGCCTAATTGTGTATGAAGATTCTCTTTCATCATAAATAAAGCACCCCTCTTAATTTTCGTATTTATGTGAAATCTATTATAACACGTTTTAAAGTAGAAAAATTAAGTATCAGTGACAAAAGTGAGAAAATTTTATTTTTTGAATTAATTCCATATATTCAGATTTGGATGTTTCGCTCCACACTGAACAAAATTGGATATCATTAAATGTTCGTATATTTTATATGAATTTTGCATTGTGAAATTGATTTATTTGAAAAAGTTCGCATACATACCTTGGATAAATACAATAATGATAGCAATTGGCGCGATATAACGTACGAGAATTCGCCAAGTGATGAATAGCCAAGGTTTTGTTGCTAATTCATTTGAAGCATCAACCTTTGAAATTTTGTAGCTAGCAAAAATAGAAACTAGAATTGCGCCAAGTAGCATACCTACATTACTTGTGATAAAATCAGCAAAATCAAAAATGGATTTCCCTAGAATTTGTACTTTGGAGAGTACACCGAATGATAAAGCACTTGGGATTCCGATGATGAAAATGCCTAAACCGCATAACCAAGAGTATTTCTTGCGTTCGTTGTATTTGTTACCCATAGCTGTAGCAACAACAATTTCTAACATTGCAATTGCAGATGTTACAGTTGCAAATAACAATAAGATAAAGAAAATAATCATAAAGAATGAACCGAATGGAATATGTTGAAAAACCGCTGGCAAGACAATGAATACAAGACCTGGACCTTGATTGGGTGTAAAACCTAATGCAAAGACGGCAGGGAAAATAACAAGACCTGCAAGAAGTGAAATCCCGATATTCAACCAAGCAACATTAAATGCAGAACCGACAATTTTTTCTTCTTTTGATAAATAAGATGCATATGTCATCATAGCAGCAACACCAATACTTAATGAGAAGAATGCTTGTCCCATTGCTAATAAGAATGTTTTACCATTCAAATAAGACCAATCTGGTACGAACATGAATTTAATACCTTCCATCGCTCCATCTAAGGTTAGAGAACGAATAGCAAGTACGATAAAGAAGACGAAAAGTATAGGCATCATCCATTTACTTGCTTTTTCAATACCATTCTTTACACCCCCTTGGACAATCCACACAGTAAGAAACATAAATGCTCCTTGTGCAATAACTACTTCCCAAGGGCTTTTTGTAAGCGAAGTGAAAAGCTCACCATAATAATCTTGACTATTACTTGTTAGATTAAATGTGATTGCTCGCACAATATAGCTTAAAATCCAACCACCAACAACACTGTAAAAAGATAAGATAATCGATTAAAAGATGAAGCCTGCCCATCCTGTTAAGAACCATGCAGTACCAGGTGCTTGTTTTTTAAATGAGTTTACGGCATCTGTTTGTCCACGTCGTCCAATCATAAATTCAGCTACCAGTATAGGCAGACCAATGATTAACGTACATAGAATAAAAAGTAATATAAATACACTACCACCGTTAGTACCCGCCATATATGGGAACTTCCAGATAGCGCCTAATCCAATAGCGCTGCCTGCCGCGGCTAATATAAAGCCTATTTTTGACGCGAATTGATCCCTGTTTGACACTATTTACGTCCTCCTTTTATATAAGGATTGTTCTATTTTACAACAATATTCGACTTGGTTGTATGGGAATTGTGTAACAAATATGAAAAATCACACTTATCACAATTACAGCAAGTGCTCATCGCAATATTTTATTTTTAATTTTTCCGAGCTGTATATCAGAGTTTGATGTTGATCAATCGCGCCATTCGCATTTAATATTATGATTTTTTGCTCGAGTTCAAAGGACTATGCTATAATTTACGTGAAAAAATGTATATAGAAGTCACGGAAAGTAGGAAGGACAAATGGCAAAAAAATATGAAGTAGGAGATGTGCTTACAGGAAATGTAACTGGTATCCAGCCATATGGCGCATTTGTTGCATTGGATGAAACAACTCAAGGTCTCGTCCATATTTCGGAAATTACGTACGGGTTTGTAAAAAGCATCACTGATTTCATTAACATTGGTCAAGAAGTTCAAGTGAAGGTACTTGAAGTTGACGCAGATGCAAAAAAAATAAGTTTATCAATCCGTGCACTGCAAGAACGTCCGCCAATGAAACGAAAAGACTTAACACCTCGCAAATCGCTTCAAGATCGTGTTGATGAAAGTGATTCGGTCGGCTTCAACTCACTAAAAGTGAAATTACGTGATTGGATTGAAGAATCGGGTATTAAGTAATAAACAAAAAGCTATTTCGCATAAAATAAGCGAAATAGCTTTTTGTTTTACCACCATTAACGGTCAATAAGATCCCACTTCAAGTCTAAAGTGAAGACAAGGGATATAAAGTAGAGCATGAAGAAAACCCAATGAGTGAAGTTTCACTTTACTTTTTCATTTTACGAATACGATACTGTAAATTTTGACGACTCATCCCAAGTGCTTCTGATGCTTTGGTAATATTATGGTCATACATATCAAGTACTTTATTTAAATAATATTCTTCTGCCTCACGCAAATAATCATCGAGTGGTAAAAGCTCTTTATCATTTTGAACGACAAAATAATCTGGGGTTTTTTCTGAAGAATTAATCTCTTGCGCTTTCCATTTAAAGTGAAGTGGTAACAAGTCATAGTTAATCAAATCTTCGTTAGTCACCATGGACATCATATCATCAAGTAAAATTTCTAATTCTTTTAAATTCCCTGGCCAATCATATTGCATAAATAATTGTTCAACTTCCTTGGACATACCTTTCAGTCTTTTACCGAACAACTTATCATAACGTTTTAAATAATCATTTATAAATGGTTTAATATCTTCCCTTCGATTACGAAGGGGAGGTACGATTATTGAAACTGATGCAAAGAAATAGTATAGCTCCTTCAATAATTCACCTGAGCCAATCAAATCAATTGGATCTCCACCTATACTAGCGATAAATAAATGCGAATCTTGCCTATGTTCTTCGAGCAATGTAAGACAATCTTGTTGTAACTCAAGTGATAAATATTCAATGCGTTCACAGAAAATAGTACTGCTATCACTAATTTGTAATTGTTTTTTTAAACGTTCAATCATCGAAGTATCTGAACGGTTACAGAAATAGGTGATGAAATTTTCATTTGCAGGTGTTGATGCGTTATGAATGGCTTCTGCTATTAAATCCTTTCCTGTACCAGATTCCCCGATAAGTAAGACAGGGAGTCTTGCAGCTGCAGCCTTTTTGGCAGTTTCAATCACTTCACGCATTGGTTCAGATACTGCTGTAATGGTATTAAAAGTAATTTGCTCTCCGTAACGACGTAGCGGCTGGTAGACAAGCTTTTCTAACGTAGTAATATCTCTAGCGATTTCAATAGCACCTAGAAGTTTATTATTTTCTATTATTGGATAGGTATCGTTAATCGTAGTAATCTCTTGCCCATTCTGGTTCCAATATGTTTGTTTTACATTATGGACTGGTTCTGCTGTTTGTAATACTTTCAGCAATGTACTATCTTCTTTTTCGAATTGGAAAAGTTCCAATATCGAGCGATCACGAATATCCGCTAAATGAAGCCCCTCAATTTCTCTCATTTTCTCATTATAAATAATTGTTTTACCGTTTGTATCAACTGCATGTATGCCTACTGAAACATGTTCTGTTGCAAATTCATAAAACGGCAATAATTCCTCTTTATGCATATCCATTTTTATCACCTGAAAAATTTTTAGATTTTTTTTAAAACTTTTACTTGAAAAATGCAATTATATTTTGCATTATTATAAGTGTAAACGACAAATGAATGCAAATATTTTTTGCGCTTTGATCACAAGGGAGGATAAGAAATGATTTCGTACACAACAGAACCATTAACAGATTTTTCGAAAGAGGAAAATCGTCAAGCATATCAAGAGGCTTTAAAAAAGGTACAAAGTGAGCTTGGTCAAGATTATCCATTGATTATTGGTGGGGAAAAAATTACAACTGAAGACAAAATTGTATCTTACAATCCTGCAAAAAAAACAGAGGTAGTAGGTACTGTTTCAAAAGCGAATCAAGAGCTTGCTGAAAAAGCAATGAAGATCGCTGATGAAACATTTAAAACTTGGAGCAAAGTAAAACCTGAAGTACGAGCAGATATTCTATTCAAAGCGGCAGCTATTACAAAACGTCGTCGTCATGAAATGTCAGCTCTTATGACTTTGGAAGCTGGTAAACCATGGATTGAGGCAGATGCAGATACAGCAGAAGCTATTGATTTCTTGGAATACTATGGTCGTCAAATGCTTGAACTTAAAGACGGTAAACCAGTTCAAAGTCGTCCAGGTGAATATAATAAATTTGGATACATTCCATTAGGTGTAGGTGTTGTCATCTCTCCATGGAACTTCCCATTTGCCATCATGGCAGGTACTGCAGTTGCTGCAGTGGTAACAGGGAACACAGTATTATTAAAACCAGCTTCAACAACTCCAATTATTGCTTATAAATTTATGGAGATTCTTGAAGAAGCAGGTCTTCCAGCTGGTGTTGTGAACTACATACCAGGTTCAGGTTCAGAAGTTGGTGATTACTTAGTCGATCATCATCGTACTCGCTTTGTAAGTTTCACAGGTTCACGTGATGTAGGTCTTCGTATCAATCAACGTGCATCTGTTCAAAACGAAGGACAAATTTGGATTAAACGTGTTATCGCTGAAATGGGCGGTAAAGACACAATTGTTGTAGATAAAGAAGCAGATCTTGAATTAGCAGCTCAATCTATTGTTAAATCAGCATTTGGTTTCAGTGGTCAAAAATGTTCAGCATGTTCACGTGCAGTTATCGTAGAAGATGTTTATGAACAAGTTGTTGATCGTGTAGTTGAGCTGACCAATGCTTTAACAGTTGGTGATCCTGCCGATTTCAATAACTTTATGGCAACAGTTATTGATGCAGCAGCATTCAATAAAGTAACAAGCTACTTTGAAGTTGCAAATAAGGAAGGACGTATCGTAGCTGGTGGTACTGCTGATGATTCAGTGGGTTACTTTGTAAAACCAACAGTAGTTGCGGATGTTGCTCATGATGCTCGTTTAATGCAAGAAGAAATCTTCGGCCCAATTGTTGCGATTTCAAAAGCAAAAGATTTCGATGAAGCGATCGAGGTAGCAAATAATACAGAATACGGTTTAACAGGTGCAGTCATCTCTACAAACCGAGATCATATCGAAAAAGCTCGCGAGGAATTCTTCGTAGGAAATCTTTACTTTAACCGTGGCTGTACAGGTGCAATTGTAGGCTACCAACCATTCGGTGGATACAACATGTCAGGTACTTGTTCTAAAGCGGGTGGCCCAGACTTCTTAACATTACACATGCAATCTAAATCAATTTCAGAAACGCTTTAATAGATTACTATTTCAATAAGCAGGCAAAGAGGGGACTGTTTTTGTCTGCTTACTATTGAAAATTAATTGCGAAGAATAGAAGAGTTGTATAAATGAAGGGTATTTTAAGGGGGAAATTTAAATGGTATTAACAGGTTCTGAAAAAATTATCGCTCAAACAAATGAATATGGTGCAAAAAACTATTTGCCACTTCCAATCGTTATTTCTGAAGCTGAAGGCGTTTGGGTGAAAGACCCAGAAGGAAATAAATATATGGATATGCTATCTGCCTATTCTGCTGTAAACCAAGGTCACCGTCATCCTAAAATTATTCAAGCATTAAAAGATCAAGCTGATCGAGTAACGTTGGCTTCGCGTGCATTCCATAGTGATCAACTTGGACCATGGTATGAATTAGTAAGTGAATTTACAGGAAAAGAAATGGTTCTACCTATGAATACAGGTGCTGAAGCCGTTGAAACAGCCTTTAAAGCTGCTCGTCGTTGGGCATATGATATTAAAGGTGTAGAAGATGGTAAAGCTGAAGTAATTGCTTGTAACGGAAACTTTCATGGTCGTACAATGTTAGCGGTTTCATTGACTTCCGACCCTGAATACCGTCGTGGATTTGGACCGTTACTGCCAGGTATCAAACTTGTAGATTATGGTGATTTAGAAGCATTAAAAGCTGCTATAACACCAAATACAGCGGCATTCATCGTTGAACCAATTCAAGGAGAAGCGGGAATCGTTATTCCACCAGCTGGATATTTAAAAGCAGCTCGTGAGCTTTGTCGCGAAAATAATGTCTTATTCATAGCTGATGAAATTCAAGCAGGTCTTGCTCGTACTGGGAAAATGTTTGCTTGTGAATGGGAAGATGTAGATCCTGATATGTATATCTTAGGAAAAGCTCTAGGTGGTGGAGTATTCCCAATTTCATGTGTTGTATCAAGTAGAGATATTCTTGGCGTTTTCAACCCTGGTTCTCATGGTTCAACATTTGGTGGTAATCCGATGGCATGTGCAGTATCGATTGCATCATTAAATGTATTACGCGATGAAAAACTTGCAGAACGTTCATTGGAACTAGGTCAATATTTCGTAGACGAATTAAATAAAATTGAGAACGAAGCGATTAAAGAAGTACGAGGTCGTGGATTGTTTATCGGAATGGAACTAAATACAGAAGCTCGTCCTTTCTGTGAAAAGTTGATGGAATATGGTTTATTATGTAAAGAAACACATGATACAGTTATCCGATTTGCTCCTCCATTAATCATTTCAAAAGAAGAATTGGACTGGGCATTGGATAAAATTCGTGAAGTCTTTAAAAAATAAATATAAATAGTCAACATAGTCGTTGAACTATGTTACAATGTTTGCACTTAGTACTATTTTTAACCACTATTAAAAATAAAAGAGGCGAAAAAATCAAATGGCAGAAAATCTAAACCTGTTTACATCTACTCAAGCTGTTATAAAGGTAGCTCTTCAAAAACTTGGCTATGACGAAGCAATGTATGAACTTTTAAAAGAACCGCTTCGTATGTTGGAAGTACGTATTCCAGTGAAAATGGATGATGGTTCTGTAAAAGTATTTACAGGTTACCGTGCGCAACATAATGATGCTGTAGGACCTACTAAAGGTGGCGTTCGCTTCCACCCTCAAGTTTCAGAGGAAGAAGTAAAAGCTTTATCTATGTGGATGACTTTAAAAGCAGGTATCGTTGATCTACCGTATGGTGGCGGTAAAGGCGGTGTCATTTGTGACCCACGTCAAATGTCAATGGGAGAAGTTGAACGTTTAAGTCGTGGATATGTTCGTGCAACTAGTCAAATTGTTGGACCAACAAAAGATATTCCAGCTCCTGATGTTTTCACAAACTCTCAAATTATGGCTTGGATGATGGATGAATACAGTCGTATTGACGAATTCAACTCACCAGGTTTCATCACAGGAAAACCAATCGTTCTTGGTGGTTCGCAAGGTCGTGACCGTGCAACTGCTCAAGGTGTAACAATTATTATAGAAGAAGCAGCTAAACGTCGCAATATTGATATTAAAGGTGCACGTGTTGTTATCCAAGGTTTCGGTAATGCAGGAAGCTTCTTAGCTAAATTTATGAATGATTTAGGTGCAAAAGTAATCGGTATTTCGGACGCTTATGGCGCATTACATGATCCAGATGGCTTGGATATCGATTATCTACTAGATCGCCGTGATAGCTTCGGCACAGTGACAACATTGTTTGAAAATACGATTTCAAACCAAGAGTTACTTGAGCTAGATTGTGATATTCTTGTTCCAGCTGCGATTGAAAATCAAATCACTGCAGAAAACGCACATAATATTCGTGCGAAAATTGTAGTAGAAGCGGCTAATGGTCCGACTACATCAGAAGCTACTAAAATCCTTTATGACCGCGGTGTCTTATTGGTACCAGACGTACTAGCGAGTGCTGGTGGCGTTACAGTTTCTTATTTCGAATGGGTTCAAAATAACCAAGGTTACTATTGGTCAGAAGATGAAGTAAATGAAAAATTGTTGAAGAAAATGGTAGAAGCCTTCGACAATGTCTACAATGTAGCAACAACTCGCAATATTGATATGCGTTTAGCTGCTTATATGGTTGGGGTTCGTAAAACTGCTGAAGCATCTCGTTTCAGAGGTTGGGTATAGCAAATAAAAAAACCGGAGAACAATTGAAATTTTGTTCTCCGGTTTTTATTGTTGCACTTTCTCGTTAAACTTAAAAAAGCTAGTCTTTGAAGAAGGGTATTATACACTTTTCAAAGGACGAACATTATCCTTTTTCACTATACGGTGCGGTACTCTATAAGGAGTAAATAATGTACTCAAACTAATAAGGCCTGCAATCCCAATGATTGTGTATAATGTTCGAGCTCCAAAACTTGCTTGTCCATCACGGAATAGTGTAGCAACAACGTCGAATTGAAAAATACCTAATAGTCCCCAATTGAGTCCCCCGATAACAAGTACGCAGAGAGCAAATCTCTGTAATCCACTCATTGAATCACCTCCATAACTAGTTTGTGGTTTTATACTGAAAATCATTCAATAATAGAAAATAAAAATGCGAAGAGTTTAAACATCTCTTCGCATTTTACCATTATTATCCTAATTCATCAGGTCGATCACTAACATGATTCCATTCCGGAACTCCATTATCTTCATCAAATGATATATGAACTGTTGATACATTTTTTTGTGCAGATATTAACTCGACTAGATGATCACGAATGTCATCTACATAGGCAAAACTTAATGTCGGATCAACCTCAGCGATTAGTTCAACATGAAGGTATTCTCCTTCTTTTAGAACGACCAATTTTTTTATATCATGGATATTCGGATCATCCATAATTAAATGTGCAATGTGATTAAGCATTTCTTCATCTGTTTCACCTATTACACCACGCGCATTTTCTAAAAATACAACACCTACTACATAGAACATCATTACTCCGATAAGAATGGAAGCGATACCTTCAGCCTGTAAAAATCCTGTGAAATGAGAGATTAGAACCGCTAAAAAAGCTAGAACACCACCAGATGTTGCAACTAAGTCTTCCATAAATACTAATTTTGTAGCTGGTTTTGCACTACCTAAATGTGTAAATGCTATTGGTAGGGCTGTAATCGGATTTGCTTTCAACCCTGCATCATGGGAAATTTCTAAGGCAGCTTTTAATAATACAGAACCTTCCATGATAATTCCGACTGCTAATACTGATAAACTAATCCACATTTTAGAGGATTCCACTGGATGTTGAATTTGATGCCATCCTTCTACGATTGTCTCGTAAGATAAAATTCCAACAATAAGGACAGCACCTAAACATACTAAGTTAACGACACGTCCGAATCCTTTCGGGAACTGGCGAGTTGGTGCTTTTTTTGATAGAGCAGAACCAACATAGACAAAGAACTGATTAGCTGCATCGCCCAAAGAGTGCATCATTTCTGCGAACATTGCGACATTCCCTGTAAAAAAGAATGCAACAGCTTTAATGATTCCTAAAAATAAGTTAACAAAAGCTGCGAGCAGGGAAGGTTTATTTCCGTGCTTTAAAAGTTTCCATAAATCTTTCATCATTTAACCCCTTTAAGACAATATTTCGATTTCCACTTCTTCTGTATAAGGAAGTTTTTTTATCTCATTATATAAAGAAATTGTATCTAGTTGTTTCGATACTGCTGAAAAACGAAGATTTACTTGATGGTGTATTTCATTGTTTGACAATCGAACATCCTTTATACGAATATGATCCACTTCCATATGGTGACTGTTAAGATATTTTAATATATTTTTTATATCGTTTGCATCTTTTAAGTAGAGCATAAGTGAAACATCTTTTGTCCGAAGGCGTTTCGGTCCCATTTTAAAAAAGAGAGGGGCAATTACTTCTACACCAATAAGTACTAGGATAACAGTGGTAATTGCCTGAAGATAAAAGCCGGCACCGACTGCAATTCCAATTCCTGCTGCTCCCCAAATCATTGCAGCAGTCGTTAGTCCGCTTATACTATCATTACCTTTCCTAAGAATGACACCAGCTCCCAAAAAACCGATGCCGCTGACTATTTGAGCTGCTAGACGCAGAGGATCCATGGATATGGTAATGCCGGGAACAGGTTTTGCGTGAAAAACGGATTCGATTGAAATAATCGTCAATAGACAACTAAAAGTAGCAATGACGAGACTTGTCTTTAAACCGACGGGCTTTCTTTTTAGTTCCCGTTCAATACCAATACCTAAACTTAAAAGTGCGGCAATAATAAGCTTAAAAATGGTTTCATATGTAAGTGAATTTTCAACTATAGTATTGATGATAATCTCCTCCTCCCGAAATTCAGCTTGCGCCGAAAAAATTAAAGTGTCAAAATGAAAGACAACATGATCCTATTGTACAATTATCATGGGAAAATGTGCTACACGTATTTTGGAGGTGAAAGGGTGGATAAGCCAAAAATTCATCCGTTAATTGCAATATTAATCGGGGTCATTTCTGTTTCGACATCCGCTATTTTAGTGAAATTAGTAGAAGCAGATTCCGGCGTGATTGCATTTTATAGAATGTTGTTTTCGGTGTTATTGATGGCACCAACTTTTTTAATTTATTATCGAAAAGAACTTATTGATATTGAAAAGAAAGATTGGATTTTTTCTATTATTGCAGGGATATTCTTAGCCTTTCATTTTATATTATGGTTTGAGTCCTTACGCTATACTTCCGTAGCTAGTTCAACAGTTCTTGTAACATTGCAGCCGTTATTCGCTATTATTGGTACATTTGTTTTCTTTAAAGAACCGATTGCTTTTAAAACCGTCTTCTCAGGAATCGTTGCAATTGCTGGTAGTGTATTAATTAGCTGGGGCGATTTTAAAGTGGGGGGATTAGCATTCTATGGAGATATGCTAGCTCTAATCGCATGTGCATTAGTAACAGGTTATATGTTATTTGGACAAGAAGTTAGAAAAAGGGTATCTCTGACTACATATACAATCATTGTTTATACAGCGAGCACCATTACACTGTTCTTTTATATCCTTTTCAAAGGAGAATCGTTTGGTCCATATCCTAGGATGGATTGGATATGGTTTTTATTATTAGCGATTGTACCAAATCTTTTGGGACATAATTTATTTAATTGGGCGCTTAAATGGGTTTCAGCTAATGTAATTTCAATAGCCATTTTATTTGAACCTGTAGGGGCATCGATTCTTGCTTACTTCATTTTCAACGAACATTTAGTTACTACCCAAGTTATTGGAGGAGTTATTGTTATTGTTGGTATTACACTTTTTGTGATCGACGAATCAAAAATCAATAAATTATTTCAGAAAAACTATTGATTTATTAAAATAGATGAGGTATAGTAATACATGTCGCTAAGACGTGATTGAAAAACTAATATCTCATCTTTTTTTCTTCAAAAAACTTTTTCAGAAAAGTTATTGACAAAGAAAAAATAAAATGATAAGATGTTTAAGTCGTCAAAACAACGACAAGATATGAACCTTGAAAACTGAACAAGCAAGACGTTAATCAATAAACTTTGATCACTAACTTATGTTAGTGACAAGGACAAACAATAGATATCATCTTATAGATGATACGCTAGCAAAGCTAATGAGCTTTCAAACTTTACTTTTATGGAGAGTTTGA